>JBKPDV010000103.1:0-5500 GCA_046728075.1 Acidobacteriota bacterium | reverse complement strand
CGTCTGGTCCTGAAGGCGCTGAAGCTCGTCGACCAACGGTCGCCGGCGCCACCGGAGGGGGAGGAGGCTGTAATGTAGTGACTAATCGAAAATCCGGTCCTTGCCCCGAAACGAGTTACGGCGCGTCACCCCAAACATGGGATAGGTCGCCGCGCTCCTCATAGCACTTGGCCTGCCACATCCGGGCCGGTCAGCCCCGCGAACTGCGTCCGGTACCGCTTATAAAGATCCTCGAACTGGGCCAGCGACTTGGCAAGCAGGCAGGTGCGCTCCTTCGAGCCGAGGGGATACATCTGCCCCTGCTCATAATCCACGATGGCCTTCTGGAGCTGCGCGTCCATCATCGCGGTGTGGACGCGGTCGCGTTTCTCCTTACGTGGGTCGTCGTCGGGGATGAATGGGGAAGGTCTTGTATTCGGCCTGGAACCGCTTATCGGCCTGGCCGTACGCGATCCGGGCCTGATCGAACGAGCCGCGGGCCTCGGCGAGCTTGGCGTTCTTCTCCGCCTTGTCCTCCGTCTCCTCGCCCAGGAGCACCGCCAGGTGGCCGCGCTCGACCAGGAGCCGGGCCAACTGCACCAGCGCCTCGGGGGCCAGCTCGTGGTTCGGGTTCGCCTTGGTGAGCGATTCGAGCTCCCCCCGCGCCTGTTCGAGCAATTCCTTGCGGCGGACCAGGTCGCCGGTCTTCGCCGCCTCATCGAGCAGGATGAGCCCCTGCTCGTAATCGATCGTCGCCCGGAAGCCGCCCGGGATGTCGGGCTGCTGACGGAGCCGCTCCAGGTATTCGCCCGCCAGGTCGTAATAACCCCGCTCGCGCAGGGCCTGGATGAACTCGGGCGCGTTCCTCACGTCCTCGTCGCCCCGGGCGGGCACCAGCCAGGACAGGATGGCGGCCAGCACGGCGGCCAGCGAGACAGCACGGCGCATCATGAGCTTCCCCCAGATGCAGTAACAGCCGGTCGATTCAGGGTTCGAATCCGGCCTGCGATCTCCTTGCAGTGATGCATCAAACATCTAATGTACGCCGCGCGAAAAGGCGGAGTCAAGGCGGTGGAAAACGTCCCTTCGCCACCGGTTGCCCGCCGTTCAACAAGGCGGCCTACGGACCGATCTGGGACGAAGCATGCAGGGCCATGCCGGCTCGAGATGGAAAATGGCGAATGATAAAATTAATTCTAAGTACAACTCTTAAAGTTTGTCATTCGTCATTTCCCATTTGTCATCATTGCACCTGATAGCGGGCCACGATCGCCGTGACGTTGTCGGGTCCGCCGCGTTCGAGCGCCAGGGCGACCAGGCGGGCGCAGGCGTCGTCGGGGTCGGGGTGGGCGACGAGGGTCTCGGCGATCAAGGCGTCGGGCACCGGATCGGTCAGGCCGTCGGAGCAGAGCAGGAGGACGTCGCCGTCGTCCACGATGACCATGTGGATCTCGGCGTCGACCCCTTCGCGCGGGCCGCCGATGACGTTGGTGACGACGTTGCGCATCTTGTGCCGCTTGGCGGCCTCGGGTGAGATCGTACCCCCCTGGACGAGGACCTGGACGAGCGTGTGGTCCCTGGTCAACTGGTGGAGCTGGCCTTCGCGGAGGAGATAGGCGCGCGAGTCGCCGGCGTGGACGATGAACAGGTCGGAGGCCACGGTGTAGGCCATCGTCAGGGTTGTCCCCATGCCCCGGAGCGCCGGGTCCTCGTGGGCGAGGTTCAGGACGGCCCGGTCCGCGTATTCGAGCCCTTCGCGCAGCTCGTTGTATAGCTCGTGCTCCTCCTTCTGCCCCAGGTGGAGGAACCACTTGAACGCGTTCAGGACGAACTGCTCGACGCTCGCGACGGCCAGGGCGCTGGCGCGCTCACCCGCGGCGGCGCCTCCCATGCCGTCGGCGACGACCATCAAGTAGCCCTCCTCCTCGGAGAGCTGGGGCTTGCTGTCCTCGGGCAGGCTCGTCTTGCAGACCTGCATCGACTTGGCGAGTCGGGCAATCAGATAATGGTCCTCGTTATTCGCGCGGACCTTGCCCGGGTGCGTCGCGGCCCCGAACGCGATTCGCACCCGGCGCGGACGGCCCCGATCGGGCTTCGCACACTCTCCGGTCGATTCGCTCAGCGTTGACTCGGTCTCTGACATCGACATCGGCGCGGTCCTGTCCGGGTGATCCAGCGGATTCTATGTCGGACGTGGACATTTTCAGCAAAACCGAGGCCGAATACGAGCGATTTCCTTGCCCCGTCCCAACGATGAAATCTGAATGATGGTTGGTGGGTGAGAGACGAAAGAAGTTTACTATTGTCCACAATTTGCCATCTGCCATTCGTCATTCTTCCGTCAGGCGTAGGCCTCGATCGTCTCGGGCTGGGCGGGGGCCTTGGCCCCTTCGGGCTGGGGCCGAGGCCGCGGCTCGACCGAAAAGCGGAGGCCGAGCCGCCGGGTCAGGTTGACCCACATATCGAGGATGGTGTAGAAGACCGGCGTCACCAGCAGCGCCAGGACGAGCGAGAGCGCCTGGCCGCCGATGATCACCTTGGCCATGCTGGCGCGGGCCCCGGCGCCAGGGCCCTGGCCCAGGGCGATCGGGACCATGGCGGCGATCAGCATGACGGTCGTCATCAGGATCGGCCGCAGCCGCGTGTGGTTCGCCTCGACGATCGCCTCGTGCCGGGTCAGCCCCTTGGCCCGGAGCTGGTTCGTGGCATCGACCTGTAAGATCCCGTTCTTCTTGACGATCCCGACCAGCATGAACAGGCCGAACATCGCGTAGATGTCCATCGGCGTGCGGAAGAGGACCAGCGAGAGCAGGCCGAACGGCACCGTGACCGGCAAGGCCATCAGGATCGAGACCGGCTGCGTCCAGCTCTCGAACTGCGCGGCGAGGATCAGGTACATGAACAGGATCGACAGGCCGAAGGCGATCAGGAAGTAATAGCCCGTCTCGCCCATCGTCTTGGCCTGACCGCTGAACGCATACGAATACTGCGGCGGCAGGTTCATGTCCTGGAGAATCGTCTCGGCCCGCTGGACGGCCTCGCCCAGGGGGATGCCTTCGGGGTTGCCTAGGACGGTGACGATCCGCTCGCGGCTGAGGCGCTCGATCTCGGTCGGCCCTCGGCTATCGTTCAGCCGCGCGAGGCTCGACAGGTTGACCAGCCCGACCGTCGGCGAGGGAAGGGTCAACTCGTACAGGCTCTTCATCGAGGCGCGATCCCTCGCCTCGGCGCGGAGCCAGACGTCGTATTGCTCGCCGCTGTCGCGGAACTTCGAGACGGGCATGCCGCCGACCAGGATGCGAAGCGTGTCGGCGATCGTGCCGACCCGAATGCCCAGGTCGCTCGCCCGCTCGCGATCGACGATCACCTGGACCTCAGGCTTGCGGAGCGAGAGCGTGGTGTCGAGGTCCACGATCCCCGGCACCTTGTCTCGCGTGTTCGCCTCCTGGAGCTTCATCATCAACTGGTCGGCGTACCGGCTCAGTTGATTGAGGTCGGGGCCGGACAGGTTGACCTGGAAGGTCTGCGGCCGGCGGCCCCCCTGGAACGCCGAGACATCGTTGACGCTGGCGCGGAGGTCGGGGTAGTCCTTGAGCAGTTCGCGCGCTTCCTGCTGGATGGCGAACTGGGTGTAATGGGCCTTCTGTTCACGACGCGGACGCGTCGAGTCCCTCCATCCTTCCAACCACCCGGCCGTCCGCTGCTCCAGGTCCACCATGCGGACGTAGATCGTGCCGCGGGTCACGTCGCCCTCGCCCTTGACGACTCGGCCGCCCGAGGTCTGGCCGATCGACGTGAAGATGTGGACGGTCCCCGGTAACTTCTTGAGCCGCCCCTCCATCTCGGCGAAGAGGCGGCTGGTCCGTTCGAGGCTGTACCCCTCGGGCGTCGTGATGCTCACCTCATACTCGCTCTGGTCGTCGCGCGGGATCAGCGATATCCCCATGATCCCGAAGATCGGTCCCGTGCTGAGGATGACCAGGATCGAGAGGATCACGACGAGGGGCTTGAACCGCAAGGCCCCGCGGAGCATCCAGCCGTAACTGCCGTCGATCAGGCGCCAGATGACGCCCGACTTCGACTTCGCGTGCCCCGACGCGCCCGGCTCGAGCTTGAGGAACCGGCTACAGAGCATCGGCGTCAGGGTGAACGAGACGAACAGGCTCATCGCCACGGCGAAGGCGACCGTCAGGCCGAAGCTGGAGAAGAACCGGCCGACGATCCCCCCCATGAACGCGATCGGCAGGAAAATGACGATCAGCGAGAGGCTCGTCGCCAAAACCGGCAACGCGATCTCGCGGGTCCCGACGCGCGACGCCTCCATCCCGTCCATCCCGTCCTCTTCCATGTGGCGGAAGATGTTCTCGTGGACCACGACCGCGTCGTCGATCACGATGCCGATGGCCAGGATCAGGCCGAGCATCGTGATGTTGTTGAGCGTGAAGCCCATGTAGCTCATGAACAGGAACGTCGGGATGATCGACGTCGGGATGGCCAGGGTGGCGATCACCGTGGTCCGCCAGTCGCGGATGAACAGCAGGATCGTCGCCGAGACCAGCACGCCGGCCAGCAGCAGGTGAAACTTCACCTCCTCGATCGACTTCCGGATGAACCGCGACTGGTCGCGGATGATCTCGGTGGTGATGTCGGCCGGCAGGGCCGGCTTGAGCGATTCGAGCCGCTTCAGGACGTCATCGACGACCTGGACGGTGTTGACCCCCGATTGCTTCTGGACAACTAGGCTGACGGCGTTGACGCCGTCGAGGCGGGCCAGGGTGCGCGGCTCCTCATACGAGTCCTCGACCCGGCCGATGTCTTTGAGCCGGACCAGGTAGCCATTCCTGTTGGCGACGATCAAGTCATTGAACTCGGCGGCGGTGTTGAGCCGGCCGAGGGTGCGCAAGACCAGCTCGCGCGGACCCTGATCGACCCGGCCGCCGGGCACCTCCAGGTTCTGCCGCTCCAGGGCCATCCGGACCTCGTCGATCGGGAGATTGTAGGACGCGAGCTTGTCGGTATCGACGACCACGTTCATCGCGCGGACCCGGCCGCCGACGAGCGTCGCCGCGCCGACGCCGTTGACCGTTTCAAGTCGCTCCTTGATCCGTCTCCGCGCGATCTCGGTCACTTCGCGGAAGTCGCGCCGGCCCGAGACGGCGATCGTCATCACCGGCATCGAGCCGGTGTCGAACTTGTCGATGATCGGCGCCTCGGTCCGGTCCGGCAGGTCGGCCAGGATCGTGTTGACCTTGTCGCGGACCTCCTGCGTCCCCACGTTGCCGTTCTTCGACAGGAGGAACTGCACCGTGATCACCGAGACCCCCTCCATCGTCGTGGACCGCAGTTCGTCGATCCCCGAGACGGTGTTGATGATGTCCTCGATCGGCTTGGTGACCGAGGTCTCCATCTCCTCGACGCTCGCCCCGGGCAGGACCGTCGTGACCGTGCAGACCGGGAAATCGACGTCGGGGAACAGGTCCACCCCGAGCCGGCCGTACGAGACCAGGCCGAGCACCACCGG
>JBKPDV010000102.1:0-4402 GCA_046728075.1 Acidobacteriota bacterium | reverse complement strand
TCTCGGGACTAAAGGTGCGTTCGAAGTTTTCAGCCCAGAGATGAGCACCGCTCGACGCATCGACGAGCTGAACCGCGAGCCGCAGCCTGGTCCCGGCCTGACGCAGGCTGCCTTCCATCACATAGCGCGCGCCCAGGTCCTTACCGGCGGATCGCACATCAACCGACTCATTGGCGTAGCGCGAAGTTGAGCTGCGCGCGATCACCCTGAGATAAGAGAATCGCGACAGGCCAGTCACGATTTCCTCGGTCAGCCCCTCTGCCAGCGCCGTGAGCTCGGCGTTGACGCCGCTGGACTTGAACGGAAGCACGGCGACCCAGAAACCCTCGTCGGCGCGGGCCTTTCCCGAGTCCGTGCCCGAATCCGCCCGCCGTCCTTTCGCCGTGACCGTTCCGATCGGCTTCGGCGAGCCGGACGAGTGATCGGCCTCGGGAATCGAAAGCCCCGCCTTGCGGAGCCCTTCGAGAATGGGTTCCATGAGACCGCTCGCGAAGTGCCAGGTCCCGACGTTCGAGCGCGCGTGCGCCGCAAACTCGGGGTCGAGCGCCAGCAGATCCCGGACCGCGGCCGCCGCTTCGGCTCGCCGGCCGAGGTGACCGCAAGCCGAGGCGACAACGAGATAGGGCCAGAACAGACCGGGTACGTCCACCCGGTTCGCGCGCTCGAGCGCCTGCTCGTATTCGCCCTTGTGGAAGTGCTCCCAGAGGGGAGCGAAATGCATCCATCCCGCGTGGTTGGCGTTGAGCTCCATCGCGCGCCGCACGATCGCGGCGCCTCGCTCGAACTCGCCCGTGTGCACGATCTGCAGCCCCAGGATTCCGACCGCGTCCGTGTTGAGCGGGTTCAAGGCCATCGCGCGCTCGGCCGCGGGACCAAACGCCGCGAGGTCCTGCCGGAAGAAGTGCGTCTGCGCGAGCGCGACGAGTGCAAACTGGTTGCCCCGATCCAGTTCGACCGCGCGGCGGGCCGCAGCCAGGGCTCGATCGAGAGCGGCCGGGTCGGTCCCGAAGCCAAACGCGTATTCGTCGACGAAGATCTGCGCAAGGCACGCCCATAGGTCCGACTGGCGGCCGTCCCGCTCCACTGCGCGCTCCAGCCGGCTCTTCAACTCCGCGTAGGCCGAGGGAGTGATCTGCTCGCGATAGGCGAAATACTGGAACTGCCACTCCACGGGTGTGAGATGGACGTCGTCCTTCTCCCGCATCGCCGACCGCATGGAATGCACGAGGACCCCATAGCTGTCGGCGACTGTTGCGACGATGCGGGCCGCGACATCGTCCTGAACCGCAAAAATACTCGACGTCTGGAGGTCCTCGTTGTACGTCTCGGCCCATAGCTTCGCGCCCGTTTGGGCGTCGACGAGCTGAGCGCTGACTCGAATGGCGGATCCGCCCTTGCGGATGCTTCCTTCCAGCACGTAGCGCGCGCCGAGCTTGGGGCCAAAGGCGCGCTCGGCGCCAGCGTCTCCCTTCGGGCGGTCCGCCGAGGCGCTCGCGACGACCGACAGATACCGGAACCTCGAAAGGCCGGTCACGATCTCCTCGGAGAGTCCGTCGGCCAGGGCCGCGAGGTCGGCGTTGGCTTCGCCATACTTGAACGGCAGCACCGCGATCCGGAGACCCTGTGAAGAGATCGGCGAGGCGATTTCCCGTGCGCCGCTCGTAACGGCCGGCGAGAACTGCTCCGAGAGGCTAAACGCGATGTCTCTGGCCGTCTGGAATCGACTTTCGCGGTCCTTCTCGAGGCAATGCTTGACGATGCGGTCGAGAGCGGGAGAGATGTTCCGCCTCGACTCCGACAGCTCCAGCGGCTCGTCTCGCATGATTGCCGCCATCGTCTCGGCGTTCGTGTCCCGCTGGAACGCCCTCTTGCCCGAGAGCAGCTCGTAGAGAATCGTCCCGAACGAGAAGATGTCGGAACGGTGATCGACCGGGAATCCTTTCACCTGCTCGGGCGACATGTAGCCCACCGTCCCCATGACCGCCCCGGGTTCCGTGTGGCCCGAGCCCGTCGGTGCGCTCGTCTCCTTGCCAGGGGCAACCGGCTCGACCTTCTTCGCCAGGCCGAAGTCGAGGATCTTGACGTGGCCGTCTCGGCTGACGAAGAGATTCTCGGGCTTCAGGTCTCTATGGACGATGCCCTTCTCGTGCGCGGCGGAGAGACCCTTCGCCACCTGGAGTGCGTACTCCACGGCCTTCTTCTGGGTGATCGGACCCGCGTCGAGTTTCCCGCGCAGCGTCTCGCCTTCCAGAAGCTCCATGACGGCGTAGGCGACGCCGTCCTGGTTGCCGAAGTCGTGAATGGCAAGGATGTTCGGATGAGACAACGCCGCGACGGCCTTCGCCTCGCGCTCGAACCGCGCAAGTGTGTCGGGATCGGCGGCGACGGACTGGGGGAGAACCTTGACCGCGACGTCCCGATCGAGCTTCCTGTCCCGCGCCTTGTACACCTCTCCCATCCCGCCGGCGCCGAGCGGCGACAGGATCTCGTACGGACCGAGACGGACACCCGGGGCAAGGCTCATGGATCAGGGCCTCTCTCTCTAAGCAGTTTTGTCGGGGAAAGACTACGCGAAAAGAGAGATGATTGCGTCCGAAGAGAACGAAGGAGGATTCCGATGCCGACTCCGACTATGACTCGCCGCACGCTCGCCGGAGCCCTGGGAGCGGTCGCGGGCGCGACTCTGTTCGATACGCGCTTGGGCCGCATGGCCGCGCAGGCAGCGGTTCGCCGCGGCATGCCCGACGATGCGATTCTCTTGAACTCCAACGAGAACCCTTACGGTCCGTCCGCGAAGGCGCTCGAGGCCGCGAGTCGGTCCGAAAGCGTCGCGAATCGATATCCGGACTCTCTGGAAGACGAAGCGCGCGGCGCGATCGCCAGACACCACGGCGTGACTCCCGATCGGATCGTGCTCGGCTGCGGCTCTTCCGAGATCCTGCAGATGGCCGACCTCGCCTTCACTTCGCCGGAGAGGCCGGCCGTCGTCGCGGAGCCGACCTTCGAGGCGGTCCTGCAGTACGCGCGCGCGATACAGGCGCCGGGCGTCAAGGTGCCGCTCACGGCGGATTTCCGTCACGATCTTCCGAAGATGGCGGCGGCGTGCGACGCAAAGACCGGCCTCGTCTATGTGTGCAATCCGAACAACCCGACGGGCACGATCGTCACAGGCGACGAGCTGTCGGCCTTCGCTGACAAGGTGCCTTCCTCGGCCACGATCCTCGTCGACGAGGCGTACCACCACTTCGTCGAAGATCCCCGGTATCGAACCGCCTGCGAGCTGATCGCGCGCCACCCCAACGTCGTCGTGGCTCGAACGTTCTCGAAGATCTATGGAATGGCGGGACTGCGCCTGGGCTACGCCGTCGGGACTCCCGAGAAGATCGCCGCGCTCGCGAACTTCGCCTCGTTTTCCAACGCCAACGCGACGGTGCTGTCGGCCGCGATCGCGAGCCTCGCCGAGCCGGACCTGGTCCCCCGTCAGCGCAAAGCCTTGAACGACGCACGGCGCTGGCTCGTCGCGGAGATGAAGCGGCAGGGCCGCCGCACGATCCCCTCGGAGACCAACTTCATGATGATCGACGTCGGCGGCGACGTCGCGCCGATCATCGCTGCGTTTCGCAGGAAGAACATTCTCGTCGGCCGCAAGTTCCCGTCGCTGCCCAACTGGCTGCGCATCACCATCGGGAAGCCCAAGGAGATGGAAGTCTTCGCCGCGGCCCTCACCGAGATCGTGCCGGCAAAAGCAGCCTAGTTCTGCTTTGGACTCCCGAGCGCCCCCTCACCCTGCCCTGTCCCGGAGGGAAAGGGAGGAGCGGGGAATCACGCGCCGTGGATTCGCTTCGTGAGCGCGGGCACGCGGCCGAGCAGGCGCGCGTAGAGGGCGAGCTGGCCGCGGTGATACTCCTCGTGGCCGATCGCGTGGTTCATCCAGGCGAGACGCGTTCCCTTCTGCCCGTCGAATCTGTTGATGAACTGCAGCATCAGGAGCTCTCCGGCGTGGCGGATCCTCTTCACACCGTCGTCGTGCGACTTCTTCAGGAGCGCGAGGAGCTGCGCCTTCGTGCGGCTTCCCCCGACGCCCTTGGCGTATTCGTGGAGGAATCCTTCGTAGGACTTGCGTTGAAAGTCTCCATCCGGGCGCGCGAGCTCCCCTGCCATCATCATGCCGGACTCGATGACGTGCTGCGCGAGCTCGATCACGGAGCGGCTCTTCTCCGTCGGCGCGAAGGCGAGGTCTTTCTCGGGAAAGCTCTTCAATTCGTCGATCACGCCCTCCCGAGCGAAGGCCCAGGCTTCGAGGGCTTCCTCCAACAGGCTCGTCATCGGCGTCGTCACCCAAACCTCACCTTTCGGCCTCTCGGGACAGGAGCGCGGGCTCTCCGAGAGAGGCGGCCCGACC
>JBKPDV010000101.1:0-23168 GCA_046728075.1 Acidobacteriota bacterium | reverse complement strand
CGTCCGATCTGGAGACTTATCTGGCCAGGGTTGCCGAAACCTCCCCGGAGTCGTTCTCGACGCGGGAGGCAAAGCTCGCCTACTGCATCAACACCTACAACGCGGTCGCGATGTACGACATCATCAAGTCCAACTTCCCGCCCGATCTGGACAAAGTCAAGGTCACGTTCTTCTACAAGAACCGTTTCGAGATCGGCCGCCGTTACACCTCTCTCTACGACGCCGAAAACAAGGTCATCCGGCCGATGGGAGATCCGCGGGTGCACGTCGCCTTGAACTGCATGGCGCGCGGCTGCCCGCGGCTGCCCCGCGAGCCCTTCGAGGCGGACAAGATTGACGCCCAGCTCGACCGGCAGGCCAAGGAGTTCTACAACGAGAAGCGCAACGTCGACCCGCAGCCGGACAAGCAGACCGTGCGGTTGTCGCAGATCCTGCAGTTCTACACGGAGGACTTCACCAAGAAGGCGCCGTCCTTGATCGCCTACGTCAATCAGTATCGGGAAGATAAGATTCCGGCCGGATGGAAAGTGGAGTTCATCCCGTACGACTGGACTCTGAACGCTCAGTAGGCGAGGGCCGCGGTGCGCGGGGCCTCGCCGGATTTCTGCGCTTCGCGATCGCCGCGATCCTGCTCGCCACCGCCGTCGGTAAGCTTCTGGACATTGGCGGATTCGCCCGCGTCCTGGGGACGTACGATGCCTTTCTGCCGGGCGCTCTCGTCCCGATCGCCGTTGTCATTCCGGTCGCCGAGCTGGCGCTCGCGTTCTGGCTCTTCTCCGGGAGAAACCTCGCCGCCTCGGCGCTCACGTCCGCGGCCATGCACGCCCTCTATGCGCTCTGGTCTGCGGTCTCGGTTCTGAGAGGCCTGAAGCTTCCCAACTGCGGGTGCTTTGGAGTCTTTCTCGCACGGCCGCTCGGCTGGTCGACGGCTGTCGAGGATCTCGTACTGGTCGGGGCCTCGCTCGGTCTCTGGATTCTCGTTCGGAGGCGCGCATGGTCGCTTTCCTGACTCTGGCCGCTCTCGCCTCGGCGATTCCGGCCGATCTTCCGTTCGAGAAGTGGTTCGCCGCTCACGGCGTCCAGGTGGAGATCGCGCGCAAGCCGGAGTCGCCTCCATGGCTTCGTTCGACCGCGGAGCTGCCCGTCAGCGCGGACAAGGTGGGCTCGATCCTGAGCGACTTCAAACACTACAAGGACTTCTTCGCGCCGGCGATCAAGAAGGTGGACGTGCTCGATTCCGAGGGCGGCGCCACACGGATTCACTTTGTCTGGCCATACCCGTTTCCGCTGCGCAACCGCGACGCCGTCGTCTCCTATCGAGTGGAGCAGGGCGAGGGGGGACGCCTCGTCCTGACCTGGAAGAACGACGCGCGACCGGGCGATCCCCAGGAGGGCATTCGGATCGAACGCGTCGCCGGCGAGACGGTCGTCGAGCCGCTCGGCCCCGACCGCTCCCGCGTGACCTACACGTATCTCGGAGAGCTCGGCGGAAAGTTTCCCGCCTGGGCGGAAGACAAAGCATGGCGGGAGGAGCCGGTGCAGTACATCCGGGCGATCCGCCGGCGCCTCCATTTGCCGGATCTGCCGAAGTGACGAGTGACAAGTGACGAGTGACGAGTGAGCCGAGCGGTTCTCCGCTTGTCACTTGCCTCTCGTCACTCGTCACTTCCGTTATAGTCCCCCCGCTTGGCACACAAAGTCGTCGACTTCGCTATCCAGCTCGTCGTCATCCTGTTCTCCATCTCGTTTCACGAGTCGGCGCATGCCTGGTCGGCGCTCCAGTTCGGCGACACCACGGCCCGCGACCAGGGCCGGATCAGCCTGAACCCCATTCGCCACATCGACCCGATCGGGAGCATCGTGGTTCCCCTGATGCTCTACATTTTTTCCGGCATGATCTTCGGCGCGGCCAAGCCCACTCCCGTCAACCTGGCGAATACTCAGAACCCGCGCCTGGCCAACCTCGTCGTGTCGGGCGCCGGCCCGGTCTCCAACTTCTTGCTGGCCGCGATTGGAATCGTCCTTCTCCGGCTGATCCGCGTCGTCCAGCCGCAGGCGATGTCCGACCTGCTCGCCGCTCTTCAGGGGACTCAATTCGCGCCCGGTGCGATGGCGCCACTGGCCTACATCCTGTTCTTCTTCGTTCTGGTGAATGTGAGCCTGGGCGTCTTCAACCTGCTTCCGATTCCGCCTTTGGACGGCAGCGGAGTGCTGGTCTCGCTGGTGCCGGGCATTCGGACGCTCTACGCCGCGATCGCGCCCTTCGGCTTTTTGATCTTGATCCTGCTGATCTCGACTCCGGTGCTGGGCAAGATCTTTCGTCCGATTCAGACCGCGGTCGTGCGGCTCGTCTTCGGAGGTTAGGCCGCCTTGCTACAAATCACCGGCAGGAGACGCCGTGGGTCTTCGAGATGAGGCGGCTCGCGTGACCGAGACCGTGCTCTCCGGTTTGCGCCCCACGGGACGCGTCCACCTCGGCAACTACTTCGGTGCCGTCAAGAACTGGGTCGACCTGCAGGACTCCGGCGCCTATCGCTGCTTTTTTTTCGTCGCGGACCTTCACGCGCTGACGACGGACTACGCCGACACGGGACCGCTCGCGGCGTACACCCGGGAGGCGGTGCTCGACTGGCTGGCCGTCGGGATGGATCCGGAGAAGGCGACCATCTTCCTGCAGTCGCGGGTGCCGCAGCACGCGGAGCTGGCGCTCTACTTCTCCATGATCACGCCGCTCGGCTGGCTGGAGCGCGTTCCGACCTACAAGGACCAGATCGAGCAGCTCCGCTCAAAGGAGCTCGGGACCCACGGGTTTCTGGGATACCCCGTCCTCATGACGGCCGACATCGCGGTTTATCGGGCGCAGCATGTCCCCGTCGGGGAGGATCAGGCCAGCCACCTCGAGATCTGCCGGGAGATCGTCCGGCGCTTCAACTCCCTCTACGGGGAGGTCTTTCCCGAGCCCAAGGCCCTCTACACTCCGACTCCGAAGATCAACGGCGTCGATGGCCGCAAGATGTCCAAGTCGTACAACAACACGATCGGCGTGACCGAGCCGGCGGAGTCCGTGGCGCAGAAGGTCATGGCGATGGTGACCGATCCCGCTCGCGCCAGGCGTCAGGACCCGGGAAATCCGGACAACTGCAATCTCTTTCCTTTTCACGTCCTCTACTCACCTCCGGCCGAGGTCCAGATCGTCGACGTCGAATGCAGGACCGCCGCGCGGGGATGTGTGGACTGCAAGAAACACCTCATCTCCAACCTGAACCCGGCTCTGGAACGCTTCCGGCAGAAGCGGGAGGAGATCCTCTCTTCGCCCATCGACGTCGTGCGGGCGGTCCTCCACGCCGGCGACGAACAGGCCCGCGCGGCCGCCGAGGAGACGATGGAAAGTGTACGGGCGGCGGTGCGTTTGAGCCCCGAACCATGAGCCCGTGATGGCCGACGAGACCTCCCAATCCGCCCTGCCTCCGGTCGCGATCCCGGCTTTCAGCGGTCCCCTGGACCTTCTGCTCCATCTGATTCGAATCAACCAGGTCTCGATCACCGATATCCCGATCTTCGAGATCACGGAGCAGTACACGCAATACCTGGACTCCATGCGCGAGCTTGACCTGGACGTGGCCTCCGACTACGTCGCCCTCGCGGCGGAGCTGATCTACATCAAGTCCCGGATGCTCTTGCCGCGCGCTCCCGGCGAGCCTCAGGAAGACCCCCGGATGGACCTGGCCAGACGCCTGGCCGAGTACGAGCGCTACAAGCAGACCGCGGAGTCGTTCCACGAGATTGACACCCTACGGGCCGGGCTGTGGCCCCGCGCCGAGACGGAGGTGCCGAAATCCCCTGAGGGAGAAACCCTGGAAGTCTCCCTTTTCGACCTGATCGATGTGTTTCGAGGCGTCACGGAGCGCTACCGGCTGGCGCATCCCGCGGCTCTCGAGATCCGCCACCTGCGGTTCTCCGTCGCCGACAAGATGATCCAGCTCGTCGAGCGACTGGAAGCCTCGGCCCGCGATCTTCCGCTGCTCGAGCTGCTCGGTCAGTTTGCCTACCGCGCCGAGGCCGTGACCGCGTTTCTCGCCACGCTCGAGCTCATCCGGCTGGGCGTCGTAAAGGTTTTCCAGGCTGCCCCCTTCGAAGAGATTCACGTGATGCGCACGCAGGTTGCTTTCTCGAGAGAGCAAGTGCGCGATACTTATCGATGAGTCGACAGTCGACAGCTCACAGTCGACAGTTCGGGCCCGCTGTCTTCCCCCTGTTGACTGTCGACTGTCGACTGTAGACTTGCCCCATGGCCGAGACGATCACACCAGAATCCACCGAGACTCAACCGGAACGCCCTCGCGAGAAGAATCCGGAAAAAATCCGTCCCGCCCTCGAGGCTCTCCTCTTTTCCTCCGCCCGCCCTGTCTCGGAGAAAGACCTCGCCGACGTGCTCGAAGCCACGCGTGAGGCGGTCCAGGGGGCTCTGGCGAGACTCGAGGTGGCCGCCCAGGGCTCGGAGCGCGGGATCCGCCTCGAAAAGGTGGCCGGCGGCTGGAGGTTCGTCACCCGACCCGAGTTCGATTCCCTGCTGCGCCGTTTTCACGAGGTCACCGAGCGCAGCCGTCTCTCCCTGGCCGCGCTGGAAACCCTCGCGATCATCGCGTACCGGCAGCCGATCACGGTCCCCGAGATTCAAGAGCTCCGCGGCGTCAACTCTGCCTCGGTCATCAAGACTCTTTTCGAAAAGAGGCTCATCACGACCGCGGGCAAGAAGCCGGTCGTCGGAACACCGTTCTTCTACCGCACGACTTCGGAGTTCCTCGTGCGTTTTGGTCTGAACGATCTCGAGGAGCTTCCCAAGCCGGGCGAGATCGAAGAGGATCTGGCGGCGACCGTGGAAGAATCCGCGCTGCCGCAGGCCGTCACCGCGGCGCCGGCCGAAGCGGAACTGGACGAAGAAGAAGACGAGGACGACGAGGAAGACGAAGACGACGAGGACGAGGAGGCCGGCAGCTGACGTCTCACTGTTCCGCGCCCGTCTTCCGGCGGTCTTCCCGCTTGGAGCTGTCGACTGTCGACTGTTGACTGTCGACTGATTTCAATGCCTTCCATCCGTCTTCAGAAGATCCTCTCCCAGGCGGGGCTCGCTTCGCGCCGCGAAGCGGAGGAGTGGATTCGCGAGGGTCGAGTTCGGGTCAACGGGAAGATCGCCCGGCTCGGCGAACGGGCCGACCCCGAGAACGACTCCGTCAAGGTCGACGGCAAGCGAGTCGCGGCGCCGTCGGGCCCCCGGACCTACCTCCTGCTCAACAAGCCGCGCGGCTTCGTCACAACCGTCTCCGATCCGGAGAAAAGGGATACGGTCCTCGACCTGCTTCCCAACAACCTGCGGCGGGGCGTGCGCCCTGTCGGCCGGTTGGACGTTCAGACCGAGGGCCTGCTGTTGTTGACCGACGACGGAGAGCTCGCGCGGCTCGTCACCCATCCGTCTGTCGGGTGCTCCAAGGAATACCGCGTCAAAGTTTCCGGCGTTCCCGCGGAGAAGCGGCTCGAGCGGCTCCGCCGCGGTGTTTCGCTCGACGGGGAGAAGACCCGCCCGGCGACGATCGACCGGGTCTCGACCACCGGAGCGTCGGGGGAAGGCAACACGTGGTTTCGTGTCCTCCTTCGAGAGGGAAAGACTCGTCAGATCCGGCGAATGTTCGAGATGATCGGCCATCCCGTTTCGAAATTGAAGCGCGTCGCGATCGGCCCGATCCGGGATGACAAGTTGCCGGTGGGGGCGTTCCGAAGGCTGACCGAAGCAGAAGTCCACGCACTGCGTGAGAGTCTGGGACGGGGGGACGGGGAGACGGGGGGACGGGGGGAGAGTCCTCGAGCTCCGGCCGCCTCCCGTCATTTCACTCCCCGTCGCCCAGTCCCCCAGTCCCCCCGTCCGTACCTCACGCGTTACAAGCGGACGAAGTGACCGAGCCTCTTATCGTCGCGATCGACGGCCCCTCCGGCGCCGGCAAGTCCACGGTCGCGCGGGCGCTGGCGGAGCGGCTGGGAGTGCCGTACATCGACACAGGCGCGATGTACCGCGCGGTCGGGCTGGCGGCGCGGGAGGCTGGCGTCACGCTGCCGATCACCGACCCGGGCCGCGTCGCGGAGCTGGCCGACGAGCTCGAGGTCGGACTGGAGCCGGGGCCGGACGGTACCCGGGTCCTCTTGAGCTCCCGCGACGTCTCACAGGACATCCGGCAACCCGAGATCGCCCTTTACGCCTCCGCGGTGTCAGCGATCCCGGAGGTGCGACGCCGGATGGTCGCCCAACAGAGGCGCCTCGCGCGAGATCGAGGAGGCGTCATGGAGGGGCGCGACATCGGCACGCGGGTCTTTCCCGAGACTCCCTTCAAGTTCTTCCTGACAGCCTCCCCCGAGGTGCGGGCGCTGCGCCGAAGCCAGGAGCTGGCCGAAAGCGGGCGCGCGGAACCCTACGAAAAAGTGCTTGCCGAAATGCCCGCCCGGGACCTGGCCGACAGGACCCGGGCCGACTCTCCGTTGACGCTCGACGGCCGCTATGTGGTCGTCGACACCACCCAAAGAGGTGTTCCGGACATCGTGGACGAAATGGAGTCGCGGGTGCGGACCGGGATTTGACTCGGGTCGCGGGGGCACACTAGGATATACCTTTGGACCACAAATACTTATGAGAGGGGACTCTCTTTCCCATGACGGCTGAAAAGGACAAAGGAGGTCGGGAAACCGATTCAATGGAAGCAGAACAGGAAATGTCGCCCCAGGAGTACGAGCACCTCCTGGCGCAATACGAGAACTCGTTCAAGAACCTTCAGGAGGGCCAGATCATACGGGGGCGCATCCTCTCGGTGACCGGCTCGGAGGTCATCGTCGATATCGGCTACAAATCAGAGGGCATCATCCCCGTCTCGGAGTTCACCGACTTTTCCGGCGAAGTGACGGTCAAGCCGGGAGATTCGGTCGATGTCCTGCTCGAACGCACCGAAGACCAGAACGGCTACGTGGTCCTCTCCAAGGACAAAGCCGAGAAGATGAAGGTCTGGGACGAGGTCGAAAAGTCGTACCGCTCCGGCTCGACGGTGCGCGGGCGCGTTATCGACCGCATCAAAGGAGGGCTGGCCGTCGACATCGGCGTCAAGGCCTTCCTGCCGGGCTCGCTCGTGGACGTCAAGCCCGTCAAGAACCTGGAAGCGCTGCGCGGCAAGGACCTCGAGTTCAAGGTCATCTCCGTCGACAAGAAGCGCGGAAACATCGTCCTCTCGCGAAAGGCCGTTGTCGAGATCGAGCAGGAAGCCAAGAAAAAGGAGACGCTGCAGCTCCTGGAAGAAGGGCGAGTCCTGCGCGGAACCGTCAAGAACCTGACGGATTACGGCGCCTTCGTCGATCTCGGAGGCCTGGACGGCCTCCTTCACGTCACCGACATGTCCTGGGGCCGGGTCAATCACCCCTCGGATCTGGTGAAGGTCGGCGACGAGATCGAGGTCGTGGTATTGAAGTTCGACCGCGAGACGGAGCGCGTCTCGTTGGGAACCAAGCAATTGACGGAAGACCCCTGGTCGCACGTGCCGGAGCGCTACCCGCCCGGCTCGCGTGTGACCGGGCGCGTCAGCAACGTCACGGACTACGGCGCCTTCGTCGAGCTCGAAGAGGGGGTCGAGGGGCTTGTTCACGTCTCCGAGATGTCGTGGTCGAAGAAGGTCAAGAATCCGTCCAAAGTGGTCTCCCCGGGCGATTCCGTGGAAGCCATCGTCTCCGACGTCAATCCGGAGGCGCGGCGGATCTCCCTCTCGCTCAAGGACACGCTTCCCGATCCGTGGGAGAGCGTCCTGGAGAAGTACACCGTGGGCAGCAGGGTTCAGGGAAAGGTTCGCAACCTGACGGACTTCGGGGCCTTCGTCGAGATCGAGGAAGGCGTCGACGGACTCGTGCACGTTTCCGATATGTCGTGGACGAAACGGATCAAGCATCCCTCCGAAGTCCTGAAGAAGGGGGATGACGTCGAGGCGATCATCACCTCCATCGATCAGGAGAACCGGCGGATTTCTCTCTCCATCAAGGAATTTCAACCCAACGACTGGCAGACCTTCAAAGAGAAGCATCAAGTGGGCGACGTCGTGGACGGCACCGTGACCCGCGTCGCCGACTTCGGGGTCTTCGTCCAGATGGACTCCCTCGTCGAGGGACTCATGCACGTCTCCGAGACGGGTTTGCCGCGGGGCTCCAAGCCGCAGGAACACTTCCACGAGGGGGATTCCATCAAGGCGAAGATCCTGAGGATCGACGATGCGGAAATGAAGGTCGGTCTTTCCGCGACTTCGGCGCAACCACAAGCCGATGCGGAGCCGGTCTCGACCGCCTCGGCCGAACCCGCTCTTGCGGAGCACAACACGGCAGAGCCCACCGCGGCGGAACCGGCCACAGCGAAGCCGGCCGCGGCCGAGCCTCCGCCCGCCGAGGAGCCCGCGCCGAAGAAGAAGCGGTCTCGGAAGAAGACCGACGAAACAGCCGTCAAGAAGTAAGCCGCGATCCCGGCGGGGCTTTGCCGCTGGGCCGGGTCAGGAGAGGCCGCGAATGACGAAAGCCGAATTGATCGAGCGGGTGGCCGTGGCGACAGACGTTACCAAGAAGCAGGCAGAGACCATCGTGGACACGGTCTTCGACGCGATCGTCAAGTCGCTCAAGGATGGGCAGAAGATCGAGCTGCGCGGCTTTGGCTCCTTTCGCCTCCGGGAGCGCGGCGCTCGGATGGGCCGCAATCCGAAGACGGGCGTCAAGGTCGCGGTTCCGGCCAAGAAAATTCCGTACTTCAAGCCCGGCAAAGAGCTCAAGGAGCTGATCAATCGCTAGCCGGGATTTTTCCTAACCAGGGCGACGGCTCTGGGAGAGTCGGAGTCCTTCGTGAATGATGCCGGTTGACATGCCGGGGGGCCGGGACGTCCTCTTCGCGCCCTGGCGATACGATTATCTGGTGTCCGACAAATCGGCGCCCGCGTGCATCTTTTGCGTGGCCGCGGCGGCCGCCGACGATCCGGATTCGCTCGTGGTCTACCGCGGGAAGAGAGTCTTCGTGATCCTGAACCGTTATCCCTATACGAACGGACATGTGATGGTCGCTCCGTTCGACCACGTCGGAAGCCTGTCGGAGTCAGACGAGGAGACCTTGCGGGAGCTGATCACGACCGTCGCCCGAGCGGAAAAGATCCTGACGGAGGCTTATCGCGCCGACGGCCTGAACATCGGGCTCAATCTCGGGGCGGCAGCCGGAGCCGGGATCGCGGACCACTACCACGTCCACGTCGTTCCGCGCTGGAAGGGGGACACGAATTTCATGAGCGTCGCGGCCGGAGTTCGAGTGGTGCCCGAGGAGCTCTCCGCGACGCGGGCGCGCCTGGCGCCCCTCTTTGCGAAAGCCGGGTCGTGAGCGAGATCGCGGCGGCCTCGCCCGGGCGCGCCTGGACCGCCGTCCTTCTGGCGTGGGTCTTTCCCGGCGCCGGACACTGGTTCCTCGGGAGGCGCAAGAGAGCGATCGCCTACGCCGTGATCGTGACCGTCACGTTTCTGGTCGGCATGTCCTTTCAGGGGCGCCTGTATTCGCCCGAGGCGGGAGCGCCGCTGACTCTTCTCGCCACGTTCGCCGTGTTTGGTTCCGGCATTCTGAACATCGCCGCCCGGCTCCTCCTGGACAACCCTCACGGGGCGATTCTCTCGGTCACGTACGAGTACGGCTGCGCTTTTCTTCTGACGGCGGGCCTGATGAACCTGCTTCTGATGCTCGACGCCTACGACATCGCCGCGGGGAGAAAAGAGTGAGAGCTTTCAGCTGTCAGCTCTCCGCTCTCGGCCAAAGGGAGCCGACATGATGGCCGCCCTGCTTCCGACCGACCACTTCCTGATCATGTTCGTTTATGCGCTTCTGGTCTCGACGTTCTTCTCCCTGCTCTGGGCTGGCGAACGCCGCGCACGGCTGCGCCTCTTCGCAAAGATCTTCGGCGCGCTCGTTCTCGGTGGGCTTGCCGTTGCCTGGCTGATGTATCCCTTTCCCCGGTAGGCGGTAGGCGGGAGGGGGAAGGCGTGCCGCGCGGCAACTTTTGCATCGACTGCACGACTCCCGGCTTCTGTCTCCCGAGTCCCGGCTAGACGATGTGCGGCATCATCGGCTGGATCTGCCCGGAGCGGGTGGATCCTCGCGCCGTCGACCGGGCTCTGGCCACGTTGAACCGGCGCGGTCCGGATGGCAGCGGCATCTGGCTCTCTCCCAACGGACGCGCGGTGCTGGGCCATCGCCGGTTGGCGATCCTCGATCCGTCCGAGCGCGGGGAGGAGCCGTCGGTGCATCCCGACGGGCTCTCGGCGTTCATCCACAACGGCGAGGTCTACAACTTCCGCGACCTTCGCTCCGGCCTCGAGTCTCGCGGAGAGCGCTTCGTCTCGCAGAGCGACGGAGAGGTCGTTCATCGGTTGCTCCGCCTGGACGGAGCGGACGGCCTGTCCCGGATCGAAGGGATGTTCGCGCTCGCCCTCTGGAACGAGCGCGACCGGCGGCTCCTGCTTTCTCGCGACCGCATCGGGATCAAGCCTCTCTACTACGCGTCCCTGCCCGGCGGCGGTTTCGCGTTCGCGTCGGAACCCAAGGCGATCCTGGAGCTGCCGGGAATCTCCGCGCGTCTGGATCCGGAAGCGCTCAGCGACTTCCTCTCCTATGGCTACGTCCCGTTCGATCGCTCCCTCTTCGCTGGTGTTCGCAAGCTCCCGCCGGCCCACCGTCTGCTCTACGACGACCGCACCGGAAAGCTCGAGGTCGCCCCGTACTGGGCTCTCGAACGCGGCCGGGTGCGAGACGACCCGGACGAGATGCGGTCGCGCCTCGAGGAAGCCGTCGCCTCGCATCTGGTGTCGGACGTGCCGGTCGGCGCCTTTCTCTCGGGAGGACTCGATTCCTCGACGGTCGTCTCGCGCGCCGCGCCCCCATCCGGCGGCGCGTTCCCGACCTTCACGGTCGCCTACCGGGACGGGGACCTCGAGGATGTGCGGTACGCGCGCATCGCCGCGGAAGCCTTCGGAACGGCTCATCACGAGGAGCTGCTCGACGTGGGCGATCTGCCGACGACTCTGGCTCTCGCCGCCGAGATCTACGACGAACCGATCTACGACTCGACGTCGCTCGCCGTGCTGGAGCTGTCGCGGCTGGCGCGGAAATCCGTGAAGGTGGTGCTCACGGGCGACGGTGGCGACGAGATCTTCGGCGGGTACGGCTGGCACGAGACGGTCATGCGGTATGAATCGATGCGGCGCGCCGCCGGGCCTCTGCGGCAGGCCCTGTCGCTCCTTTACCGGGATGTCGTCCAGCCGCTGTCGGACCGCCCGGTCGCATCGCGGCTCGCCGGTTCGGCCCGCGTCCTCGCGCCTGACTTTGCCGATCGATATTTTGCAGTGCGCGGTTTCTTCAATGCCGCCGAGCAGCGGCGGGTTTTCGGCCGGGCGCCGGACGATGCGGCCTGGCTCTTCCGAAAGTTCGACCGGCCGGATCTCCCGCTGGCACACCGGCTGCTCTCTCTCGACCTGCATACGTACCTGCCCGACAACAACCTCATGCTCGTCGACCGCTCGACGATGGCCGTCGGCCTCGAGGCGCGGGTGCCGCTACTGGATCGCCGGCTGATCGAGTACGCGTTCTCATTGGCGCCCGATCGGATCGTCAAGCCGGGACGGACCAAGATCGCTTTCCGAGAGGCGATCCGTCCCTGGCTGCCCCGGGCCATCCAGACGCGCCCCAAGGCCGGCTTCTCGCCGCCGTTCAAGCGATGGGTCTCAGGCGCAAATCGTCAAGCCGCGTTCTCGACTCTGGAGCACGGGGATCTCGCCTCCGACGGCCTCTTGCGCCCCCGCGAGCTCCGGGCGCTCGTCGAAGGGGGGACGCAGCGCCGCCACAACAAGCTGTGGCTGCTCTTGAACCTGGAGGCCTGGTATCGCCGCTGGATCCGAGGCCGGGAGCTCGAAACGCCGGCTGTCCTGGCCGCGACCGCACCGGGCTGACTCCTGCCTTTTCCGACTGCGGACTGAGGACTGAGGACCGAGGACTCAAGGGGATTGAGTCTCAAAAAGCCTTTTTGTGGTACCGGCCGCTGGAGTCCTCAGTCAGCAGTCCTCAGTCGAAGGCGGGCCGCGGCCAGCGCGATCAGTGTTCGAAGAAGTCCAAGAGACCCTTGATGACCGTGTCCGCGTCGCGGTCCGAGAGTCCCGGGAACATCGGGAGGGAGAGGCTCGTCTTGGCGAGACTCTCGGACTCGGGAAGGTAAGGCGGCGCGCCGCGGCCCGCCATCGCCGGCTGCAGGTGGTTGGCGATGGGATAGTGAATGCCCGTCTCGACGCCGCGCGCCTTCAAGTGCCCCTGGAGCGCGTCGCGCGTGACCTGGTTGGTCAGCCGGACCGGGTAGAGGTGATAGACCATACGGGTGCCGGGCCGCTCGAGCGGCACGGCGACGCCGGGAACCTTCGACAAGGCGGAGTCGTATCGGGCGGCGATCTCGCGGCGCCGCGCCACGAAGGACTCGAGCAACGCGAGCTGCCGCCGCCCGACCGCCGCCTGCACGTCGTTGAAGCGCAGGTTGTAGCCGACCGCGACGTGCGTGTACTTGTCGCTGCGCCCATGATCGCGCAGGAGCCTCACCTTCCGGTCGATCTCCGGCTCGTCGGTCGTCACCATCCCCCCGTCGCCGAACACCGTCAGGTTCTTGGAGGGGTAGAAGGAGAAGCAGCCGGCCCTCCCGACTGAGCCGACGGTTCGGTCTGCCCAGCGGGCGCCGTGGGCCTGGCAGCAGTCCTCTACAATCCATATATTGTGTCGAGCGGCCAGCTCACGCAGCGCCCCGAGATCCGCTGCCCCGCCGTACAGATGGACGGGCACCATACCGACTGTTCGCGGGGTGATGCGTCGAGCGGCGTCGACCGGATCCATGGACCCGAACCTGTCGTTGTCCACGAACACGGGCGTGGCGCCCGCGTGGATCACCCCTTCGATCGTGGGGAAGGCGGTCATCGAGGGAACCAGGACCTCGCCGCCCGGCTCGATCCCGATCGCCTGTAGCGAAAGCTGGATGGCGGCGGTGCCCTGAGAGACGGCGATCGCGTGGCGTGTGCCGACGTAGGCCGCGAACTCCTTTTCGAAGGCCCGGGTCTCGGGTCCCAGGATGAACCGGCCCGAGTCGACCACGTCGAGCATGGCCTGCTTCATCTCCGGAGTAACGGTCGCCCGCGAGAGAGGAATCAAGGAGCGCTGCCGGCGACTGCGGGACGCGGGATCACGTTTTCTCGGTTTCCGTTTTCGGTTCGGCGTCTTCCGGGACGATGGTGACACGAGGCAGTGACACGGTGTCGATCTTGGACATACGGCCCCCGCCCACACCCAGTCGCGAACGGCGAGGCGTGAAGGGGAACGCAACCGGCCCGCCGCTTTCGGACGCCTCGTAGATCGCGGTGATGACCTCGAGAGATTTGCGGCCTTCGCGACCGTCGATCGGGGCGGGCGCGCCGGTCTGAATGGCCCGGATGGCCTGGTTCAGGTACTCGTGATGGCCGAAGCCGTACACGTCGGGAGGATTGGTCCGGTAGCGCTCGAGAACGCCTTCGTCTTCGGGGAGAGGGTCGGCGAAGCGCCAGACCTTCATTTCGTTCATGGCGAAGCCGCCGACCTCGACCGTGCCGTTCTGGCCGAGAATCGAGATCGAGCCTTCGAGATCGACGGGCCGGGCGGCGGTCGTGGCTTCGATGACGCCCAGCGCCCCGTTTCGGAATCGAAGCATCGCGATGCCGGTGTCCTCGGCCTCGATCGAGACGAGCCGCGTCGTCGTCAACGCGGACACCTCTTCGACCTCGCCCATCATCTGCACGAGCATGTCGACATGATGAGACGCCTGGTTGGAGAACACGCCTCCGTCCATCGCCCACGTGCCGCGCCAGGGCGCCTGATCGTAGTAATCCTGCCGCCGGCACCACCGCACGCGGATCGCGCCAAGAACCAGCCGCCCGAAGCGTCCCTGGTCGAGCGCCTCCTTCAACTTCACGATCGGCAGGTTGTAGCGGTTCTGCTTCACAACGAACAGACGGGCTTCCGCCTTCTCCGCCGCTTCGATCATCAGGTCCGCGTCTCGCAGGCGCAGGGCCATCGGCTTCTCGACGATCACGTTCGGCACACCCCCTCGAAGGAGAGCGAGCGCGGTCGAGACATGGTCGCCCGAAGGGGTGCAGACGTTGACCAGATCCGGCTTCTCCTGCGAGACCATCTCCCCGAAAGCCGCGTAAGCTCGCCCGCCGTAGTCGCGGGCAAACTGTTCCGCCCGCTCCAGGCGGGTGTCGACCATCGCGATCAGTTGAACACTCGGCAGATCCCGCAGGATCGCCGCATGCCTCTGCGCGATTCGGCCACAGCCGATAATCGCCGCCCTCAGCCTTCCGGTGATTGGTCCTCTCATTGGAAGAAGAGCCGTTATATCTCACAGAGAGCAGTCGACAGTCGACAGGCTTTCAGCCGCGGCGGTCGCGCGCGACCGGCGGCTGAGAGAGTTAAAGCCGAGAGCCCCTGAGCTCACCGGAGCGTAGAGCGAAGCGACGAGTAAACTGTGGACTCGTTGAATCTCATGATCTCTTCCGGCGAGGCCTCGGGTGACGGGCATGGCGCGCGGCTGCTCGCCGCCCTGCGCAAGAAGAGACCGGGTCTCGCCGCGTTTGGAATGGGCGGACGGCGTCTGGCCGCGGCCGGACTCGACCGCGTGGTCTCTTCGGAGGAGCTCTCGGTCGTGGGAATCTCGGAGGTCTTCGAAAAGCTTCCGGCGTTGTGGCGGGCCCTCCGGCGTCTCAAGGCCGCCGCGCGCGAGCGCCGTCCCGACGGAGCGGTGCTCATCGATTTTCCCGACTTCCATGGCCTCCTGGCGCGCCGTCTCGAGCGAGAGCGGGTCCCCTTGATCTACTACGTCAGCCCGCAGGTCTGGGCCTGGCGCTCGGGCCGTGCCCGATCGATCGCGCGGCGGGCCCGCCGCATCATCACGCTTTTCCCGTTCGAGGCGGAGATCTACAAGCGTCTGGGCGCGGATGCCGTCTGCGCGGGACATCCCTTAGTCGACGACGTGCGGGAGGGTCTGACCATCCCGTCTCCGCTTCCGGCCAAGACGCGCCGCCGCCTGGTTCTTCTGCCGGGAAGCCGCACCGCCGAGCTCGAGCGTCACTGGGAACCGATGGCCCGCGCCGCGCACAGCCTGGCCAGCCGCCTGGATCTCGAAGTCGTGGCGGTGCGAGCCTCCGGTCTGTCCGATTCGCTCTTTCCCGGCGCGGCGAAACGCTCGATCCGAGTCGTGGATTCGGGCCTGCATTCCCTTCTCGCCACCGCGGATCTCGTGTTCGTGGCGTCCGGCACGGCGACTCTGGAAGCCGCGATCTGCAGCGCCCCGATGATCGTCGTCTACAAGACCTCTCCGGCGAGCTTCGCTGTCGGGAGACTCCTCGTCCAGGTTCCCTGGATCTCCCTCGTCAACCTCGTCGCCCAGGAGCCGGTCGTCCCGGAGCTGTTGCAAGGAGAGTTCAACGCGGAGCGCCTCGAGCGGGAGGGGGAAGCGCTCCTGTCCGACCCGATGCGTCTCTCTCGAATGCGCGATGCGCTCGCTCGAGTCGCGCGCGCCCTCGGGCCTCCCGGCGCATCGGAGCGGGCCGCCGACGCCGTGCTCGAAGCTCTCGCCGGAAGCTCCCGGGTGGCCTCTCGCGGCTGAAAATCTTTCCCCTCCTGAAACCATCCGGCCGTGATCGCCGTCAAAACGATTGAGCGAAGGGTCGCGGCCTTCTTCCTTAACCTGCCCTTAAGAGGCAGGGACTCGACTTTTCAGCCGCGGTATTCGGTGGGGAGATCGCCATGTGTGGCATCGCCGGGATCGTCTCGCGGAGTCCGTGCGCACCGGATCGTCTGAGGGGAGCGCTCGATTCTCTCGGGGCGCGCGGACCGGACGGCGCCGGAATCTGGCGGTCCCCGAGCGGCCGAGCCGTGTTCGGCCATCGGCGGCTTGCGATTCTCGACCTCTCGCATCGAGGCGCCCAGCCCAACGTCGCTCCCGGGGGTTCTTCCGCCTTCGTCTTAAACGGCGAGATCTATAACTTCCAGGCTCTACGGACGCGACTGGAAGCGCGCGGGGAGCACTTTGTTTCGACCGGCGATGCCGAGGTCGCCCATGCCCTGCTCCGGCGCGAAGGTCTGCAAGGTCTCGAAGAGCTCGACGGAATGTTCGCGCTGGCCTGGTGGAACGGGGATGCGGGCCAGCTTCTTCTCGCGCGGGATCACTTCGGCATCAAGCCGCTCTTTTATGCGCTCCTCCCATCGGGCATCGCATTCGCTTCTCAGCCGTCCGCTCTCCTGACGCTGCCGGAGCTGTCGGCTCGCCTCGACCCCGAGGCGCTCTCGGACTACCTCTCCTACGGCTACGTTCCGTTCGACCGCTGCATCTTCGCAGGGATCCGGAAGCTGCCTCCGGCTCACCGGCTGCTCTTCGAGCCCGCGACCGGCCGGATCGACGTCGCTCCCTATTGGGCTCTCGAACGCACAGCCCTGTCGTCGCGAGAGCCCCAGGAGCTTCGGACGCTTCTGCGGGAGGCCGTCGAGTCGCAGCTCTGCGCGGACGTTTCGGTCGGCGCGCTGCTCTCGGGCGGCCTGGACTCGACGACCGTGACCTCACTCGCGGTTCGCCAGCTTCCGGCTTTGCGGACATTCGCGGTGGGGTATCGAGATGGAGACGCGTCGGATCGGTACTATGCGCGGCTGGCGTCCTGGGCGTTGAGAACACGCCATGGGGAACGTCTGCTCGATGTCGGCGAGCTCGGCGCCCGGCTGGCGCAGGCGGCGGACATCTACGAAGAGCCGATCGCCGACGCGCGAGGACTCCCGATGATCGAGCTGGCCCGGCTCTGCCGCAAGACAGTCAAGGTCGTCCTGAGCGGCGACGGAGGCGATGAGGTCTTCGGCGGGTATGGCTGGCACCTGACCGGTCTGCGCTACCAGGGAATCCGCGAGGCCATGGGGCCGTTCTCGCTCCTGCTGCCGCCGGCCCAGCAGCTCGTGAGTCGCATCGCGAGGATGCCCGGCCTCGCCCGGGCGGCCGGGATCGCCCGGCTGACCGGGGAAGATCTCGCGGCCCGCTACTTTCCGGTGCGGGGCTTTTTTCACGCGTTCGAACAGGAGCAGGTCCTCGGCCGCTCGACGCAGGACCCCGCCTGGCTCTTCCGCAAGTTCGATCGCCCGGAGCTGCCCTTCGTGCACCGCCTTCTTTCGATCGATCTTCATACTTATCTGCCCGACAACGGGCTGGCGCTCGTCGATCGCTCCACGATGGCCGCGGGGCTGGAGGCGCGCGTCCCATTGCTCTCGCGCCGTCTGGTCGAGCACGTCTTTTCTTTCCCTCCCGAACGACTTGTCCGCGGCGGAACGACCAAGGTGGCCTTTCGCGAAGCCATCTCCGAGTGGCTGCCCACCGCGATTCTCTCCAGGCCGAAAGCCGGCTTCTCGCCCCCCTTCAAGCGCTGGCTCGCGGGACCGAGATTCGAGGCGGGTCTTCGAACATTCTCGGCCGGCCGGCTCGCCGCCGATGGAATCGTCGATCCCGTCCGGACGTGCGCCCTGCTTCGAGGGGGAACGCAGAAGCGGCGCAACAAGCTCTGGATGCTCCTGCGGCTCGAGTCCTGGTATCGCCGGTGGATCGTGGACGCGCGGCCCGACATCCAGGCGGGCGAAGTCTATGGAGAAAATGCTCTAAGCTCTATGGCTTGAGCCCCATTGCTGCCGAGCAGGCCCCCCCACAAGGACGCGCCGCTGTCCTGCTTCGTTTGCTGGGATACTTCGCGCGGTACCGGGGACGCGCGGCGATCGCGTTTCTCTCGATGGGCCTGGTCTCGATCGCGACCGTCCTGCTGCTCTTCTTCCTGAACAAGGTCATCGACGACACGTTCGGCGCCGGGGCCTCGTCCTCCGTCGCCGGCTGGAAAACCGCGGCGGGCGGGAAGCATCTTTCCCCGGTCGTCCGGTGGCTCGAGGACGCCTATCGCGGCGCGCTGATTTTCGGCGAGAGGCTCGGAATCGCTTCCCGCGTCGCGGTTCCTGTTCTGCTCTTCCTGGCTCTGCTCGCCAAGAACCTGTTTTCCTATTTCTCCGAATTCGAGCTCAACAGCATCGGCCTCTCGATCGTCCGCGACCTGCGGCGCGACGCCTACGACAGCTTGCTTCGCCAGTCCTCCCGCTTCTACGCGCACGCGTCGACCGGCGACCTCCTCAGCCGGCTGCTGTCGGACGTGGAGGAAGTCCAGTCCGCCTTCGGAACCCGGCTCGCCGATTTCTTCCAGGGGATCGTGACGATCGCCCTGGTTCTCGTCTATGTCTTCTCCTTGAACGCACGGCTCACCCTGGTCGTCCTCGTGCTCGGTCCGCTCCTCTTCTATCCGATTCTGGAGATCACGCGGCGGTTGGGTCGGACCTCGACGCTTTCCCGCGAAAGGGTCGGAGAGATCGGCTCGCTTCTGGGAGAAACGTTGAGAGGCCACCGGGTGATCCAGACGTACGGAATGGAGACCTTCGAGGCCGATCGCTTCGAAGCCGCCAACGACAGGTACCTGAGGGCCGCGCGGCGGGCGATGCGCACCGTCGCCTTCGGGTCCCCGCTCATGGAGGTGCTGGGAGGGCTGGCGCTGGCGGCCATCTTCATCTACGCCGCCTCTCAGATTCAGGCGGGGCGGATGACCGTCGGGGGGATCGTCTCTTTTCTCGCCGCGCTCATGATGATGTACAAACCGATCAAGGACATCACGCGCACCAATCTCGCGATCCAGCTCGGGCTGGCATCGGCGCGCCGGATCTTCGAAGTGGTCGACCGCAAGAGCGAGATCGTCGAGAAGCCGGGAGCGGCGGCACTCGCCCCGTTCGGGACGTCCATCCGTTATGAGGACGTTCGCTTCGGCTACGGAGGAGAGCCGGTCCTGCTCGGCGTCTCGCTGGAGATCCGGCGAGGAGAGACCGTGGCGCTGGTGGGCCCCTCCGGAGCCGGCAAGACCTCGCTGGTCAACCTTCTTCCGCGTCTTTATGACCCTACGGGCGGGCGCGTGCTCATCGACGGCGTCGACCTGCGCGACGCCACGCTCGGCTCCCTGCGCCGGCAGATCGGCCTGGTCACGCAGGACACGATCCTCTTCGACTCGAGCGTTCGCGACAACATCGCCTATGGCGAAGTCTCTCCCTCGGAAGAAAAGCTGCGAGCGGCGGCCCGCGCGGCCTACGCCGAGGAGTTCGTCGAGCGCCTGTCCGAGGGCTACGACACGCGGGTGGGAGAGGGAGGCGGCCGGCTGTCGGGAGGGCAAAAGCAGCGTCTGGCAATCGCGCGCGCGATCTACAAAGACGCTCCGATTCTGATCCTCGACGAGGCGACCTCCCAGCTCGATACCGAGTCGGAGGCGCTCGTGGCTCGAGCGCTGACGAACCTGATGCGGGGCCGAACCACACTCGTCATCGCACACCGGCTCTCGACGGTGCGGCGGGCGGATCGCATTCTCGTGCTCGACGCCGGACGAATCGTGGAGTCCGGCACCCACGAGGAGCTCTTGACTCGTCCCGGGCTCTACCGCAGGCTTCACGAGATGCAGTTCTTCTCCGAGACGGAGAGCCTCCCGGTCACGCCCGCATGAGCCTGCGCAGCATGACGGGGTTCGGCCGGGCGAGCGGGCCGGTGGGCGAGGGTCTGGGGGAAATCTGGGCCCGCAGCGTGAACCACCGCTCGCTGGATCTCACGATCCGCGTCAAGGACACGGAAGCCGCCCTCGAGCCGATCCTGCGGCGCGTCTTCAGCCGCAAGCTGTCGCGCGGCAAGGTGGATGTGAACCTCCGGTTGAAACGCGCCGGGGCGGCGGACTTCGAGATCGCGATCAACGAAGCGCTCCTCGAATCCGTGCTCTCGCGTTTGGCAAAGCTCGCGAGCCGTTTTCCGCTGGCCGCAAAACTGGAAGCGCGGGACTTGCTCTCGATACCGCAGGTCTTTGCGATCGAGGCCGGCTCCGCCGAATTCACTCCGGAGGAGATCGTTTCCGTCGAGGGCCTCGCCGAGCGGGCCGCTTCGGAGCTGGTCGCGATGCGGGAGCTGGAAGGGGCGGGCCTGGCGCAGGACATTCTTTCGAGAATCGAGGGCCTGCGGACGCGCGCGTCGGGCCTCTCCGCGCGGCGCGAGGAGATCACCCGGGCGCTCCTGGCGGCGCTCAAGGAGCGGATACAGACTCTCCTGTCGAACGCGCCGCTCGATCCGGTCCGGCTGGAACAGGAGGCGGCTCTGGCAGCGGATCGGAGTGACGTTGCCGAGGAGCTGCAGCGGCTCGAGGCCCACCTGACGCAGTTCGCCGAGCTGGTGCGGGATTCCTCTCAGCCCGTCGGCAAGAAGCTCGACTTCCTGTCCCAGGAAATCCTCCGCGAGCTGAACACTCTCGGATCGAAGGCTCGCGATCTCGCGCTCGTGCGCGAGGTCCTCGAGATGAAGTCCGAGACGGAGAAGGTTCGGGAGCAGATCGGGAATATCGAATGACGGACGTCGGGCGCGGGGACCTCTTCATCGTCTCTTCTCCGTCCGGCGGGGGAAAGACGACGCTGATCCGACGGTTGACGGAAGACCCCCCCGGGGAGCCGCTCCATTTCTCCGTTTCGCACACGACCCGCCCGAAGCGGGAGGGAGAGCAGGACGGGCGCGAGTATCACTTCGTGTCGGTCTCGGAGTTCCAGGAAATGGTGCAGCGCGACGAGTTTCTGGAGCACAACGAAGTCCACGACAACATCTACGGAACCTCGAAGGCTGAAGTGCTTCCGCGGCTGGCGGCGGGGGAGGACGTCATTCTGGACATCGACGTCCAGGGCGCCCGGGATGTCCAGCGGGCCTACCCCGAGGCGGTCACCGTCTTCATCGTTCCGTCCTCGCCAAAGGAGCTCTCCCGCAGGCTGACCAGCCGGGGACTCGACAAAGAGGAAGCGATCCGGAAACGGCTGATCAACGCCGCCAAGGAGATCCAGCAAGCCCAGGAGTTTCAGTACGTTATCGTGAATGACGACCTGGAACGGGCCACACTTGAGTTACAATCGATCGTCCGCGCCCGGAGGCTCACTCCGGCCCGGCAAGGGGTGCGTTTGCAACGCATTCGCAGCGAATTCCGCTAGAAAGGTTCCGAACCGATGATTCAGAAAGTGCCCGAAGGGGTGGATAGCAAGTTCCGGTTGGTCCTCCTGATCGCTCGACGCGCCGAGCAGCTGATGCGGGGGGCGCGGCCGAAGATGGAGACCGAACGGCCCTCGAAGCCCGTCCGGCTGGCCGCCGAGGAGTTCGAGCAGAGCCGGATTCGTTGGGACTACGGTCCCGAAGGGGGAGTCCTCGAAGACGTCACGGCGGAAGAGACCGAAGAGGCGATGGCGGAGGAAGAGACCGCCCGCGTCTGAGGCAGGTGCCAGGTGTCGGGGATCAGGTGTCAGGGTACCGAGGCCTTGGGCCTTTGACTCTTCCCTGACACCAAACACAACTCGTTTATGAGCCCCCGAGTCGTCCTCGGCGTTTGCGGCGGGATCGCCGCCTACAAGTCCGTCGAGATCTTGCGGGGACTCGTCCAGCGGGACGCCGAGGTCCAGGTCGTCCTCACGCGGGGCGCGCGGGAGTTCATTGCCCCGATGACGTTCGCGGTCCTGTCTTGCCGTCCCGTCCACATCGAGGTGTGGGGCAGCGGCAACGAGCCTTCGGTCGATCACGTCGCGCTCGCCGACTGGGCCGACCTTCTGCTCGTCGCTCCGGCGACCGCGCACACGATGGGCAAGTTCGCTCAGGGGCTGGCCGACGACTTCCTTTCCACGTACTTTCTCTCGCACACTAAACCCGTGCTGCTCGCGCCCGCCATGGAGAGCGCGATGTGGGGTCACGCGGCGGTGATCCGCAACCGCGAGATCCTCTCGGAGCGGGGCGTCCGATTCGTCGGGCCGGCCTCCGGCGCGCTGGCCTCGGGACATGTTGGGATCGGCCGGATGGAAGAGCCCGACGTGATCGTCGAAGAGGCCTGGCGGCTCCTGTCGGCGCAGGGGGACCTGGCCGGCCTGCGTCTGCTCGTGACGGCTGGCCCGACCCGGGAGCCGATCGACCCGATCCGTTTCGTCTCGAACCGCTCGAGCGGAAGGATGGGCTATGCCCTCGCGCAGACGGCGCGCGATCGCGGGGCGCAAGTCACCCTCTTGACGGGCCCGACCGAGCTGCCCGTTCCCCGCGGCGTCCGGGTGCTCTCGTTCGAGACCGCCGCCGATCTCCACGGCCTTCTGGTCCGCGAGTTTCCCGAGTGCGACGGCCTCGCGATGGCCGCCGCCGTCGCCGACTTCATTCCGCAGGAGAGCGCCGAGCGGCTCCATCGCGAAGAGGGGGACCGGACGCTCCGGCTTGCGGCGGGACAGGACATCCTGGCAAGCCTCGCTCCGCTGCGGCGAGACCAGACAGTCGTCGCGTTCGCGGCGGAGACCGACGAGCTCGAAAAGCGGGCGGCCGCCAAGATGGAAAAGAAGGGAGCGGACCTGATCGTCGTCAACGACGTGGGACGGCGGGACATCGGGTTCGACGCGGCCGACAACGAAGTTTTGATTCTGACGCGCGAAGGCGCCCGCGAACTCGTCCCCCGACGGAGCAAACGTGAGGTCGCGGACAAGATCTGGGACGCGTTTCTCTCGGTAAGAAAAGCCCGCGGCCAAAGTACGCCCCTCACCCCGACCCTCTCCCGGAGGGAGAGCGAGTAAAGCCGCGATCAGTCCCCTCTCCCTTCGGGAGAGGGATAGGGTGAGGGGGAAACAACCGCCTCCGCGGCGATAGACTCGCCGCCGTGAAAGAAGAGCTCGAGTACTTCCGTGATCTCGGCTTTCACGATGTCTTCCTCGAGTCTCCCGCTGCCGGTCCTCCCGCTCTGATCCCCGGCTCGATGCCGCACCTGCCGGCGCTGCAGAAGTTCGTGGAGGGGTGCCCCCGCTGCAAGCTCTCCCGCGGGCGGACGAATATCGTCTTCGGCCAGGGAAATCCCAAGGCCGACCTGATGTTCGTCGGCGAAGCGCCGGGGCACGAAGAGGACCTGCAGGGGCTCGCCTTCGTCGGACGGGCCGG
>JBKPDV010000100.1:0-12163 GCA_046728075.1 Acidobacteriota bacterium | reverse complement strand
CCTCGCAACGGCCCGCGCTCGCCGGATCCGCCAGTTTCGCCGCTGGCTTGGGCTTTGCCGGAGGCTTCTTGGCCGACTTGGCGGCTGGCGGCACCTGCGCCGGGGGTGCGCCGGGTGCAGATTGCGTTTGCGCCCATGCTGACGGCAAAAAGCATAGTAGCAGAATCCCCTGTATTGAGAGGCGAGCCATGGCATTCCGGGAGTTCTGGTGAGCCGGCAACCGGGAAGGACTCCAAACTAGATTCTAGCGGCGACAGCCGCAAGCTGTGCCGGATTGGTGAGCCACCCGGCGCGCGTTCGAGCGCGGCGACCAATAGAACTGCATCATCTTGGAGTCTCATTTGGTGATTGCCTGAGCATGGCGGGTAGTGTCTTGTCGAGGCTGTCCGTCAGTAGTGCGCGCACGCCCTCGCGCAATACGGGATTCGCAACGGCTTCCGCCCGCGAGGCTGGAAATGATCGCTCATCCAGCGCGCGATAAGGGCCGCCAACGGGGTTGAGGTATGCGCGAGCGAGCAAAGACTCGTCGTCAATCAACGCGGGGCCTTCCTTGATCAGTTCGAAGGTCTGTCTGTCGTATACCCGGACGTGCATGAGAACGAAAAGATAGGTCCGGCTGTCAATCAGGCTGACGAGCTTCACGATGCCAATACCGAATGCCGATTTGCCACCGCCACTCCTGTGCACCACGACGTAGCGGTCGCAGTTGGTGCCGGCGGCGACTTGCCGGGCAAAATCCTTGAGCTCCGAGTTCATGTTGCGGAAAAGTGATACTGAGTTACGAGCGCGCGCCAATTCTTCCTTGGAGAAAGCGATTCGTCGCACAGCGGCACCATGGGCCGCCGGACGAACTCGCGAGACGACAAGGTCGTCGAGCCCCCATCCATCGGCTGCCGCGCGCACATAGGTATTGTTGAGTGCGATGGGCCCGATTCTTTCGATCGTAAACAGATTGCCAGCAATCGGAACGACGCCGATCTCGCATCGCGCGGTCTCGGCCGGCCTTGCGGGCTTCGCCTCTGTCCGGGCTCTTGGAGCAGGCTTGCTGGGGTCCGGCCTGGCTCGTGTCGCTTCTCGTACCGCCGCGGTTCCCGACACCGGCCGGGTTTGCGCCCAGGCAGATGACGCAAGGCACGACAATGCAAACGCTAGGGCGAAGACTCGGAGCATGAAAACCAAGGTGATGAAAGGAGACCCGTCGGCGGAAGTGTCTAACTAGATCGAGCCAAAGACAACTTCAAGCTGAATCCCTCAACATCCTATCGGACGACTTCTCTCTTGTGCCATCGATAATATTTCATCGTTCGGCCGGTCATCGGCTCGACCTGCTCCCTCTCGAACACGAAGCCTTCCCGTTCGTACCAGCGCCACGCTTTCTCGTTCTCGCGCACGCAGCGCAGATGGATCTCGTCAGGCAGATACGTTCGCGTGAAGGCGAGTAGTTGCCGGCCGAGCGAGCGGCCTTGATAGGCGGGCGCCACGAAGATCTGGTCGAGATGGCGTTTCGACAGATGCAGCGCCAGCATGGCCGCCAGCGTTCCGCCATCATCGGCGACAAACAGGTTCCAGCCGTCTTCGACTTCTCGCCGCACGCGGGCGCGCAACTGCGCCAAAAGGAAATTGCTGGCATCCTCGAGCCCGGTCGAGACCCAGCTCTCCATCCAGACGCTGGCGACCTCGTCATATTCATCGATGCGTGCGGGACGGATAATCGGGGCCAATTTCATTTCTCCACCAGCTCGGGCGTCCCTGCGATGCCAGCATGAGCGTTTCGATACACCATGCGAGGCACGCGGCGCGTTGGAGAATAATCCTCCGCCGGAGTGCTGCTCAGGCTCGGGGATTGCGCGACGACGCTCCAGTCGTGTGCCGTCCGCGCCCTTTGCCGGCTGACAGACACACCACCTCGGAAATTTGCAGGAGTTGTCTCGCCAGAGGGCTGGTCTTGCGCCAGACCATGCCGATGGTTCGCGAAGGTTGCGGGTTCTTGAACCGGGCGACGGATACCGAGGCCGACCGTGTCTCCACTGGCACCGCCATTTCCGGAATCAAGGTGACGCCGATGCCGGCACTCACCATCTGAACGAGCGTGGAGAGCGAGTTCGCGTCCAGCATCTCCCGTGGCTGCAACGATTGCGTCTTGCAGAACGACAACGCCTGATCCCGGAAACAGTGCCCCTCTTCCAGCAGAAGTAGCCTCATTTCACGCAGCATCTCGCTGCTGGGCACCGGCGTTCCCTCGTCCTTGCGCGGCCGGACCAGGAGGAAATTCTCCGAGAACAAGACAACCTCGGCGAGCGAAGGCTCGGACACCGGCAGGGCAACGATGGCCGTATCGAGCCGGCCTTCGGCCAGTTCCCGGATCAGCTTCGGCGTCACCGTCTCACGCACCTGGATGTCGAGTTCGGGATGCATCCTGGTGAGGTTCCCGATGATCTTGGGCAGCAGATAGGGTGCGGTCGTCGGGATCATCCCGATGCGCAACCGGCCCGCGAGCCGGTCGCGCGAGGCGCGCGCAAAATCTCCGAGCTCGTCCACCGAGCGCAGGATATCGCGGACGCGCTGGGAAAGTTCTTCACCGAATCTCGTGAGCGCGACCTGTCGTGCGCTTCGCTCCAGCAGCAAGCCGCCGAGAGCTTCCTCCATTTCCTTGATCTGCATCGACAGCGCCGGCTGCGAGATCGCACAGGCCTCTGCCGCGCGTCCAAAATGACCGTGACGCGCCAGCGCATCGAAATAGCGGAGCTGGCGGAGCGTGACGTTTATCATCAGAATATCCTATTGCAGCGATCACTAAAGTCAACTTTACCTGATGGAATGCGGTGCTAGATTGCCGGCGCCTGGTTCAGGGCGTAACTCCCCTAAACCACCCAAGGAGATGATCATGGATGACACAACGAAATGCCCGTTTTCGGGCGGCAAACGCGCACCTGCGAACCGCGATTGGTGGCCGGACCAGCTGGACCTCGGGATGCTGCACCAGCAGTCGAACCTGTCAGACCCGATGGGCGAGTCCTTCGACTACGCCAAGGAATTCAAGAGCCTCGACCTCGATGCCGTGGTCAAGGACCTGCATGCCGTGATGACGGACTCGCAGGCCTGGTGGCCTGCCGACTTCGGTCATTACGGGCCGCTTTTCATCCGCATGGCCTGGCACAGCGCGGGCACCTATCGCATCGGCGACGGCCGCGGTGGCGCCGGGGCCGGGCAGCAGCGCTTTGCGCCGCTCAACAGCTGGCCTGACAACGCGAACCTCGACAAGGCGCGCCGGCTGCTGTGGCCGGTCAAGCAGAAATACGGCCGGAAGCTCTCCTGGGCCGATCTCATGATTCTCGCCGGCAACGTCGCGCTGGAATCGATGGGCTTCAAGACTTTCGGCTTCGGCGGCGGTCGCGCCGACGTCTGGGAGCCCGAGCAGGACGTCAACTGGGGTCCCGAAGGCAAGTGGCTGGCAGATGAGCGCTATAGCGGCGACCGTGAGCTTCACGGACATCTCGGCGCCGTGCAGATGGGTCTGATCTACGTCAATCCGGAAGGCCCGAACGGCAAGCCGGATCCGATCGCGGCGGCCCGCGATATCCGCGAGACGTTCGCGCGCATGGCGATGAATGACGAGGAAACCGTCGCGCTGATTGCCGGCGGTCACACGTTCGGCAAGACCCACGGCGCCGGCGATACAACCTTGGTTGGGCCGGAGCCGGAAGGCAGCCTCATCGAGGAGCAAGGCCTCGGGTGGTCGAGCAAATACGCGACCGGCATCGCGGGTGACGCGATCACCAGCGGCATCGAAGTGACCTGGAGTACGACGCCGACGAAGTGGAGCAACAACTTCTTCGACAATTTGTTCGGCTACGAGTGGGAACTGACCAAGAGCCCGGCCGGCGCGCATCAGTGGACGCCGAAGAATGGTGCAGGCGCCGGCACGGTGCCGGATGCGCATGACCCGTCGAAGCGTCATTCGCCGTCCATGCTGACCACGGACCTCTCCTTGCGGCTCGATCCGGCCTACGAAAAGATCTCGCGGCGCTTCCACCAGCACCCCGAGCAGTTCGCCGATGCGTTTGCTCGCGCTTGGTTCAAGCTCACTCACCGCGACATGGGTCCGATCGTGCGTTACCTCGGCCCGCTTGTTCCGAAGGAGGAGCTGCTGTGGCAGGACCCGATCCCTGCCATCGATCATGAACTGGTCAGCGAGCAGGACATTGCAGCGCTGAAGGCAAAAATCCTGGCATCCGGCCTGTCCGTTTCCGAACTGGTGTCGACCGCCTGGGCGTCGGCATCGACGTTCCGCGGCTCCGACAAGCGTGGTGGTGCCAACGGCGGGCGCATCCGCCTCGCGCCGCAAAAGGACTGGGACGTCAACGAGCCCGCTGAGCTCGCCAAAGTGCTCGGCAAGCTCGAGGCGATCCAGAAGGAGTTCAACGCTGCGCAGAAGGGCGACAAGAAAGTCTCACTCGCCGATCTGATCGTTCTCGGCGGTGTCACCGGGGTAGAGAAGGCCGCGAAGGACGGCGGCTTTGACGTGAAGGTACCGTTCACGCCGGGCCGCATGGATGCATCGCAGGCGCAGACCGACACGGACTCCTTTGCCGCGCTCGAGCCGACCGCCGACGGTTTCCGCAACTATGTCCGCGGCAAGCAACTCCTGCCGGTTGAGGCGCTGCTGGTCGATCGGGCGCAGTTGCTGACGCTGACCGCGCCGGAGATGACGGTCCTCGTCGGCGGCCTGCGTGTGCTCGGCGCCAACACCAGCAAATCCAAGCACGGCGTCTTTACCAAAAAGCCGGGCACGCTGACCAACGACTTCTTCGTCAACCTGCTCGACATGAGCACGCAATGGAAGCCGGCCGACGACTCCGACAGCGTTTACGAGGCGCGCGACCGCAAGACCCACGAAGTCAAGTGGACCGGCACACGCGCCGACCTGATCTTCGGTTCGCACTCGCAGTTGCGCGCGCTGGCTGAAGTCTATGCGAGCTCGGACGCGAAGGAGAAGTTCGTGAAAGACTTCGTGGCCGCGTGGAGCAAGGTGATGAACCTCGATCGCTTCGACCTTATTTGAGGAGCGTTGCTGCTCGCACTGGCCCAACTCGTCATCCCTCGCGCATGCGGGGGATCCAGTACACCGCGGTCCATCGGTCCAAAGCGCTGGCGTCTCTGGAATACTGGATCGTCCGCTTTCGCGGACGATGACACCGAGCAAGGGTCAAACAAAAAGGGCGGCTGAAAAGCCGCCCTTCGTTGTTTCTGGAGCATGACGAATTGAGGTTAAGTCGAATTTAGTCGTCATTGCGAGGAGCGAAGCGACGAAGCAATCCAGTCTTTCTTGCGGCCCTGGATTGCTTCGCTTCGCTCGCAATGACGGAGCTAGCTAGTGGGTCGAGGCTTTTACTCGCCGGCGGCTTCGCGGGGCGGCGGCGCCTCCGTCTTCTGCTTGGCCTCGAGATCCTCGCCGGTCGTCTGGTCGACCGCCTTCATCGACAGCCGGGTCTTGCCGCGGTCGTCGAAGCCGAGCAGCTTGACCTTGACCTTGTCACCTTCCTTGACGACGTCGGAGGTCTTCTGCACGCGGTTCGACGCGAGCTGGCTGATATGGACGAGGCCGTCCCTGGTGCCGAAGAAGTTCACGAAGGCGCCGAACTCCATCACCTTGACGACGGTGCCGTCGTAGATCTGACCGACCTCCGGATCGGAGGCGATCGACTTGATCCACTTGATCGCCGCCTTCATCGCCTCGCCGTCGTTGGAGGCGACCTTCACGGTGCCGTCGTCCTCGATGTTGACCTTGGCGCCGGTCTTCTCGACGATCTCGCGGATCACCTTGCCGCCGGTGCCGATCACTTCGCGGATCTTGTCGGTGGCGATCTTGAAGGTCTCGATGCGGGGCGCGTATTCGCCGAGCTCGGCGCGGGCCGCGGTCAGGGCCTTCGACATCTCGCCGAGGATATGGATGCGGCCGTCCTTGGCCTGGCCGAGGGCGACCTTCATGATCTCCTCGGTGATGCCCTCGATCTTGATGTCCATCTGCAGCGAGGTGATGCCCTGGTCGGTGCCGGCGACCTTGAAGTCCATGTCGCCGAGATGATCCTCATCGCCCAGGATGTCGGACAGCACCGCAAAGCGGCTGCCTTCCAGGATCAGTCCCATGGCGATGCCGGCGGTCGGCCGCTTCAGCGGCACGCCGGCATCCATCAGCGCCAGCGAGGCGCCGCAGACCGAGGCCATGGACGAGGAGCCGTTGGACTCGGTGATCTCCGAGACCACGCGCACGGTGTAGGGAAACTCGTGATGCGGCGGCAGAACGGGATGGATCGCCCGCCATGCGAGCTTGCCGTGACCGATCTCGCGCCGCTTGGTGCCGCCGAGACGGCCGGTCTCGCCGACGGAGTAGGGCGGGAAATTGTAGTGCAGCAGGAACGTTTCCTTGTACGTACCCGACAGCGCGTCGATATATTGCTCGTCCTCGCCGGTGCCGAGCGTGGTGACCACCATCGCCTGGGTTTCGCCGCGGGTGAATAGCGCAGAGCCGTGGGCGCGAGGCAGTATGCCGACCTCGCAGACGATGTTGCGCACCGTCTTGACGTCGCGGCCGTCGATGCGCTTGCCGGTGTCGAGAATGTTCCAGCGGACGATCTTGGCTTCCAGTTCCTTGAACACGTCGGCGACGCGCAGCTTTTCGTATTTCGGCTCCTGCCCTTCCGGGAAGAAATGCGCCATCACCTTTTCCTTGGCGGCGCCGACTGCGGCGTAGCGGTCCTGTTTCACCGGGATGGCATAGGCCTGGCGCAGCTCCTGCTCGATGATGCCGAGCATTTCCTTTTCCAACGCGCTTTGGTCAACCGCCTTGACCTCGAGCGGCTCGTTGGCGGCCTTTTCGGCCAGATCGATGATCGCGTTGATCACCGGCTGGAAGTGGCGGTGTCCGAACATCACCGCGCCGAGCATGATCTCCTCGTTGAGCTCTTTGGCTTCCGATTCCACCATCAGCACGGCGTCGGCGGTGCCGGCGACGACGAGGTCGAGCTTGGTGTCGGTCATCTCGTCGAGGGTCGGGTTCAGCACATATTCGTCGTTGACGAAGCCGACGCGCGCGGCGCCGATCGGGCCCTTGAACGGCACGCCCGACAGCGTCAGTGCGGCGGAAGCCGCCACCAGCGCCAGAATGTCGGGATCGTTCTCCATATCGTGCGACAGCGTCGTCACGATGACCTGGGTCTCGTTGCGCCAGCCGTCGACGAACAAGGGACGGATCGGACGGTCGATCAGGCGGGAAACCAGGGTTTCCTTCTCGGTCGGGCGGCCTTCGCGCTTGAAATAGCCGCCGGGAATGCGGCCGGCGGCATAGGTCTTTTCCTGATAGTCGACGGTGAGCGGCAGGAAGTCGACGCCTTCACGTGGGGTCTTCGCGGCGACGACGGTGGCGAGAACTACGGTCTCGCCGTAGGTCGCCATGACGGCGCCGCCGGCCTGGCGGGCGATCTTTCCGGTTTCAAGCCTGAGGGGACGCCCACCCCAGTCGATCTCCACTGAATGAATATTGAACATTTCGGTCTTCTTTCATGAGTTCACGAAAAAACGCACGCCCAAACACAAAAACCATGCGCAAGATTGCGGGACGCTGCGCAAGGGCTCAGCGTCCGGCGATCCTGCCATGGTTTTTGTAGGTTGGATGGCGTGCATCCTCTCGGTCGTCACGGGCACCTTGCCCGTCACGCCCAGCGGCCGGATTGCTGCTGGACGCTTACGCTTGAGCGCGATCGGTTAAAGAGAAGCATTGTCCGTCCCATCACATGCGGGGTCGGGCGTCTTCAGATCGTGCTCTCGCACATGGTCTCTTCGAAAAGCCGCATATGCCGGTCTTCGAACGACCATGCTAAAACGCGCGCAACAGGCGCGCGTGTACTTACAAACAAGCTCAACGACGAATGTTGTGCTTTTCGAGCAGCGCCTTGTACCGCGCTTCGTCCGTCTTCTTCAGGTAGTCCAGAAGCGAACGGCGCGTCGATACGAGCTTCAAGAGGCCGCGGCGCGAATGATTGTCCTTCACGTGCGTCTTGAAGTGCCCGGTCAGATTGTTGATGCGTTCCGACAGGATCGCGACCTGAACTTCGGGCGAGCCGGTGTCGCCGGCCTTGACGGCACTTGCCTTGATGACTTCCGCTTTGCGTTCGGCGGTAATCGACATCGTCAAACTCTCTCGTTGCGACCGGTGCTGGCAGTCAGCCCGGTCAGGTTGAACACGCGCTTGGGGATGAGTTCGCCGTTGCCAATTTCAGCAAGCGCCAAAAGACGGCCTGCCACCGTGACATAGACTGTGCCGCTACAATTGGGCGCATCCCGTCCGCGCAACAAAACGGCCTGCCCCCGATGGAGTCTTGCCGCATCGGCCCGAGTGACGGCCAGCGCCGGGATGTCGTCCAGCGCGGTCTCAACGGGCAATAGCGCGTCGGCGAGGCTGCCCTCGCCGGACGCGGCTCTATTGCACAAAGCCTCCAACTGTTCCAGCGGAATCATGTCATTTTCGCCGAACGGCCCGACCAGGGTCCGCCGCAGGGCGCAGATATGGCCAAGACAGCCGAGAATCCGGCCCATATCGCGGGCCAACGCCCGCACATAGGTTCCCTTGCCGCACTCGGCCTCGAATATTGAGTGGCGGCTATCTTGTTGTTCTACCAAGGTTAATTGGTGAATTTCGACCGGCCGCGGGGCCAGTTCGACGATTTCGCCATCCCGCGCCAGATCGTAGGCGCGCTCGCCCTGCACCTTGATGGCGGAATAGCGCGGCGGGGTCTGTTCGATCACGCCGGTAAATTGCGGCAACAGGCTGCGGATCGCCTCCGCGCTCGGCCTGACCTCGCTGGTCTTGACGACCTGCCCCTCGGTGTCGTCGGTGTCGCGCTCCTCGCCCCAGCGCACCGTGAAACGATAGCGCTTGCGGCCGTCCATCACGAACGGAACGGTCTTGGTGGCCTCGCCAAGCGCGATCGGCAGGCCGCCGGAGGCGAGCGGATCGAGCGTGCCGGCGTGGCCGGCCCGCTTGGCCTGAAACAGCCGCTTCACCACGGCGACGGCCTGCGTCGACGTCATACCGATCGGCTTGTCGAGCACGATCCAGCCGTGAATGTCGCGCCGGTCGCGGCGCGGCTGATTGTTCGGGCGCGGCTGCCTGCCGGCGCGAGGATCATTGTTGCTTCGCGAATCCTCGCGGTGCGGTTCGGAAAAATTATTTTTTTGGACGGCGCGCGCGTCGGCGTTTTGCGAATCGATCTCGCTGTCTGCGGGTCTCGAAATCATGAGTTTTTGTCCGAATCTGGTGCAAGGTCTTTTTGCACCGCAGGCGTTCGCAGTAATTTCTCTATTCGTTCTGCTTCATCGAATCGATCGTCGACACGGAAGCGAATGTCAGGTGCAAATTTTAAGTTAACGCGCTGCGCGACTTCGCCGCGCAGGAATTTCCTGTTGCGCTCAAGCGCCGCGATCACGATGTCCGTGTCGCGTCCGCCAAGCGGCATCACATAAATGGTTGCGAGCTTCAGGTCCGGCGACATCCGAACCTCCGGCACTGTAATAATGTGGCCCTCGAGGTCGGCGTCGTGAACACTACCCTGTGCGAGAATATCGGCAACAGCGTGGCGCACCGTCTCGCCGACGCGCAGTTGCCGTTGCGAGCCGCCAGCGGCGGATTTCTTCTGATGATGGCGGGGCATTCTCGTCTCTCAAAGTCGTCGTGCAAAGTCGTCGTGCCCGCGAAGGCGCGGGCATCCAGTATCTTCCCGGTCCATCAGGTAAGTCGTGGATGGCCGGAAAAAGTCCGGCCACGACGCGATAATCTTGGGTTCAAGAAATCCAGGCGCCTCGTAAGACTTACAGAAAGACTTGGACTTTCAGAAAGACTTGGATCCGAGGGCCTGGAGCGAACGCCGGGAGCTAAAGGGAGCGCTGGATCGTCTCCACGCGATAGCACTCGATCACGTCGCCGGCGCGCATGTCGCCATAGTTCTCGAACGCCATGCCGCATTCCTGACCGGACTGCACTTCCTTCACTTCGTCCTTGAACCGCTTCAGGGTCGACAGCTTGCCTTCGTGCACGACGACGTTGTCGCGGATCAGGCGCACATTGGCGCCGCGTTCCACGGTTCCGTCGGTGACGCGGCAGCCCGCGACCTTGCCGACCTTGGAGATGTTGAAGATCTCCAGGATCAGGGCGTTGCCGAGCATGGTTTCGCGCAGGGTCGGCGCGAGCAGGCCGCTCATCGCCTTCTTCACGTCGTCCACGAGGTCGTAGATGATGTTGTAGTAGCGGATCTCGATGCCATTGCGCTTGGCCGCCGCGGCCGCCTCCTTGTTGGCGCGTACCGAAAAGCCGATGATGGCGGCGTTGAAGCCTTCCGCCAGCGTCACGTCGGACTCTGAAATGCCGCCGACGCCCGCATGCAGGATGCGCGCGGCCACTTCCTCGGTGCCGAGCTTCTCCAGCGATCCCAGGATCGCCTCCAGCGAGCCCTGCACGTCGGCCTTGATGATCAGCGGGAATTCCTTGCGGCCCGCCGTCTTCAGCTGCGACATCATCTGTTCGAGCGAGCCGCGCATGCCGGAAATGCTCGCGGCGGCGTTCTCGCGCTTCTGGTGGGCGCGATAGCTCGTGATCTGGCGGGCGCGGGCCTCGTTTTCGACCACGGCGAGGCGGTCGCCGGCCTCGGGCGGCCCGTTGAAGCCGAGCACTTCCACCGGCACCGCGGGGCCGGCCTCATCGACGGTGTCGCCCTGATCGGAAATCAGCGCGCGGACGCGGCCCATTTCAGCGCCGGCCACGATGATGTCGCCGACGCGCAGCGTGCCGCGCTGCACCAGCACGGTCGCGACCGGGCCGCGGCCGCGGTCGAGCTTCGCCTCGATCACGGTGCCTTCGGCCGGACGGTCCGAATTGGTCTTGAGGTCGAGCAGATCGGCCTGCAGCGCGATCATCTCCAGCAAACGATCGAGATTGGTCTTGTTCTTGGCGGACACCTCGACGTCGACGACTTCGCCGCCGAGCGATTCGACCTGCACCTCGTGCTGCAGCAGTTCGGTGCGCACGCGCTCGGGTCTCGCGTCCGGCTTGTCGATCTTGTTGATCGCGACGATCATTGGAACCTTCGCCGCCTTGGCGTGGTTGATCGCCTCCACCGTCTGCGGCATCACGCCGTCATCGGCGGCGACCACCAGCACCACGATGTCGGTGACCTTGGCGCCGCGCGCGCGCATCGCTGTAAACGCGGCGTGGCCGGGGGTGTCGATGAAGGTGATCTTCTTGCCGCTCTCCGGCGAGGTCACCTGGTAGGCACCGATATGCTGGGTGATGCCGCCGGCTTCACCGGACACCACATTGGCATGCCGCAGCGCGTCCAGCAGCGACGTCTTGCCGTGGTCAACGTGACCCATCACGGTCACCACGGGCGAGCGCGGCTCGGTATCGGTCGAATTGTCGACCGTGTCGAACAGGCCTTCCTCGACGTCGGCCGCAGCCACGCGCTTGACGCTATGGCCCAATTCCTCGGCGATCAGCTGTGCGGTATCGGCGTCGATCACGTCGGTGATCTTGTGCATCGCGCCCTGTTTCATCAGCAGGCGGATGACGTCGACCGCGCGCTCCGACATGCGGTTGGCGAGTTCCTGGATGGTGATGGCTTCCGGAATCGTGACTTCGCGGATCAGCTTTTCCTTCGGTTCGTTCGACGCGTGGCCTTTCAGGCGCTGGGTGCGGCGGCGGAACGAGGCAATCGAACGCTCGCGCACGTCGTCGGCGTTGAGCGCGGTGACGAGCGTCAGGCGGCCGCGCTGCTTTTGCGGCGCCGGCTTATGCGTGGTCTTCGGCGCGGCGACAGGGCGCATCGCGCCTCCCGGACCGCGGCGCACCTGGCGCGGACCCTCATCCTCGTCGGCCTCTGCGGCAACGCCCGGCGCCCGGGTGGGTTGCGCCGCCGGCGCGCGGTTGGCCGGAGCAGCGGGACGGCTGGCGGGTGCGGCGGCACGGGCAGGCGCTGCGGCAGGGGCCGGGGTCGTTGCCGGAGCGCGGGGCGCCTCGGCCTCGCCAAAACGCTTCTTGGCCTCGAGTTCGGCCTTGCGCTTGGCGTCCTCCTCCAGGCGATGGCGCTCTTCCTCGGCCTTGCGGCGCGCTTCCGCG
>JBKPDV010000099.1:0-7300 GCA_046728075.1 Acidobacteriota bacterium | reverse complement strand
CTCGCCGACATTGGCCTGCACGCCGCGGTAATCCTTGGTGCCCGAGGCTTCGACCGCCTTGAGCAACAGGCCGGCGATGAAGTCGAGCTTGACCGCTAGCCGCGTGCAGCCGTGGACAACGAAGCGCGGCAGGAAGCCGGTGCGCGGGAAAAAATTATTCGCCTTCTCGATGTCGCCATGGACGAAGACGTTCTCCCAGGGCACCAGCTCCTTGTCGAGGATGAACACTGCGTCATTCTCGTCGAGCCGGCTCGAGATCGGATAGTCGAAGGGGCTGCCCATCACGCTCGCGCTCATCTCATACGACGTGCGGCAGATGAATTTCACGCCGGGCGCATTGGTCGGTACCATGAACACGACAGCAAACTTCTTGTCCTGGAGCGGAATCAAGCCGTGATGTGCAACGAAGGTGTAGTTGGTCAGCACCGATCCGGTTGCGACCACCTTGGCGCCCGACACGATGATGCCGGCGTCGGTTTCCTTCTCGACATGGCAGCAGACGTCGGCGACTTCGTTCGGCGGACGATCGCGATCGACCGGCGGGTGGATGATCGCGTGGTTGATGAAGGGCACGCGCTCCTGGCTGAACTTGTACCAACGCTTGGCATTGTCCTGGTACGGCTCGTAGAAGTCGGAATTCGCGCCAAGCGTCGCAAGGAAGGCTGCCTTGTAGTCCGGCGCGCGGCCCATCCAGCCATAGGTGATCCTGGCCCATTCGGCGATCGCGCTGCGACCGGCGATCAGGTCGTCCATGGTCTTCGGCGCCTTGAAGAAGGCGTGCGTCATGCTGCCATTGCCAGTGTCGGTCGGCAGCAGCAGCTTGTCCTTGCGATTGTCGTCGTGCAGCGCGTCGTAGAGGCGGGCGACCATGCGCGCGGTGTTGCGGAAGGCAGGATGCTTGGTGACGTCCTTCACCCGCTCGCCATAGATGTAGACGGTGCGGTCGTCGCGCAGCGAGTCCAGATATTCCGCTCCGGTTTGCGGACGCGTGACTTTGACGTTGCCCGTGTGCTCCGCCGGAATCGCCGATGCTCCCTGCACCTTGCCTACCATCGCGTGACCTCCCCTTGTTTGTTCGATTATCGAACTAGTGTCCGTATTCCGAACTTAGCAACGATACGGCTGCCCCCGCGTCTTGGCAAGGGGAGGGCGAGGGCAGATCAGACCGTCATCGAGGAGATCTGCGCGGCGATGCGGTTGAGCTCGGGGAGAAAGTGCTCGCGCATTTCGTTGCGCGTGGTGCGCGTCGAGTGGGTCGACAGGTTGATCGCGCCGACCGCCTGTCCACTGCGGTCGAGCACCGGCACGGCGAGCGCGCGCAGGCCGCGCTCGAGCTCTTCGTCGATGATGGAAAATCTCTGGGCGCGGTCGGCGCGGATGCGATCGAACAGCGCCTGCAAATCGGTGATGGTCTGTGGCGTATAGGCTTCGATGCGTTGCGACTTCAGCCGTCGCCAGATCTCGGCTTCATCGAGATAGCCGAACAATACCCGCCCCAGTGCGGTGTGCAGCGCCGGCAGCCGGCTGCCGACCGAAAGCGCCGCCGACATGATGCGGCGGGCCGGCACGCGTGCAACATAGACAATGTCGTTGCCTTGCAGGATCGCGGCCGAACAGGATTCACCGAGGCGTTCGCTCAATTCGCGCATCAGCGGCAGCGCGCGATCGATCCAGCTCTGCGTCGAAAGATAGGCAAAGCCAAGGTCGAGGATTTGCGGCGAGAGAGAAAACGTCCGGCCATCCTGCTCGACATAGCCAAGGCGGGTGAGGGTGCGCAGCACGCGACGCGCGGTGGCCCGCGACAGGTCGGCCACCTGGGCCGCCTCGGACAGGGTCATGGTCGGCCGCTGCTTGCCGAACGCGCCGAGCACCGCGAGGCCCTTGGCGAGCGTCGTCATGAACTCCTTGTCGTCGGGATCGCCCCTACGTTGCTGCGGAGGTTGCGTCATGACGCGGCCTGTTGACTCCGTATGGGCTCCGGCAGAGACTGGTCGACATACGAACGCTTGTTCGATTATCGAACGCCGGCCCACGTGTCAATCGATTGCGCGATGAGAATCCGGCGCATCCAGAGGGGAGGACGCGCAGATGACCTGCCGCAAGACCAACTCGACTCATCGGCGGTCGATCGACCGCCGGACGCTTCTGAAATATTCGGCTGCAACTGGTGCGGCGCTGTCCGTCGGATTGAAGTCGCCGGCGATCGCGCAGACACGTGCGATCAAGCTCGGCTATGTCTCACCACTCACCGGGCCGCTCGCAGCCTTTGCGGAAGCCGACAATTTCATCATCGCCAATTTCAAGGAAGCGACCAAGGCCGGCATCAAGGTCGGCAACGCGACCGTGCCGGTCGATGTCGTGGTGAAGGACAGCCAGTCCAATCCGAACCGTGCCGCCGAAGTCGCAAAGGATTTGATCGTCCAGGACAAGATCGATCTGATGCTGGTTGCCTCGACGCCGGAGACGACGAATCCGGTCTCAACCCAATGCGAGATCGAGGAGGTGCCGTGCATTTCCACCGTTGCGCCATGGCAGCCCTGGTTCATCGCCCGCCAGGCCAATCCCGGCGGCGGGCCGTCGACGTGGAAGGGCTTCAACTACACCTATCATTTCTTCTGGGGGCTCGAGGACGTCATCGCCGTCTTCACCAACATGTGGAGCCAGGTCGCGACCAACAAATCGGTCGGCGGACTGTTTCCGAACGATGGTGACGGCAACGCCTGGGGGGACAAGGTCGTCGGCTTCCCGCCGGTGCTGGACAAAGGCGGCTACAAGCTCACCGATCCCGGCCGCTACCAGAATCTCACCGACAATTTCTCCGCCCAGATCGGTGCGTTCAAATCGGCCAATTGCGAGATCATCACCGGTGTGGTGCTGCCGCCGGATTTCACCACCTTCTGGAAGCAGGCGTTGCAGCAGGGTTTCAAGCCGAAGGTCGCGTCCATCGGCAAGGCGATTCTCTTCCCCGTCGCCGTCGAGGCACTGGGCAAGGATGGGCATAACCTGTCATCCGAAGTCTGGTGGTCGCCGAGCCATCCCTTCAAGTCGTCGCTCACAGGCGTGAGCGCCAAGGATCTCGCAGGCGCCTTTGAGGGCGCGACCAAGAAGCAGTGGACACAGCCGATCGGCTTCATCCATGCGCTGTTCGAGGTTGCGGTCGATGTGCTGAAGCGCGCGCCCGATCGCGACGGCAAGGCGCTCGCTGCAACGATTGCCGCCACCAATCTCGACACGGTGGTCGGCAAGGTGCAGTGGGGTGGTACGAATCTGCCGCCGTTCGCCGCCAAGAACGTCGCGAAAACGCCGCTGGTCGGTGGCCAATGGAGGTTCAAGGACGGCAAATTCGATATCGTCATCACCGACAACAAGACGGCGCCGGCGATCCCCGTCGGCGGCCAGATGGAGGCCATCGCCTGATCGCGCAACGCGTTGACATCTCATGCTGCTGGAAGTCACGGGTCTCAAGAAAAGCTTCGGCTCGATCATCGTCGCCGACGATCTTGATCTCGCGATCGCGACCGGCGAGGCCGTCGGCATCATCGGGCCGAACGGCGCGGGCAAGACCACGCTGTTCAACCTGATTACCGGCGGTCTCTCGCCGAATGCCGGCAGCATCCGCTTCGATGGCGGCGATCTCTTGAGTCAGCCACCGCCAGGCCGCTGCCGGGCCGGCATCGGCCGCACTCACCAGATTGCGCAACCGTTCGAGAAGCTCACCGTGTTCGAGAACCTGCTCGTCGGCGCGGTCTATGGCCGCCGCAAGTCAGAGCGCGAGGTCGCGCAATCCTGCGGCGAGATCCTCGAACGGCTCGGCCTGCTCAGGCGAGCCAACGTGTTCGCGGGATCGCTGACGCTGTTGGAACGCAAGCGGCTCGAGATGGCCCGCGCGCTCGCAACAGCGCCGCGGCTTCTGTTGCTGGATGAGATCGCCGGTGGCCTGACCGAGGGCGAATGCCTCGAACTCGTTGCCACCATCCGCGATATCCGCAAGACCGGCGTCGCAATCCTGTGGATCGAGCATGTGGTGCATGCGCTATTTGCCGTGATCGATCGCCTGGTCGTGCTCAATTTCGGCCGCAAGATCGCGGAAGGCACGCCGAAAGAGGTGATGCAACGGCCCGAGGTTCGTCAGATTTACATCGGGATCGAGGCCTAGCGCATGCCGCTTCTGGAGACACGCAAGCTCAAGGCCTTCTATGGCGACTTCCAAGCGCTCTACGGCATCGACACCACGCTGGAGAAGGGCGAAACCATCGCCATCATCGGCGCCAACGGGGCAGGGAAGTCGACCTTCCTGAGGGCAATCGCGGGCCTCATTCACGGCCCCGCCGATAGCGTCCTGCTCGATGGCACGCCGATCGGTGCACGCCCTGCGGCCGACATCGTCAAGCGCGGCATTGCGCTCGTGCCGGAGGGGCGGCGGCTGTTTCCTTCGCTTAGCGTGGAAGAGAATCTCCTGATCGGCGGCTATGGCCGCAAAACACCGGGGCCATGGACGCTCGATCGCGTCTATGCGCTGTTTCCAATCCTGAGGGAACGACGGGCCTCGGCGACACCGACCCTGTCGGGCGGTCAGCAGCAGATGGCCGCGATCGGCCGCGCCCTGATGTCCAATCCCCGCATCCTCCTTTGCGACGAGATCAGCCTGGGCCTCGCGCCGATCATCATCGCCGACATCTATGCGGCGTTGCCGCGGATCAAGGCGGACGGCACCAGCGTCGTGCTGGTCGAGCAAGACATCGTGCAGGCGATGAAAGTCGCCGACCGCGTCTACTGCTTCCAGGAGGGCCGACTGTCGCTCGTCGGCCGCCCGCGCGACCTGACGCGCGAGCAAATCCATCACGCTTATTTTGGGTCATGACATGACCGGCTGGCTCGATGCACTGATTCAAGGCGTGCTGCTCGGTGGCCTCTACGCGCTGTTTGCGGCGGGACTCTCGCTGATGTTCGGCGTGATGCGGCTGGTCAACCTCGCGCATGGCGATCTCATCATCCTTGCCGCATTCGCAATTCTCGTCATTGCGGGCAAGCTTGGTCTCGATCCCTTCGTCGCGGTGCTGGTGGCGATCCCGATCCTGTTCGTCATGGGCTTCGCGCTTCAGCACGTGCTGTTGAACCGCACGCTCGGACGCGATTTGCTGCCGCCGTTGCTCGTCACCTTTGGTCTCTCGATCATCATCCAGAACGGATTATTGCAGACGTTCTCCGCCGACAGCCAGCGCCTGCGCTCCGGCGCAATCGAGACGGCTTCGATCTCGCTCGGCGGCGGCATCGCGGTCGGTGTCGTCCCGCTCTTGACGCTGTTGTCCGCGGTCGCCGTGATCGTGCTCCTCAATTTGATCTTCTACCGCACGCCGATCGGCCGCGCCTTCCGCGCGACCTCGGACGATCTCGAAGTCGCGCAGCTCATGGGCGTCGATCACAGGCGCATCTTTGCGGTGGCGATGGGCCTCGCCTTCGTCGTGATCACAATCGCCGCGCTCTATCTCGGGCTGCGGGCGAATTTCGATCCGACCATCGGTCCGGCGCGGCTGCTCTATGCCTTCGAGGCCGTGATCATCGGCGGTCTCGGCAGCTTTTGGGGGACGCTGGCGGGAGGCATCGTGCTCGGCCTTGCTCAGTCCATCGGGGCGCGCATCGATCCGGAGTGGCAGATCCTGACGGGTCATCTCGCCTTCCTCGTGGTGCTGGCAGTAAGGCCGCGCGGCCTGTTTCCCCGCGCACAGGATTGAATGCGATGGATGATGCCGCAGCCAGGCCGACGCCAGTCTTCCGGATCGAGACCGCGGGCCGCGCGTCGCGCGCCGCCGCTTCTGCTGCTGTATTCATTGTGCTGGCGCTGCTTCCTATGTTTGTCGCCCGCAATCTGATTCAGGATCTGATCTTTCTGTTCTACATGCTGGCGCTGGCGCAATGTTGGAACCTGCTCGCGGGCTATGCCGGCCTGATTTCGGTCGGCCAGCAGGCCTTTGTCGGGCTTGGCGGCTATCTCCTGTTTGCGCTCACGCTCATCGGCGGCCTCAACCCCTTGTTCGCGATCCCGCTCGCGGGCCTTGTCTCCGCGCTGTTCGCGCTGCCGACGGCGCTCATCGTGTTTCGCCTGCGCGGCGCCTATTTCGCGATCGGTACCTGGGTCGTCGCCGAGATCTATCGCCTCGTCTTCGCCCAGTTCAAGCCGCTCGGCGGCGGCACCGGAACGTCGCTCACTCCGTCAGTCACGTCGTCCGTACCCGGCATCGAATGGGTCAAGACGTTACTGGATGTGCGCACGCCGGCGGCGCGCGATATCGTCTCCTATTGGGTGGCGCTGGCACTTATGGCCGGCACGCTCGCGGCTGTGTATTTCATCCTCCGCTCCCGCCGCGGCCTCGCGCTCGGCGCGATCCGCGATCACGAGGTCGCGGCCGCAGGCCTCGGCGTCGATATCTATCGCATTAAGCTCGCGGTCTACGTCGCAACCGCCGCCATGACGGGCATGATCGGCGCATTGATCTATTTGCAGAAGGCACGCATCTCGCCTGATGCCGCCTTCTCGGTGCTCGACTGGACGGCTTACGTGATCTTCATTGTCGTCATCGGCGGCATCGGCACGATGGAAGGCCCGGTCATCGGCGCCATCATCTTCTACCTTTTGCAGCGCTATCTCGCCGATTTCGGCGCGTCCTATCTCGTTCTCCTGGGTACACTCGGCATTCTCATCATGTTGATCGCGCCAAAGGGCCTTTGGGGCGCCGTGGGCGAGCACTATGGCCTAGAACTCTTTCCGACACGGCGGAGGCTCGTCATCGGCGCAATGGACGACAGGCGCACATAACATCTGCAAATGCGGGCTGCCAAGCACAGTGAAATTGCGCCAACGGGCCCGCGGCGGCCTCTGGGACAGACGCATCAAAAGCGAACTGCCTCGCCCAGGCGATGTCGCAACGGGTATCACTCTCGCCAAGAACGCCGCAAAGAAATCGCTGCTCGCAGGGTGCGGGACATGGGGAGCGCTCCGGAAGGATCTCTTGGTCAGATCGCGACCTGAACTGAATGTCGGTATCGGTGGTTGCATGTCCCCGCAACCACTTCTATTATAAGTCACTCACCGTCCCGGCCTAACCCCCGGGACGGACGTACATTTTTTGGGGGAACGCGGGGACAGTCCCGCGAACGATTTCAGTCCAGTATTTGATTTCATGGTGCCGGTTGAGAGGGTTGAACTCTCGACCTTCGGTTTACAAAACCACCCTTCAATGGCGGGATGCGAGTGTTTCTAAGCCTTTAGATGCTTCGGTACATCCAGGGCAAGGCGCTGGGG
>JBKPDV010000098.1:0-9014 GCA_046728075.1 Acidobacteriota bacterium | reverse complement strand
CGCTGGACCATCTTCGCGGCGATCGAAGAGGCCGTGCCCGCGGCCGTCCTGTCGGCCCCGCTCTACACGCGGGTCCGATCGCGGCAGGAACAGTAATAAGCCGAGAAGATTGTTTCCGCCATGCGGCAGAAGTTCGGCGGCCACGTGGAGCTGCCGACGGGGGGCTGACCGGGAGCCGCTGTAATCCGACCGGCGCCGCGGCTCGTCTCTCTGGTTGGATGATGCGCCGCCTGGTCTTGTTTGCCGTTGCCGTCGCTTTCGCTGGAGGGTGCGTCTCGCGAAAGACGACGGCTTCGCCGGCTCCGCCGAAAGCGCCGGAGTCCATGGCGGAAATGGATCATTCTGCTCACTCCATGGGCTCGCAACACGGCGACATGGAACTCCACATGCGGATGACGCCGCTGCGCCCGGCCACGCTAGGCGACCGGCAGCGGGCCGACGAGATCGTGGCCGAGCTCGCCCCGGCGATCGAGCGGTATCGGGATTTCCACGCCGCCGAGCGGGACGGCTACCGGATCTTCCTCCCCGAAGTTCCTCAAAAGATGTACCACTTCACCAATTGGGCGTACGGAATGGCCGCGGCGTTTCGGTTCGATCCGACCCGCCCGACCTCTCTCCTCTACGAAAGAGAGGCCGGCGGCTATCGCCTGATCGGCGCGATGTTCACCGCGCGCCCGAAGGCAACGGAAGCGGAGCTCGATCGACGGGTTCCGCTGTCGATCGCCCAGTGGCATGCGCACGTCCGGATCTGCCTGGCGCCCCGGGGGCTGGAAGCCGAGATGCGGGGGCCGCACCCGCGTTTCGGCCCGCGGGGATCGATCGACTCCGAGGCAGGCTGCTCCGCCGCGGGCGGCCGCTGGAGACCGCAGCTCTTCGGGTGGATGGTGCACGTCTACCCGTTCGAGAAAGACCCGGCGGAGGTCTGGAGTCTCGAACGGCAGATGGCGGATTAGAGCGACTTCGCTTGACGGCGTTCTCGGCTGGATGTCAAATGCTGGGTGAAAAACTGGAGCGGATGCTCAAAAAGCCGGGATACGACCTGGATCACGCTGTCGCCCAGCAGGTGCAGGACGATTCTGCGACCGCTCCCGCCTACTCCACCGATGAAACCCTCGCCGATCCGCTTCTCTCGCTCCTCGAGAAGCGCGGCGTTCAGGTCTCTGTCGAAAAGACTCGCGGGATCTGGGTGGTCACGCTCTTCGCGCGACTGCCCCGCGTCGAAACGATTGCCACGGGAACGAGCCGGAACCGGTCGTTGGCGATCTGTCGAGCCGTCGCGAACGTTGTTCGCTGGCCGGACGAAGAAACCGCGCCTGGTTTGAGTCTTTCGGCCGCCGCGAGACCGGAGCCGGATGGAGAGCGCGGGCGATGCACGTCGTGCGGCGCTCCGATCCGGCGCCGCAGCCGCCGGGCCGCAAAGGTTCTTTGCAGCGTTTGCGCATGGAAGGCGGGAAAGCCCGCGCTCGAGCAGTTCGAAGCGAGCCGCGCCCCCAAGTCGGGCCGGCGCCGCCAGCCCCGCGGCCTCCAGAATCTCGCCGGCGACTTTCCGGAAGACCTCTAGTCTCGATCCGATAGTCTCGATCCGGATTCTCTGCGCGTAGCGCGCGGGCGGCGTTCCCCTAGTGGGCCGGCATCACAAACCGCCGGTTGGCCAGAAGATCCGCCAGCTGCAGCCGGTCCTCCGCCGCGCAGTTGGGACAGATCGCAAATCGTTGAGAGTCATAGACGTGGTCTTCGCCGCACACCACCGCGCGCGTCAGGGGGATGACCACCGCGGGCAAACCCACGAGCGGATCCGCCGAGACGCGTCCGACGAACGCGGAAACCCTGGCCGACCCAACTTCTCGAACTCTCATGGCCGTCCTTTCGGTCGATCGCCTCGATACAGAGCGATCTGGCGCCTCTTGTGCAACGGGAGTGCCAGGCGGCGCAAATCTCTGATCCTCAAGCCGTCATCGGCGGCTGCCGCTTAAGATGTCGTTGTCGTCATGAGCCTTGCGCCCCATCCTCCTGGGATCGAACCCACGCCTTCGATTCCGAAGGACTTTCGGATCGGCGACCGAATCGTCCAGCCTCAGTTGAACCGAATCCGCTGCGGCACGCGGACCCTCCAGCTCGAGCCCAAGATCATGCGGGTGCTCCTACGACTCGCCGAGCGGCCGGGCGAGGTGGTCACGAAGGAGCGCCTCTTTCAGGACGTGTGGGAGGGGAACTTCGTCACCGAGGACGTACTCACTCGAGCGATCGGCGAGCTTCGACGGGTTTTCGACGACGACGCCGCGAGCCCCCGCGTCATCGAAACAATTCGAAAGACAGGTTATCGGCTGATCGCTCGACCGGAGGCAATCGAGGCTTCGCCGGATCTCTCGGAATCGAAGACGGCCCCTGCGCCATCGCGCGAATGGCCGCGATCGGCCCGATCCCGTCTCGTTCTGGTTCTCGTGTGCGTCGGCCTCGTCGCGGCGGCAATCGTCTGGATTGATCGCCATCGTTCGGCTGGTCGCGTCCGGCCGATCCGGGTCCGCCCCCTGACGAGCTTGCCGGGCAACCAGCGAGATCCCGCCATCTCACCCGACGGCACGCGCGTCGCGTTCGTCTGGAACGGGGGGAGCGGCAGCGACTACAGTCTCTACGTTCAGCTCGTCGACTCGGAAACGCCTTTGCGCCTCACACGCGAGCCGCGAGCCGAGGATCGCGGGCCGGCCTGGTCCCCGGATGGACAGAAGCTCGCGTTCACCCGGTCCGCGTCCGGCGACTGCCAGATACTTACGATCGCAGCGCTCGGCGGACCGGAGGCGTCGCTCGGACCGTGCGGAGACCGGGATTACCGCCGCCTGGCCTGGTCGCCGGACGGCGCCTGGCTCGCCTTCCCGCGGCGAGACCAGGCTTCCCAGCTCGGAATCGAGCTCGCCTCCCTGGAGACCCGCCAACGCAAAACGCTCACGCACCCGCCCGCGGGGATCCTCGGCGACTCGTCCCCTTCCTTTTCGCCCGACGGCAAGAGGGTCGCGTTCTGCCGCAACCTGACCGAAGGAGTGAACGATCTCTACAGCATTCGCCTCGACGGCAGCGCTCTCAAGCGACTGACGTTCGACAACCGCGACACGATGGGCCTCGACTGGTCGAGCGCGGGCGACAGTCTCGTTTTCTCCTCCAGCCGCGCCGGCATCTATAGCCTCTGGCGAGTCTCCGCTTCCGGGGGCGAGCCCACGTTCCTCGCCGGAGGCGGAGTCAAGATCAAGCACCCGTCTTCGGCCCGCGGCCGCGACGCCGTCGCCTTCGAGAACTGGTTCTACGAGCTGAATCTCTGGCGAGTTCCCCTGGAAGGAGCGGGAGTCCCCGGCGCTCTGACCCAGACGACCGACCAATGGAATTTCGAGCCGAGCCTCAATCCCGACGGCAGTCGCGTCGCGTTCGTGTCGACGCGGTCGGGCAACGAGGAGATCTGGGTTGCCGGCACCGATGGGCAGGGGGCTCGCCGCCTGACGTCTTTCGCGGGCGCGCGGCTCGAGTCTCCGCGCTGGTCGCCAGATGGCCGCCGCATTGTCTTCTCGGCGCGCCGGCCGGCGCAGGCGGATCTCTGGACGGTCGACGCCGGGGGAGGCCCGTCGGAACAGCGGACGTCGGGCCCCGGCGACTCCGTGGCGCCGTCGTGGTCTCGCGATGGCCGTTCGATCTACTTCGCCTCGCGCCGGAGCGGCACATGGGAGGTTTGGAACCTCTCGCTCGCGGACGGCCGCGCCACGCGCGTGACCACGGAAGGCGGCTACTCCGCTCGGGAGTCGCCCGACGGGAGCTGGCTCTTCTTCACGAGCGCGGACACACCGGGCATTTGGAAGCGGCCGATCTCCGGCGGGCCCGCGGCGCGAGTCGTCTCCACCCTCGCGCCGGAGGATTGGGCCAACTGGGACGTGGGCGAGCGAGGGATCTATTACAAAGAGCTCTGCCCGAAGCACACGAAGCCCGGGGTCGCGCTGCTGGCCTTCGACGGCAAGGAACCGGTCGACGTGGCTCCCCTACCCGATCAGGGCTGGTCCGGCCTTGCTGTTTCGCAGGATGGCCGCTTCCTCGTCTACTCGAGGGTGGATCGCCAGTCCTGCGACATTCGGTTGATCGAGAATTCGAGTTAGCCGTACCCGCGCCGTCCTCGGAAGCGCGATCCGCGCCCGATCGGCAGAGCCGGTCACAATGCCAGCTGCTCGGATCGAATCGGGACTCTGCGCAGCCGACGGCTCGTGGCCGCAAAGATCGCATTGGCGACCGCCGGCGCAACGGGCGGCACCGGCTGCTCGCCGAAGCCGGTCGGGCGCGCGGAGCTCGCGATCGTATGGACTTCGACCCGAGGCATCTCGTCGATTCGCAGAACCGGGAAATCGCGATAGTTCGCCTGGGCGACGCGGCCGCCTTCGATCGTGATCTCCCCCTTGAGCGCGTAGGACAAACCCCAAGCCACGCCGCTCTCGACCTGGCCTCCGAGGCCGAGGGGATTGACGACCTGCCCGCAGTCTGCCGCCGTAACGATGCGGTGGACCCGGACGCCCCCTTTCTCGCCGACGGAGACTTCCGCCACGTGCGCGAGCGTCGTACGGCCATGGTAGACATTGCAGGCGATCCCGCGGGCGGATCGGCGTCCCGCACGTTGCGGAATCGGCGCGCCCCAGTCCGCCTTTGAAGCGGCGAGCTCGAGCACCGCCCGGAGCCTCGAACGGTCGACCCGGCGCGAGGCAAAGGGGAAGTCGCCCGAGAGAAGCTCGCGCCGCAGTTCGAGCGGGTCGCGCCCCGTCCGATTCGCGATCTCGTCCAAGAAGCACTCGCGAGCGAAGACGTTGGCCGGGTAATCGACCGACCGCCACGCGCCGGTGTGGATCGGCGATTCGATCGAGACATGCTCGGCGAGAAGGTTTGGAACCGCGTAGGGACAGTCATAGCCGCCCCACGGATTCACGTCCGGCTCTTCGACGGCGTTGGGATCGAATGGCCCGAACATCGAAAGGTGAAAGGTCGTGAATCGGTGCCTCCAGGCAGTGATCCGGCCGCTCGAGTCGAGTCCGGCCTCGATATCGACACGGCCTGCCGGATGAAGTCGGTCGTGGAGGAAGTCGTCCCGCCGAGACCAGACGACCTGCACGGGCGCGCCCGCCGCGCGCGCCACCTCGACGGCCTCCGTCGCGTAATCGGCCCCGAGGCGCCGGCCGAACCCTCCGCCCATCAGCGTCACGTGGACCGTGACCTTTTCCGGTGCGATCCCGAGCAGCTTGGCCGCCTCCCGCTGGACGCGCTGCGGGTTCTGTGTCGGCGTCCAGATCTCGCAAGAGCCGCCCGAAACGCGCGCGGCGCTGTTCATCGGCTCGATCGACGCATGCGCCTGGAAGGCATCGCGGTATGTCGCCGTCATTCGGGTCGCGGCTTGCGCGAGGGCCTGATCAACGTCTCCTTCCCGGCGCGAGACGCGTCCGGCCGCAGTCGACGCCGCGTCGAGCCGCCGCCAGAGCTCCGCCGTCGTCAGCGACGCGTTGGGCCCCTCGTCCCAGACAACCTCGAGAGCATCGCGGCCCGAGAGCGCGGCGAAACTGTTACGAGCCAGGACGGCGAGACCTGAGCTCACTTCCACGACGCGCACGACTCCGGGAACGGCCTTCGCCTTCGCTGCTTCGAAGCTTCGGACGCGGCCGCCAGTTACCGGGCAGCGCGCGATCGCCGCGAAGAGAGTGGCCGGCGGTCGCGTGTCGAGGCCATACTTTGCGCGCCCCGTCACGATCGCGAGGCCATCGACGCGCCTCACCGGAGTTCCGATGATCCGGAAGTCCTTCGGGTCCTTGAGCGGCGGATCCTTGGGCACGGGTAGCTTCGCCGCGATCGGAACGAGTTGGCCATAAGACACCCTTCTTCCGGACGCCGTGTGCAGAACTCTCCCTTCTTGCGCCCGGCAACTTCCCGGTTCGACCTTCCAGAGCTTCGCCGCCGCTTCCACGAGCGTCACGCGCCCGGCCGCGGCCGCCCGGCGCAGCGGCATCCAGGAGGATTCGACGCTGTCGCTGCCTCCGGTGTTCATGTCGTCGTAGAGAGGGGTCGGTGATGCCTGCTCGATCGTGATCGACGACCAATCCGCCTCGAGCTCCTCGGCCAGGATCATCGCGAGGCAGGTGCGAACGCCCTGGCCCATCTCCGAGCGAGCCACGACGAGCGTGACCCTTCCGTCGGCCCCGACGCGCAGCCACTGATTCGGAGCAAAGCGGGGAGCGGCGGAACGGGTTTGCTCTTTCCTGAGAATGGGCAGGGGAATCACGAGCGCCGCTCCGGCCATCGCGCTCCATCGCAGAAAGTCGCGACGGGACGCGCTCATTGTCCACCCCCCAGCCCGGCGGCCCGGCGCACCGCCGCCCGAACGCGCTGCCAGGTCCCGCAGCGGCACACGTGGCCCGAAAACGCCTCATCGATGTCCGTGTCGCTGGGTCGTGGAGTTTTCGCAAGCAGCGCCGCCGCTTGGAGGATCATTCCCGGCTGGCAGTAGCCGCACTGCGCCACGTCCTCTTCCACCCACGCCCGCTGACAGGGATGGCTTCCGTCCCGGGAGAGCCCTTCGATCGTCGTGTATCGGTGGTTCGCGGTCTTGCCGAGAGGCACCTGGCAGGACCGCACGTCGCGCCCGTCTTCCAGGACCGTGCAGGCCCCGCAGACCCCGACGCCGCAGCCGTATTTGGTTCCCGTCAGCCCGAGTCGATCGCGCAACGCCCAGAGCAGCGGCATCTCGGAATCCGCCTCCACCTCGCGCACGCGCCTGTTGACGATGAGACGGTGTCTCGCCATGACTCCTCCTCGTGTGTTGCTACGCAAGAAGGCGCGCCTGAGTCCCGAGGTTTCGCCGAGGAGGAGCCGAGGGTTGGACCGGCCGCGACTATTTCGCGCCGGCGATCAATTTCTGAAACCGGGGGTTCTCTCGCAGCGGGTCGAAGTTGGGGTCGATCTTCAGCCAGCCTGGGGAGAGGGCGTAGGGGATCTTCAAGAGCGGCTCCAACCGGTCGAGCGCCTTCTCTGGCTCGCCGACGAGCATGTAGATGCGCACGAGCTGATGCTGGTTGTAGGGGCCGGCGTAGGCATCCTTCGCCACCGGGACGAGAGCCAGGCCACGCTCCCCCTCCCGAATGGCGTCGTCCTTCCGGCCCAGATACGCGAGGACGAGGCCGAGCTCGAGGTGACGCTGCGCATCCTGCGGCGTCGCGCGAAGCTGCTCCTCGAAGGCCTTCCTCGCCTCCTCGGCATAGGTCCGAACGTTCGCCGCATCGCCCTTCAAGGCGTAGGCCTGGGCGAGGCACACGGCCCAGGTGCCTCGGTCGTCGTCGAACGCGCTCGGGGTCAGGCGCAGGAGCAGCTCGCGCTGTGGGTCCTCGAGGACCCACACCAGATCGTTGTAGATCGCAAAATAAGCCACGAGCGCGGTGGGCTCGATCACGCCCTGGGCGGTCTTGAGCACGCTCCGGGCTCCATTGAGATCGCCCTGCGCGAGGAGAGTGATCGCCTTGGTCTCGATCATCGCGAGATTCGCGGGTGCGATGGCCATTCCGCGGTCCGCCGCTTCGGCGGCTCGGCGATAGTCACGCAGGAAGACGAATGCCGCGCTCAACCGCCGCGCCGTGAGGACCGACCGCGGGTCGAGCTGCAGAGCCTGGCCGAGGTGGTCAACGGCCGCCGGCCAACGCCCGAGGCCTTCCTCGGCCAGGGCGACCGCCGTGATGAGATTCGCCTTTCCGGGCCCGCGCCGCTGTGCGAGGAGGTACTGCTCCAGCGCCCTGCTGGGGTCCGCGGCAACCAGGCGCTGATAGTCCCCGACGGCCAGGTACCCCTCGGGATGGTCCGGCGCCAACGCGACTGCCCGGTCCCCTGCCTCTCGCGACCTCTTCGCGAGGTCCGGCGTGGGCGTGCTCTGGAAGTACAGGCCTGCAGAGGCCCTTCCAACCTGCGACCAGGCCTGGGCAAAACCCGGATCGAGCGCGACGGCCTGCTCGTAGAAGCCGAGTGCTTTCCGCAGGGTCGGCGGATCGTTGGCACCGAGGCTGTTGGATGTCTCTTCGCCTTTCAGGAAGGCGTCGTATGCGGCGAGGTTTCCGGTGGGCTTCTCCGAGAGCCGCTTCTCCTCCCCAGCCCCAAGAGCCACGCCCAGCGATTGGGCCACGCGAGTCGCGATATCCGACTGAACCTGAAAGACGTCCGTCAGCGCCGCATCGAAGGGTTGCTGCCACTTGGAGGTGGGAGCGGCCGAGCCGGACACCTCCACGAGCTCGGGACTCACGTGGACGCGGCTCGTGCCTGCGCCCTTCTCCCATCGCACGGTCGCCGTCAGGAGATAGTTCGCCTCCAGTTCCTGGGCGATTTGATTGGGAGTCTTCGTCGTCTTCTTGTACGGCGTCGAGCTGCTCCGGGCGATGACCTGAAGTCCCGGCAGGGAGGTCAGCTTGCCGCGGATCTCATCCGCGATGCCGTCGGCGAAATAGTCGTCCTGGGGAGCTCCCAGATTCTCGAATGGCAGTACCGCGACACGCTTGACGCTCCCGGCCACGCCTGTGTTTTTGGGTTGCCGCCGAAGAAAGAAGAATCCCGCGACAGCGAGAACGAGGATAGCGGCCACGGCGACCCAGGTCTTCGTTCGTCCGATCGGTCGTGCCGCCAGCTGGGAGTCACTCGACATCGTCGGCCCCGACGCCTCCGACAGCGCGAAGGCGATGTCCTTGGCCGACTGGAACCGGTTGTCACGATCTTTCTCCAGGCAATGCCGGACGACGCGATCGAGAGCCGGCGAAATGCTCCGCCCCGGCTCCGACAGCTGGGGCGGCTCGTCCCGGATGATCGCCGCCATCGTGTCGCTCGCCGTGTCCTTCTTGAATGCTCTTCTGCCGGAGAGCATCTCGTAAAGAATCGTGCCGAACGCGAAGATGTCGGACCGGTGGTCGACCGGCAGCCCCCGCACCTGCTCGGGTGACATGTAACCGACCGACCCCATCACGGTTCCGGGCTGAGTG
>JBKPDV010000097.1:0-16304 GCA_046728075.1 Acidobacteriota bacterium | reverse complement strand
ACACAATCCTGGATAACCTCGCGGGACCGGGCGCTTGAGCTCGGTATCGGGGTCCCGGATCCCCACGGCCGTTCTCGGCGCCCCGATCCCGCTGCGGCGTCTGGCTCCGGTGATTGCGTTCTTCCTCTCCTTTTTCGTCTACAACATCGGCTTCCGATACGTCGGCAGCGGCGACACGGTGCCCGCCGAGCTCCTGCCGATCTCGCTTCTCCACGGACACGGTTTCGACTTTCGGGAATTCGTCTCCGGCGACCTCCCCTACTGGTTCCGCCTTGTGCAGGGCCGCGTCGTCTCGAATTACCCGGTCCTGACGGGTCTTCTGAATCTACCGGTCTATGCCTTCGCGCGGCTGGCCGGCGTCGACCTCTACGCCCACCGCTTCTTCCTGTCCATGCTGACAGCCTCCTTCGTCGCGGCGCTGTCCGTTTTCTTTCTCGAGAGAGCTCTCGCGCGCGTTTGCCGGACAGAGAAGGAGGCTCTCTTTTTCGCGGTGGTCTATGCCTTCGGGACGACGATCTGGAGCGTCGCCAGCCGCGCCTTGTTCCAACATGGGGCGTCGGTGCTGTTTCTCTCGATCGCGCTCTGGGCTCTCCTTCGAGAGGGCCGCACGATTCCTCTGGCCGGTCTCGCACTGGGGCTGGCGGTCGTCAATCGGCCCACGAACATCGCCATCGCGCTGCCGCTCGCCATTTACGTCCTGCGCTATGCAAGGCGTTGGCTTTTGGGCTTTGCGGCGCTGGCGCTTCTGCCGGCTCTCTTTCATTTCTGGTATGCCGCGACGTACTGGGGGTCTCCGCTTTCCCTGGCGCAGGACGTGTCCGGCGCGCATTTCGCGGGAAGCCTCGGGCGCGGCCTTGCCGGAATCCTGATCTCGCCTTCGCGGGGACTCTTCGTCTTCTCTCCCGTCTTTCTCTTCGCGATCCCCGCGGCCTTCGCCGCGTTCCGGCCAGCGCCGCCCGGGGTCAAGCGGCTCCCCCGCTACCTCGTCGTCGCGGTGCTTCTCACGCTCCTCGTTTACTCCCGATGGACGATGTGGTGGGGCGGCCACACTTTCGGTTACAGGCTGGTCACCGAGCTCGCGCCTCTGCTGACGATCCTGGTCGCCGGCTACTGGCCGAGGATCGTCCAGAACAAGCCGAGACTCGTCCTTTTCGGTCTCTGCTTCGCCTTCTCCGTCTACGCGAACTTCATCGGGGCGATGGTCTTCCCGAGCGGCTTCAACAACAACCTGGACCTCCAGCCGAGCCGCCTGTGGGATCTGCGCAACTCGGAGCTCGAGCTTTCCACGCGCAAGCTGATCCGCCTGGCCCTCCCCAACTCCCGCCTCGCCGCCGCGTTCCATCCCGCCCGCGGAATCGCGCCTCCTCCGACAGCCTGGTGGCGTCCGGAGCTCGACGACGACTCCATTCCCGGCTGGATCGACGGTCCGCTCGACGGCTCCTCGGTCCGCGGGCCGCTCGAGATCTCGGGGTGGGCGCGTTCCGGGGAGGGGGACGTGGATGTTCGCGTCGCGATCGCTCCCGATGGCATCGTCCCGGCCGTCGAGCGCCGGCCAAGGCCGGACGTGCAACATTCCCTTCCGCAGCTCGGGGACTGCTCACGTGCCGGCTGGCGCGCCGTCGTGGAGCGGCCGGCCGGCGGACCGACGGAGCATGTGATCTCAATCGAGCTCAAGGCTCCCAATGGCCGCGTCCGCCGCCTCGGCCCGATCCGGTTGCGCTGGGTTCCGTGAGATCGCGCGCGATCGGCCTGGTCCTGGCCGGGATCTTTCTCGCCGCTTACGCAATCTTCCTGCTGCGACACAACTCGTTTTCCGTGGGCGGCTCGGACAGCTCCGGGTATCTCAACACCGCGAAGCGGATGGTGGCAGGAAGGCTCGTGGATCGGCCGCGCACGCTCGACCGGCTGGGCCTTCCCGACGAGGAAGTGGGACTCTTTACGCCGCTCGGTTTCGTGACGGGACCCCGCGGCACGATGGCGCCTTACTACCCCGCCGGATTTCCCGCTCACATGGCGGCGGCCGCGAGGCTTTTCGGATGGGACCTCGGACCCTTCCTCGTCTCGCCGCTGGCCGCGGTAGCGTGTCTGCCACTCTTCTTCCTGCTCGCGCTGGAACTATCGGTTCCTCGGAGCTGGGCCGCGGCTGGAACGGTCCTCTTCGCCGCGTGGCCCGTCGGGATTGGGCAGGCGATCCAGCCGATGAGCGACGCGACCGCAACGCTGTGGTGCCTGGCGTCGGCGCTCTGCGCGGTCAAGGCCCGGCGGCGGACCCTGTGGGCTCTCCCCGCCGGGGCGGCCCTCGGGATCGCGGTGCTCGTGCGGCCGACGAATCTCCTGCTGGCGATTCCTCTCGCGTTCGCCCTGCCGATCGCTCCGGCCGCTCTCGCTCTGTTCCTCCTCGGCGGCGCGCCCTTCGCGGCCCTCCTCGCCCTCTTCAACAAGCATTGCTACGGGAGTGCGCTCCAGTCGGGCTACCGGCAGAGCGGCCTCTTGGAAGCCATCGCTCTGGTTAATTTTCCGCCGCGCCTGCGCCATTACGGAGGCTGGATCTTCCGGTCCATGACCCCGTTGATTCCTCTGGCCTGGTTCGGTCTCGCCTTCGATCGCAAAGTCCGCTGGCGGGATCGAGGTCTTCTGCTCTCCTGGTTCGGCGCGTTTCTTCTCTTCTACTGTCTCTATGAGCCCTACGACTCGTTCTGGTTCGTGCGATTTCTTCTGCCCGCGGCGCCGGCTCTCTTCCTAGGAGCGCTTCTCGCGGCGCAAGACCTCTCTACCAAGCTTCCCAGGCTTCTGCGGTTCGTCATTGCGGCCCTTCTTTTCGGAGCGGTGCTCTTCACGGAAATCCGAACGCTCCGATCGGTCGGGATTCTCCACATCGCGGAATCCGAATCGACCTACCCCCAAATCTGTGCCTGGGCCGCGCGGACGGTCCCGCCAGGCGGGGTCGTGCTCTCCATGGCCGCGAGCGGCGCCCTCGAAAACTACACCGACCTGTCCTACGCGCGCTGGGATTGGCTCACGCCGGAAAAACTGACAGAGCTCCGCGCCCGGACGAAGGGCCGCGGGACCCGGTGGTTCGCGCTTCTTTACCCCTTCGAGTGGGATCAGCTCCCGCAGCACGCCCCGGGTCGCTGGCGAAAGATCGGGCAGCTGCGGGAAGTCGGGTTGTGGGAGTTGGAAGACGAGTAGTCGGTAGTCAGTAGTCCGTAGTCGGTAGTGGGGAGCCGAAGCGATCGCAAGAGTCCCTACCGACTATCGACTACCGACTATCGACTGCCTTTCCCGTCACGTTCCTCTTCATCACCGTCCTGCCCCCATCCCTCGCGACGATCGTGATGGTGAGAACGTGCGGTCCGGAGGGTAACGCAGACAGCGCGAAGCTGAAGCCGGCGTTCTCGACGTTGGGATACTGCAAGTAAACCTCCGCGGGGCCCGGATGCGGGAGCCCGTAGAGGGCCGGCGCGGCCGGGCCATCGTCCACCGCGACCGTGACACGCGCCACACCGGAGTCGTCGAGCGCCCAGCCCACCACGGACGCGCCCGATCCGACCTCTTCCGCTTCTTCCGGAAGATCGATGTAGCCGAAGGGCGGCCGAAGAACCGATTCGAGCAATGCCCGATCCCGCTTCCGTTCTACGGGCTGCGCGGACTCGATCGCGGGCGCCGGCGCCCAGGAGAGACGGAAGAGAAAATCGGAGGAGTCTCCGTGGGGAAAAGCCCGGAGCAGCTCGATCTTCCCTTGATCCATCCCGGCCCGGACGGCCTCGCTGTAGGAGGTGGCCCGCTCTCCCTCCAGCACGCCCGGATGGTAGAGAAGAAGCGTAGCCCTTCTCTCCTCGAGCATTCCCCAGATTTCGTCTGAGATCGGCTGTTTTTCCAGAGCCCCCGCAAGCTCCTGATAGGAGTGCGGAGAAAAGCCGGAAGCTCCGTTCAAGATCGGCTTCCAATGGGCTGTCGATCGGAACTCGTGCTCCTGGTCGTACCAGGTGCCGAGCGGCAATTCCACGAGGCCCCCGGGGAAAGAGGCGCTCGCGAGCCACCTGTACGCGAGAGCGGGGGTGGAATCGATGCGGGTCACGCCCACGGGAAAGGCGCGGTACTCGAGCCCGATCAGGAGGACCGCCGCCCCCGCCAGCGCGATCCGCGCATTCCGCCGGCGTGACCGCATGAGCTCCGCGAGACCCCACGCGGCCAGAACGCCGAGGCCGATGTCGAAGAGAACGACTCCTCGGGATGGCGCGCGGATCACCCGGAAGATCGGCCCGAGGGACTCCACGAGGAAACGGTAGAAAGGCGTATGGGTGCCCAGCGCCACGACGACTCCGAGAATCGCGATCACCACAAACAGACCCGCCCGCGCCCCGAAAGGAAGTCTCTGGAGAAAGTCGCCGAGGTTCGCGAAGCGGGATCGAACCGGAAATGCGGCCGCCAGCCGCGCGGCCAGGACCACGGTCGCCAGAACTGCGATCCGCGACGGCTCATGGAGCTTCAGCGGCCCGAGCTCGTGCACGCCCGCGATCGACGCGATCCAGAGGACCGCCGCTGCCAGCAGAACCACATCCAAGATCCGGGCGAGCCGCCGTCGCCTCGTCGAAGCGGGCGGCCTGGCGAGTGATGGCGTTCCGGAGCTTCTCCGCGAGAGGGCGAATCCGGCGAGAACAAACGGAACAAGGCCGGGGAAAAGCTCCCCCTCCGGCTTCGCCCACTTCTGCGTCAGCGGCGCGTACAGCTTGTTCTGGCCGCCGGCCGTCAGAAAATCCGTCCAGACTCCGGAGAAAACGTGGATCTCCTCGAGGCCTCGCTGCATGCCGTAGAGCCTCGAAGCAAGCCCGTACGGCAGGAGGACAGGAACCACGGCGAGCGCCGCGAGAAAGAGAGCAGCGGCGGTGCCGGGAATCCGCGAACGGAAAGAGCTCCACGGCGTGACGAACGCCTGATAAAGGAGCGTCGCCGCGATCAGGAATCCCGAAAAGAGCGCGTAGTGGACGTTGCAGAGAGCGTTCCACGCGAAGCAGACCCCGAAGAGGATTACGTCCCGCCGACGGCCGGTGTCCAGATACCGGAGCAGGAAGAGAAGCGAAAGGGCCAGAAACGCGCCCCACTGGAACTGGATGTGCGGGATCTGCGCGATGCGCCAGGGACAGAAGGCGTAGACGAGACCGGCAACAACCGAGGCCAGCGGATCGCCCGTCATTTCTCGGGCAAGGGCCCATGCCGCCATGCCGGACAGGAACATCCCGAGCAGAAAGACGATGTTGTAGACGGTGAGTGTCGAGAAACCCATCGCGTAGAGCGGGAAGCCGAAGAACGCCGCACCGAGAAGGTTCTCTGAAAACGCGAGCGCGTAACGCGAGGGAAAGAAAATGTTCGCGTCGAAGAGATACAGCGGGTCCCGAAAGATCTGGTGGAAGTCCCAGTGCAGGATCCAGGCGTTCAACTTCGCGTCCCAGAGGTCCGCAAGACCTGTCGAGGTGCGCGGCGCGATCGGCCAGGTGAAGATGACGGCGGCCGCCAGGAAAAAGAGGGCGGCGAAGAAGAACTCGCGCATCCGCACACCACGTCCCGTCACGGATCCTTCTGCCCCCTCTCCCGGCGGAAGAGGGTCGGGGTGAGGGGCGTCCTTTTGGGGTTCTCTACGACGAGACAACTTCGTCAGAGCGACAATCTCAAACCGCTCACCCTTCCCTCTCCCCTCTGTGGAGAGGGTTCTGCGTTGCCGGGGAGAGACGGTCGGGTGTTACTTCCGGCCGTAGCTTTTCTTCGAGCTCTGCGGAGGACACGAGGCAGTCAACTGTATTGGAGGCGGGAATCCCGCCTGCGATCTCCTTCGCGTAGAAGGCGAGACCGCCCGGGTCGGCCTCGCGTCCGAGCAGGACCTCGTAGGCGCGGCTCACGAAAGCCTCGGCCGACTCTTGTCCGTAGCGAGAGAGGAGCGGCGCCGCGGCCTCCCGAAGGGACCGCTGTCCGGCGAGAACCGCTGCGGCTTCGACCCCGACATCGCTTCCCAGTCGGGAAAGAAAGGCCTCGAGGGCAGGACGGTTCCATTCCCGCGGGCGAGTCCGGACCGCCGCCGACCCGCGCCCGGGCTTTCCGCCGCGGCGGCGGGCCGTCGCCCAGAGATAGTGCGTGTGCTCTCCCCACAGACCGACCGTCTCGAACCCCGCCCGCTGGAGCTCCCGTGTCAGCTCGCTCGGCTCATACCAGACGCCGAGCCATGTATCGGCCTTCTCGCGCCTGGAGCGGGGCCGTCCATCCACCTGGAAGCGAAAGACCCCGCCATCCGCAAGGACCCGGCCGGCCTCGCGGATGTAGCGGGAGACCGCCTTCTTGGTCGGGATGTGCTGAAAGACGATGAACGAGTAAACGAAATCGAGCGATGCGTCGGGAATGAAGTCGAGCCGGCCGCGCGTCGCGAAGAGCTCGATGTTGGGGCGATCGGCCAGAGCGCGGCGGGCCCGCTCGATCATCTCGCTCGAGATGTCGACGCCGTAAACTTTCTCGATCCGCTCCGAGAGCGGACGCAGCAGCCGGCCGACTCCGCAGCCGATCTCCAGAGCGCGCGCCGTCGGCTCGAGCTCCACGTCGTGAAGAACGGAGAGCTCCAGGTCCCGCCTCCCCGAATCCCAGAACGCGGTATCCGTCTCCGAGTGGCCGCAGGCGATGAAGTGTTGCGCGTTCTCGCGCGCCCGCTCGTCCCAGTCGTGCCGCATCCGGCGCCAGGAGAGCGGTCCCTTCAAAAAGTGTCGCAGCCTTCCTGTCATGGCGGAGGGTTCGAGTCTATCCGGGCCCGGTCCGGGTCAGCGCGAAACGATTTGCCGGACGAGCTGCGTCCTCCCACCGCTTCGGTCCACAAGGGTCACCCTCAGGGTGTGAGCTCCCGCGGCGAGCACCGGGATTCGAAAAGCAAACCCCGCTCTTTCGACGTCGGGATAACCGGGATACACACCCGGCACGCCCGGGTGAGCGATGCCGGTCGTGGCCGGCACGGCGGTTCCCGCGTCGAAAGAAACGAGCACCTTCTCGATGCCGGAGTCCTGAAGGGCCCAGCCGAAGCCCCAGCTGCCGGCGAGGACCGTCTCGTTCTCCGTGGGCCGATCGAGATAGCCGAATGGTCGGCTCCACTCCGAATCCAAAACTGCGAATGCGCGCCGCGCCTGGATCCCCGCCGCTTCTCCCGTCTCGGCGGGAAGGCGAAGATCCGATGCGCGGCCGCCTTCGATTCGGAAGACGAGGTCGTTCGTCCCTTCGTTGGCAAAGGAGGTGATCGGCGAGATCCTCCCCTCGAGCAGCCCTTCGCGCACGAGGCGCCGATAGCGGAGCCGTTCTTCTGGTCGAACCGCCTGCGGATGAAAGATGAGGAGACGTCCGCTGCTCGCCTCCATCGCGCTCCAGACTCCCGGAGAAACGATCGGGGCCTCGAACATTTTCGCCATCTCCCAGTAGGCGGGCGGGCTGAAGCCCGAGTAACCATTGAGAAGGGGCTTCCAGTGAGCCGTGGAACGGAACTGATACTCGACCTCGGAGGTCGAAGCGAACGGCCACTCGACGATGGCGCCCGAAAGCTCGACACGCGACAGCCAGCGATAGACCGGCGCCGGCTCGGCCGGGACGGGATAAAGCCGCAAAGGAAAGGCCCGATACTCGATCGCGACGACCAGAATCGCGGCTCCAATGATCCATCGCCGCCGATGCGCCAGGCGCGAGAGCCCGACGGCCGCGAGGATCGCCAGGGCCAGATGCAAGAGAACGATTGCGCGCGCCGGTACGCGAATGGCGCGAAACGGCGGGCCAAAGGACTGAAGAAGAAAGCGATAGTAAGGCGTGTGCACCCCCAGAGCGAGAACGGCTCCGGCCACTCCGATGAGAACGAGAAGTACGCCCCGTCCGACCCCTGGCCGCCGCAGGAGCTCGCGCAAGTTCGCGCCGGGCGCCCCTGCCGGGAGCCGGACGAGCAACCGCGCGACGGCTGCGATCGTCACCAGCACCAGGATCCGTCCCGGATCGCGCAGCTTCACGGGGCCGAGGCGATTCAAGGAGAAGAAGGCCGCGAGAATCCAGATCACGAGCAGGGCGAGCACCAGCAGATCCAGCGCCCAGGTCCGAGAGGTTGATCCAGGGGATGGTTCTGCCAGGAGACTCGGAGGCGCTGAGCGATCTCGCCGCGTTACGACCCCGAGAGCCGCCAGCATCGGGACGAGGACGCCGGGGAAGAAATTTCCCTCATCCCGTCCAGCCTGTCCCGCCAGAGAACCGTACAGGCGGTTCTGCGGACCCGCCGCGGCAAAATCCGAGGGTTTCGCGGAGAAGGCTTCGATCTCCTCGTCGCCGCGCCGCATGCCGTACAGGCGGGAAGCGCGAGCGTAGGGAATAGAGAGCGGAGCCACGACAAGCATCGCGAGCGCGGCGGCGGCCAGGCTCCTGCGGATTCGTCGAGGGATTTCCTCATGCCGGCGGGCAATGCCCTCGAAGGCGAGCACGATCGCCACCAGAACGACCGAGAAGAGCCCGTAGTGAACGTTCGTCGCGGCATTCCAGGCAAAGAACAAACCAAACAATGCGAGGTCGCGCGGCCGGCCGGAATCGAGGTAACGCAACAGAAACAGCAGCAACAGCGCGAGAAACGCTCCCCATTGGAACTGGATGTGCGGAATCTGCGCGATCCGCCAGGGAAGAAACGCATACACCACGCCGGCGAGCAGCGACGCTCGGGGGTCTCCCGTCCACTCCCGCGCCAGGGCCCAGGCCGCGAGCGCGGAAAGAAAGATGCCGAGAAGAAAGAGAACGTTATAGACGGTCAGAGTCGAGAGACCGGCTGCATAGAGGGGAAAACCAAAGAGCGAGGCCCCGAGGAGGTTCTCGGAGAACGCGAGCGCGTATCGCGCCGGGTAAAATATGTTCGCGTCGAACAGGTGGCCAGGATCATGAAATGTCTGGTGAAAATCCCAGTGGAGAATCCAGGCATTCAGCCTTGCGTCCCATGGGTCCGAGAGGCTGTTCGATAGATGGGCTGCGGCCGGCCAGGTGAAGAGGATCGTCGCCGCGAGGAAGAAGAGGACGGCGCCGGCGAATTGCCCCCAGGCGGGGCGATTCACCGCCGCCGCGAACGCACGGCGTTGGCGATCGAGATCGCCTGGGTCACGCGCTGCAGGCGGCGCTGCCGTGTTTGCGCGCCCTGGACGTCGTCGGTGGGAACCTGATTGCCTCGGATCTCTCGAAGGAGCCGATCGGACTCGGAAAGGAATGTCCGCAAGTCCGAGTCCTGGAACTTCTTGAACGTCAGCTCCGACGTGATGATGTAGCCGTCGGCGATCGAGTTCGCCATGCTGTAGGCGGAGCCGCCGGTGAAGACGCTCATTGGTCCGGTAAGTCTAAATCACCGGAGCGGCCCGCAGAACCATCTCGGCTTCGACTATTTGAGGGCGAGAGTCGGTGAGGGGGAGAGGGGGCGAACGAGAACGGGGATTCACCCACTCCCCCACTCACCCCCTCTCCCACTCCGACTCTCACGGAGACCAAGATGGACTTTGAGTTACGCTTGGACTGAGGAGCACCAAAATGGCTTCCAGCAACGTCGACTACCTCGACTGCGACAGCCTCTTCACGGAGGAGCAGCGTCTCGTGCGCGACACGGTCCGGTCCTGGGTCGACGAGAAGGTCCTCCCCATCATCGAAGAAGCGGCCTGGGAAGGGCGTTTCCCCAAAGAGCTCATTCCCGACATGGCCGCGATGAACCTGTTCGGCTCGACCATCCCCGATTACGGACTGCCGGGATTGGACAACGTCGCCTATGGCCTGATTACTCAGGAGCTCGAGCGCGGCGACTCGGGGCTCCGCTCCTTCGTCTCGGTTCAGTCCGCCCTCGTGATGTACCCCATCTACACGTTCGGCTCCCAGCAGCAGAAAGACCACTGGATTCCGAAGCTCGCCCGCGCCGAGGCCATCGGGTGTTTCGGCCTGACGGAGCCCGATTTCGGGTCCAACCCGGCCGGAATGCGGACGACCGCGAAGAAAGACGGGGACTCGTACGTCTTGAACGGCGCGAAGGCCTGGATTACGAACGGCTCGATCGCCGATGTCGCCGTCGTCTGGGCGAAGCTCAATGGAGTCATCCGGGGTTTTTTGGGTGAGAAGGGAACCAAGGGATTCTCGACGTTCGAGCACAAGGGGAAGATGTCGCTGCGCGCTTCGGTCACCTCCCAGCTCGCGTTCGAGGACTGCCGGATTCCGGCAGAAAACATCCTGCCGGGCGTCGAGGGCCTCCGCGGTCCCCTCTCCTGCCTGACTCAGGCGCGCTACGGCATCGCGTGGGGCTCGATCGGCAGCGCCATGGCGACCTATCAAGCGGCTCTCGACTACGCCAAGAGCCGGAAGCAGTGGAAGGACCGCCCGATTGCCGCTCACCAGCTCGTCCAGGAGCGCCTGGCCTGGATGGTGACCGAAATCACCAAGGGCCAGCTCCTCGCCTGGAAAGTCGGGACGATGAAGGACGACAAGACGATGAAGCCCCACCACGTCTCGATGGCCAAGCGCAACAATTGCTGGGTGGCCAGAGAGTGCGCGAAGCTGGCCCGGGAGACCCTGGGAGCCAACGGAGTCGTCAACGAGTATCCGGTTTTTCGCCACCTGGCCAACATCGAGAGCGTCTACACCTACGAGGGAACGCACGACATCCACACGCTGGTGATCGGCGAGGCCGTGACGGGCATCCCGGCCTACAACCCTCCGATGGAGTGAAACCGGCGAACGGCGCCGGGCGAAAGGCGAAAGGCGCTGAGCCGAAGCGTGGCTTTCCGCCGCGTCTGTCTGAGTCCTGACCGCCCTTCGCCCTTCGCCATTCGCCCTTCGCCCTCTCCGAACCGGCAAAGGGCGCTAAAATACTCCGCCCGTTAACCTTACAGGAATAGAGTGGGAATCACCGGGAACCTCAAGACGATGCAGCTCTCGGAGCTGCTCCAATGGCTGTCTCTCGGCCAGAAGACCGGGACTCTGCTCATTGAGGGGCACGGTGTGGAGAAACGGATCTATTTCCAGGTCGGCCGCATCAACTCCTCTTCCTCCTCCGACCAGCGCGAGTACCTGGGCCATTTCCTGGTCTCCCACGGCTACATCACCGAGGAAGAGCTGAAGATGGCCATGGAGGTCCAGGAAGAGTCCAACATACTGCTCGGCAAGATCCTGGTCATGATCAACGCGATCTCGGAGACCGACCTGCTGCGGCTCATGCGCAAGAAGGCGGAGGAGTCGATCTACGACGTGTTCCTCTGGGAGGAAGGCAGCTTCGAGTTCGTGGACGGCGAGCTGCCGGAGCTCAAGATGGTTCCGTTGTCCCTCGACGTCACCGGCATCATCATGGAGGGCCTCCGGCGCTATGATGAGTGGCAACGCATCCGCCTGCGCGTCCCCGACGACAAGGTCATCCCGATGATCGTCAAGCCTTTGAACATCGACGAGCTCTCGGAACGGGAAAAACTCATGGTCCCCTACATCGACGGCCAGCGCCCGATCGAGGAGATCGCCCTCCAGACGCACAACGCCGAGTTCTCCGTCGCTCGGCTCGTTTTCGAGGGGCTGCGCAGCGGCACGATGGCTCTCGTCGAGACGGCCGCGAGCCAGAGCGCCATGGCCGTCGGGGGGAGCGTGGAGAGCGAGGCCGAACGCTTCTACTTGAGGGGCATGCAGACCCTTCGCGACGATCCACAGGCGGCCTACCGGATGTTGAAGGTCGCCTCGGATCTGGACCCGAACGACGGCCGGACCACCGAAGCGATTCGAGACGCGGAACGGCTCATCAAGGCCAACCTGGAGAAGGACGGAGTCAAGCTCACCGCGATCCCGGAGCACGCCATCCCGATCGCCGATCTGACGACCCGGACGTTTTCCCCGCAGGAGGGTTTCGTCATCTCACGGATCAACGGCCAGTGGGACGTCAAGTCGATCATGAAGATCTCCCCGATGAAGGAGCTCGACGTGATGATGATCTTCCAGCGGCTCCTGAAGGCGGGAGTCATCCGGTGGAAGAGGAAATGAGAGAAGAATCGGTTCATCGGCTCATCGGTTCATCGGCTCATCTGCCCCTCGACGAGAGGTGTTCAACCAATGGACCGATGGACCGATCATCGGATTCCCCATGATTTCTCGTTCCCGCGCCTTCCGGCTTCTCCAGATCGGAACCTGCGGCGCCGCTGCGGTGCTCTTCCTGATCGAGGCGCGGACGATCGCGGTCGATCGGCTCGGCGAGATTCTTTTCTTCACCCTCATCGCCGCGCTCGCCTTCCGGTTACGCGTCCGTTACGCAGGAAACTTCCTGGGCCTCGAAGCGGCGGCGCTCGTGCCGGCGATCCTCATTCTCCGGTCCCCGGGCGCCGCGATGGCGATTTGCGCCGTCGCCGATCTGGCCATCAAGCTCCTCCGCCGGCGGCGATTGTCTCTCTCGAGCCTCTTCGATCTCTCGCAGCTCGCGCTGTCCTACGGCCTGGCCGCCCTCTTCTTCCAGGCCGTGCGCGTTTCGACTCAAGGACCCGTCGCTCTGGCCGCGGCGGCCGCGGGGGTGCTGCTCGTCTTCTACTTCGTCAACACGCTCTTTGTCTTCTCGTACCTGGAGATCGGCCGCCTCGTTCCGCGGGAACGCCTGCTGGAAATGGGCCTTTTCCAGCTCGTCGCGCTGCTGCTGCTCGCCCCGATGGTCGCTCTCGAGATCCTCGTCTATCCCCACTACGGGATCCTGGGCCTTCTGCTGGCGTTCTTTCCTGTTGTGCTGGCCTCACTGGTCGTCCGAAACTTCTCCTCCTTCGAGCGCAAGTACGAACAGGTCGCGCGGGAGAACCGCGAGCTGGAAGCTCTGAGGGAGCTGTCCAATGTCTTCGCGGTCGGGGGGCGGGGCGATCGATACAGGCGCCTCTTCGAGGTTCTGCGCAAGGTCTTCCCGATCGAGGCGATGGCGGTCGTGGAATGGGTGGACGATCCTCCTCTGGATTTCGCGGTCCACTTCGCCGGCGAGGTCACGATTTCCCGGGATGCGGTCGCCGATTGGGTCCGCTCCAACCGGATCGACCAGAACCCTCCCGCCCCGCCCGGCTCTCCGGCTCAGTTGGCCTCGGGCGAGCAACGCTCTTTGCCACTCTCGGAAGATTGCAAGTATCAGGTCACGGCGCGGCTGACGACCATCGAGCTGGAGACGGGAGTTCTGATTGTCGAAAGCCCGTTTCCCGCGCTCCACGACCGGTCCACGGTGGCCTCGCTCACGCTCTTCGCCGAGCAGATCGCCCTTCTGCTTCAGGACCGCACCATTCGCGCGCAGATTCAGGAGCTCTCCGAGAAGAACCGTGAGCGTGCCGAGACGCTGAATCAGATTCTCGACATCTCCAATGAGCTCAAGAAGCATCTGACTCTCGACACCTTGTTTCAGTCGATCGTCACGGGAGTCGGCCGCAGCCTCGGCTTCGACGCGGTGCTGCTCTCCCTTTACGACGGCCCGAGCGACCAGTTCACCCACCGGGCGCAGTCGGGCCTCGATCGCAACTGGGGCGAGATGCAGGGCCGGGAGATCGCGGCCCGCGAGATCACGCAGTACTGGACCGACCGCAACCGCGTGTCGAAGTCCTACCACGTGCGCCATCGCGAGGCGCGAGAAGAAGAGGAGCTGTTCGGGGTTCCCGGCCCGCGGCGCCCCGGGCCCAATGCGTGGCTCCCAACCGAGACTCTCTGGATTCCCCTCGTGGCAGGCGAAACCCTCGTCGGCTGCCTGACGGTCGGGTCGCCCCGCAGCGGTCTCTCGCCGACCGTCGAAACGATCCACGCGCTGGAGATCTTTGCCAACCAGGCGGTCACGGCGATCGAGAACGCGCGCTCGTACGCCGACGCCCGTGAACAGAGCGTGAGGGACGGCCTGACCGGCGTCTACAACCACCGGCACTTCCAGGAATCTCTCCAGAAGGAGATCGGCCGCGCGGAACGGCGCGCCCGGCCCCTGACCGCCCTGATGCTGGACATCGACGACTTCAAGTCCATCAACGATCGCTATGGCCACCCGGTGGGAGATGCGATTCTGCGACGCATCGTCGCGGAAATCCGAAGCGAGATCCGGGGCGACATGGACTTGCTGGCGCGCTACGGCGGGGAGGAGTTCGCCGTGATTCTGCCGGAGACGCCGGCGGAAGAGGGGATGGAAGTCGCCGAGCGAATCCGCCGCCGCATCGACGAGCGGCTCTTCCGCCCTCCCGACTCGAACGACATCCTCCGCGTGACCGTCTCGATCGGCCTGGCCACGTACCCGATCGACGCCTCCAGCAAGAAGGAGCTCATCGAGAAAGCCGATGCGGCTCTCTATCGCGCCAAGCGTGGCGGCAAGAACGCCGTCGCCACCACGTCGCGTGACGCCGACGAAGGCTCAACAACAGTGACGCACTGAGAGAAGTTGGTAGTCGGTAGTCGAATGGGCAGTCGGTAGTCAGTAGTCGGTAGTCGGTAGTCCGGGAGCCAAGAAAAGGATTGCGTCGACTGTAGATTCGCCCGCTACCGACTATCGACTCCCGACTCCCGACTTGTTCCTCCCCGAAACCGCGGGCGAGTCCAGATCGAAGAACCGGAGAGGCCAGCCGGCCGCCTCGCCAGCGTAATCCACCCCGATGCGCGGCGAGACGCCGATGCGCGGCCTCTTGCCCTTCCGGCGGAAGACGCGCAGGGCGCCTCCCGCGAGCAGGTCGAGCCCGCTGTCCAAGACGCTGATTCCGATACCAGCGCAGAGCTTCCCGGGGCCGGACAGGAGCCGCGGCGGGCAATCGCTCGGCCCTTCCGCCGCGCGGAGCAGGACCGCCTGCGCGTCCCCTTCACGCCGCGTGACGACGTTGGCGCAGCGGTACATGCCGTAGACGAGGAAGACGTAGAGATGGCCGCCGTCCCGATACATCGGCTCGACGCGGGCCGTGCGTCTCCCCTTCCAGGAGTGGGCGGCCGCGTCCGTCGGCCCGATGTAGGCCTCCGTTTCGACGATGCGCGCGCCGTACCAGCGCCCGCGCCACCGCCGCGCGATCCAGGCGCCGATCAAAGCGCGAGCGACGGTGGTGGTGTCGCGGCGGAAGAAGGCGCGGGGCGGCTCCGACAGGCCTTGCGCAGCCGGATCGATTCGGAGGCAAGGGGCCGGCGTTCGATTCGCTATCATCACCACCGACTGGAGATTCTATGAACATCCTCGTAACCGGCGGCGCCGGGTTCATCGGCTCGCATATGGCCAAACGTCACATCGACGATGGCCATCGCGTGGTCGTGGTCGACGACCTCTCGACGGGCGGCGTCGAGAAGGTCCCGGCGGGGGCGCGCTTCCTTCAGGCGGACATCGCGTCGGCCGATCTCGAGCCGCTGCTCAAGGAAGAGAAGATCGACTTCGTCTCCCACCACGCGGCACAGATCGACCTGCGCCATTCCGTCGCGGACCCGGTCCACGACGCCCGCGCTAACGTCCTGGGATCGCTGAATCTTTTCGAAGCCTGTCGCCGCGCAGGGGTGAAGCGAGTCCTGTTCGCCTCGACCGGGGGGGCTCTCTACGGCGAGCCCGAGGGCGGGCGGCCCGCTCCCGAGAGTCATCCGACTCATCCTGTCTCGCCGTACGGATGCGCCAAGCTCGCGATCGAGAACTACCTCTACTACTACCGCGTGGTCCATGGCTTCCGAACCCAGGTCTTGCGCTATGCCAACGTCTACGGTCCCGGCCAGAACGGAATGGGGGAAGCCGGGGTCGTCGCGATCTTCGCCGAGACGATCCTGCGCGGCGGCACGCCCAAGGTTCGCGGGGACGGCGAGCAGACGCGCGACTATGTGTACGTGGGAGACCTCGTCCAGGCGGCCGCACGAGCGGCGGCGAGTGAAAAGAGCGGCACCTGGAACCTGGGCACCGGAGTCGAGACCTCGGTCAACCGCCTCTTCACGATGATCGCCAGCGCACTCGACTACAGCAAACCGCCCGAGTTCGCGCCTCAGCCGCCTGGGGAGCAACGCCGCAGCGTCCTCGACGGCTCCGCCGCCCGGCGCGACTTCGCTCTGCCCGAGTGGACCCCGCTCGAAAAAGGGATCCCGATCACGACGCAGTGGTTCCGGAAAAAGTCGGAGGGGCAGTCGCCATGAGTCTCCCGTCCGACGTAGGGGCGAGGTTCATCCCCGCCCGCGGCCGCTCTATACATCTTGGGGAGTCTGCGTAACTACCAGCTCTATCCCTTCGGAAGCGCCGGCCACTTCCCCGAGTCGCTTGTGCGGGGCGCGCCGTCGCTCGGGCGGGCCGGCGTCGCGTCGCCTGGGCGCCGCGCCTCGAACGG
>JBKPDV010000096.1:0-5021 GCA_046728075.1 Acidobacteriota bacterium | reverse complement strand
GGAGAACGCCGACTCGGCCCTACTCCATTCGCTCCAGGGTCGTGATCGCGATCACGTCCTTACCATCCAGGGATTTGAACGGCGGCGACTTCCAGGTGAGCGTCTTGCCGGAAACCTGCATCTCGGCCTTCCGTTCGGCTCCAGTCCAGGACTGGTTCCACGACGAGTCGTAGCGGAGGGACACCGTGTTGCCTTCCACGCGGTACGACCCGCTGCCGAAGGCCAAGGTGTTGTACAGGACGACCCGTTCGGCATCGGTCGGCACCGGCCCAGCCGGAGCCTTGCGGCCGTCGCTGACCCAACCCCATGTGAAGTGGCCGCCGCGAGTGAAGACCGCATAACCGACTGGCTTCTCTCCGAACGTGTTCCTGGTCGCCCCCGTGTCGAGTTCCCTCAGAACGAGGCTCGTCAACTTCCATACACCATTGAGCTGCGTCGTCAGAGCCTGTGCTGCCGCGGCATGCGGCAGGATCAACAGGAAGCCCAGAGCGACGATGGAACTGGACAGCCGGGTGTGCGTCGTCATGAGAACCTCCCCTCTCGCATTCGCCGTGACTGACTCGCTTCGGTATAACGCGACGCTCAGCGGACGGGGCGAGCAACGCGAGCCCCGGGCCACTGCAGCGCGAAGTTCGACGTCCTATCTTTCTTCACCAGCTGATGATCACCTCGTCCGCTGTGGGCAAGAGTGGCTGACGGACCGTCAAATCGAGCTCCATTGAGCTACATCATTCCCGCGCACTGCACGGGCCAGAACACGATGACGGCACAGGCACACGTGTCATCTTTGGCGTCGATGGTGCCCAGCTAGCCGATTCTCACGCTTTGCCCGCCATCGACCGGGAGGACAACGCCGGTTATGAACTGTGCCTCATCCGAATGCAGGAAGAGGCTCGCGTAGGCTACGTCCCAGCCGGTGCCCATCTTGCCACGCAGCGGGACTTGTTTATCGCGAGCCGCCCGCAGCTCCTCTTTCGAGATGTTGCGTTCGCGCGATATCCCTTCGATCGCCATGGGCGTGTCCATCAGCCCCGGCATGATCGTGTTCACCCGGATGCCGTGCTTGGCGTTGCTCAGGGCGAGCGACTGCCCCAGCGCGTTGATGCCCATCTTCGAGATCTTGTAGGCAGTCAGCGGCGCTGCATACACGACGGCCGCGATCGAGGAGATGTTGACGATGCTGCCGGACCGCTGCTGCCTCATAAAGGGCAGCACAGCCTGACATGAGAGGAGGCAACCCTTCAGGTTGACCCGCAGGATACGGTCGAACGCCTCCTCGGTCAATTCGTCAGGGCTGGCATCGCCGCCGCCGATGCCGACGTTGTTGTGCAAGAAATCGATCCGGCCCCAAGCGTCGACGCAAGCGTTTGCGTAGCCCTTGCACTCGCTCGCGCGGGTCCAGTCGCCAGCGAGGCACTGTGACGTGCCGCCTTCTTTGGTGATCAAGGCCGCCGTTTCCTGCGCGGACGCGACGTTGCGATCGACGAGCAGCACCTTCGCGCCTTCCCGCGCAAAGAGAAGGGCCGCGGCGCGACCGTTGCCAATGGTCTCCCCCGGTGTTTGCCCAGCACCGACGACGATTCCGACCTTGTCCGTGAGTCTCATTGTTTCCTCCACCGGATCGTCCAACAATGGCAGCGCCCTTTATTTCATCGTCATCCTCTTCTTACCTCAGACTCTACTGTCGTCTGTCCACTGATGCCGGGCCCATGGCCCGCCATGGGCAGGCGCGAGACTGTCCGCTACAGCGGACAGTTCGACGTCACTACGACCCACCGGCCCGACACAACACCGTCATCTCGAAATCATTGTGAACGACGTTTTGTCGCAGACAACACTGATGTGCCCCTTGCAGGGGGCTGCGTCTTCCACTCGCAGCACGTCACCACGTCCGAAGTGCCGAGTCTCACCGTTCGTCGTGGTTATTGACATGACTCCCTGAAGGTAGACAGCGAACTGAGCCGAGAGCGCCGGGTGAAACTTGCGAGCTTGCAGGTCCTGCGCACCCCAGCGCGGATCGAACCCTGCCAAGGCCGTGCGGGAAGCCGAATATCCCTTGACAAACATTGGCGGCGCAAGCGGTGCCGCATCGACCTTGGCGAGATCGACGGTGACGGTCTCGAAGTGCGACCCGTTATCCGGCGTGCAATACAGACGGGCGTAAGTGAACCGAGACGGATCCTCTGATTGCGGCGTCGCGCGCCGCACCGAAGCCGTTCCACAGCTGGAAAGCAATACACAGCCGATGATCAAACAAGCAAGTCTCCGGTTCATGTCATCTCCGCTCCTGATAATCGGTATTCGGTGCGTAACCCGATCCTAGCCGCCGCGGCCTGTGTGACGTCGAACGGCGGCGCTCAGCAGCCGGGGCGAGCAGCGCGAGCCCCGGCCTGCTGAAGCGACTCGTTAGACGGACCGTCATAACGAACCGGATGCCTTCGCGTAGTCCACTGTCAGCCATCGTTCCGGCAGCATGCGAACAAGCACGTTCCCAACGTGGCCCGGTTCTCCTCGTGTCTTCTCGATGTATCGGTCGCCTCTTCGCGCGCCAAAGTAACGGTGAGCGAGGGGCCGACGGTCGCGCTCGAGATCTGCCGGCTCGATGGCGACGACCGGCCCCTCGACACTCACGTACTTGTACGGCCATGTCTCCGCCTGTGCACATAAGCTGAATCTTCCAGCACGCTGGAGGAGCCGCGCTTTCCGCGAAGTCGTGGCCGTTACGACTCGTAGCTCGCCGCCCGGTTCGTACGAATACCAGATCGGCACGCTGAGCGGTCCCCGCCCTTCTTCGGGAATACTGATGATTCCCACGTGGAGGTCAGCCAGAAACCTCTCGCGTTCCTGCTTCGTCATCGCCAGCGACACAGTCCCCTCCCAGCCGCTACCAGCAACTAGTGCCGTCTAACGCGAGGCATCAGCTGCGCGCGAAGCGCGTCGGCTGCATGTCAGAGTTAGGGTTCGGAGCGCCGACGCCCGCGGGGGCCATCACTCCACGATGTAATCCGCTCGCGCGAGCAGCGACGGCGGGATCGCGAGGCCGAGGGCCTTCGCGGTCTTCATGTTGATGACGAGTTCGAAGGACATCGGCTGCTCCACCGGTAAATCCCCGGCCTTGGCGCCTTTGAGTAGTTTATCGACCAACGCGACGACACGCCGGTTGAGGTCGCGGATGTTGGCCCCGTAGGCTAGGAGCCCCCCTTCCTCGGCGGATTCCCGCCACTCGTAGAAGGCTGGCAGGCGGTGTCGAGCCGCAAGGGCGATGATGCGCTTCCGGTCACGATTGAGCAGCGGATTCGACAAGACGAAGAGGGCGTCGGCACGCTCCGCTGCTAGCGCAGAGAACGCACCCTCATAGTCGCCGTTCCGGACCTCGACGAGGACCGTCTCGATCTTCAACACCCGGGCCGCTTGCTCCGCTTCCTTCACTTGCGCCGCCTCCATCCTGGGCCAGCTAAGGAGCGCGATACGGTGCGCGCGCGGCATCGCCTCCTTGAAAACCTCTATTCGCTTGGCGGCCATGGTGCCCGCCGCCACGAGGCTGACGCCGGTGATGTTGCCGCCCGGGCGCGCCAAGCTGGCGACAAGTCCTTTCCCAACAGGATCCTCGACAAACGCCATGACGATAGGGATGACCTTCGTCGCGTTCCCGGCCGCCCGGATGGCGTCCCCGCCCGTCGCGAGAATGACGTCCGGCTTCAGGCCGACCAGCTCCGCTGCGAGCGCCGGCAGGCGTTCGATGCGGCCCTCTGCATGCCGGCGTACGACGACCAGGTTCTGGCCCTCGACGTACCCGGCCTCGCGCAGCGCAGCCAGACGTTCTACGGAACCGGTCCCGGGGTGCAGCTCGCCCACCTTGCGCACTTTCGCTCCCTCCTGCGCCTCGGTGGTGCGCGGAGCGCTGAAGACGCCGAGGACGAGAGCTACAACCAGGGCAAATGCCTTGTCGATCATCCCGCCTCCTGTCGGCCGAATGTCCTTCTTATTGCCCGGAGAGGTCCAGGAGCGCAACGCGCGAACCGGTTTCTTCGAGCGGAGCGAATTCGATGCCGTGCTCGCCCACCTTCCCGTCGACCTCAGGCCCGTCTTCGAGGTCACCTACATCCTGGGCTGGCGTGTGAAGTCGGGCGAGGCTAGCCACCGACTCCCGCCATGACGATGGAATCGTCGTTGTTGCCTGCTTGGCGGCCAGCGCAGCGGGTGCTCCGGCCGTCACGATGAGATCAGGCTTGAGCCGGACCAACTCGGCGGCAAGACCAGGTAAGTGCTCGTACCGGCCGTCCGCCGATCGGGACTCAATAGTTATGTTCTGGCCCTCGACGTAGCCGAGCTCACGCAGGCTCTGCCGGAATGCATTCCACTCGTGTGCGCGCGCAACCATCGAGCTGGCGTCGAGGAGAACGATCCTGGGCGTTTTCGTTGCCGCCTGCTGCGCCTCGGCGGTGAGCGGCGCGGCGAGGAAACCGCCAGCGAGAGACCCAATAAAAACCCGTCGGGTAACCACGGGATCAACTCATAGGCAACGTGAACCGGAAGGTCGAGCCCTTCCCCACCTCGCTCTCCACCCAGATCCGGCCCCCGTGGAGCTCGATGAACTTCCGGGACAGCGCAAGCCCGAGCCCAGTGCCCTCGACCTTCTTGTCGGCCGTCCCCACCTGCCGGAACTCCTCGAAGACCGCTTCCTGATCCTCGGGGGCGATGCCGACCCCGGTGTCCGCCACGGAGATCTCTGCCACACCGTCCTTGGGGGTGGCGCGAACATCGATCCGCCCGCCCTCAGGCGTGAACTTCAACGCGTTCGACAGGAGGTTCAGGAGCACCTGCTTGACCTTGCGCTCGTCGCCCCGAATCGACCCCAACCGCTCATCGACCGAGTGCCCGAGCCTGATCCCCCGCCGGCTTGCTCGCTCCCGGACCAGGATCAGGGCGTTGTCGATGGCGCTCGGCAGGTCGAAGTCGGTCGCCTCCAGCTCCATCCGCCCGGCTTCGATCTTGGAGAGATCGAGGATGTCGTTGATCAG
>JBKPDV010000095.1:0-8686 GCA_046728075.1 Acidobacteriota bacterium | reverse complement strand
GTCCCCCTCCTTCACGCTTCCAGGTTGAAACGGACCTGAGCTCATGGAAATTCGTTTCCCAGGAGGCCTGCGGGTCGACGCGCTTCACGAAGGCTTCTGGATTCGCACCGACCAGCCCGTCGCCCAGGGAGGCTCCGGCGCGGCGCCCTCGCCGTTCGACTTGTTCCTCGCCTCAGTCGGGACCTGCGCGGGCTTCTACGCCTTGCGCTTCTGCCAGCAACGCAACCTCGACACGGAGGGGCTCGCTCTTTCGGTCACGCCTCAGAATGCCCCCGACGACAAAAAGCGGGTCGCGCGCATCCGGATCGAGATCGCGTTGCCGCCGGAATTTCCGGAGAAGTACCGGGAAGCGATCCTGCGGGCCGTCGATCAGTGCTCCGTCAAGCGCCATCTCGCCGAACCGCCGCAGTTCGACGCCTTCGCCATCGCGGCGCCGGCGGCGGAAGTCGTACCGGCCGGCACGACCGGCGACGACTGGCGCTCTTTCCCGCCTCAGTAGACCTCTTCCCGGCTGAGCCGCAGGAATACGGAGACAGAATCGGGGGCTTGGCTCTGCGCCCCTAACGGGACGCGCGAAGGACCGAGGCTAAGCCGGCCGACGGAGCATCTTTTCCACCTCTCCCACGTGAGCCTCCTCCTGGAAGATCATCTGCCGCGCGTACTCTTCCAGGAAGGTGGACCGCCCCTCCACGAGATTCAGCAGGTCGCGGTAATGCGCCAGGCCTCCTTTCTCGTGCTCGAGCGCCTCGCGCAAGATGTCGCCGATGTCGTGACGGTGCGTCTCGAGCAGCGGCCCGATCGCCAGCGAGGGATGGTCCGCGAGGTGCGTGATCTTCTCTCCCGCCTCCTGCGCGTGTGCCAAAGACTCTGTGGCTTGTCCTCGCAGCCAGGAGACGATCGGAATCCGGTTGTATCCGAAGATCATCAGCGAGTAGTGGGTATAGCGAACGACCCCGGCCAGTTCCGTCTCGAGAATGCGGTTCAAGGTGGTCAATACGGCTGCCCGATCGAAGGCCTTTTCTTCCATGCTTTCTCCTTCCGGTGGCATGTTGATTCTAGCCAGCTTCGGATCCGCGTCGCCTCGAGTCGTTCGGGCCGAAGCCCACTCCGCCCTGTCGTAGGGATGGCTCCCGGCGACCGAGAAGAGAATCTTCCGCCCGCTATGACTCAGGTCATAGAAGCCGACGCGCGAAGGCTGTGATGCTGCAGGTCATGAAGAGCGATCCGATGTTCGATCCGAAGCTTCCCGTCAAGATCTTGATCGAGCGCTCTCCGGTCGCCCGACCGGTCCTCGCCTCTTACGGCCTGGACACCTGTTGCGGCGGAGAGCATCCACTCGAGGACGCCTGCGCGGCCGAGGGGGTCGTGCTCGCGGAGGTCCTCGAAGACCTCGAGTCGGCGCACAGGGTCGCCGAGGCGTACAACCTGGTTCCACCGACGATGTCGATCCGCGAGGTCCGGCGCCGCTTTCCATCGACCCATCCGGTCTTCGAGCGCTACGGGTTGGGCGATTGCGGCGGCGAGGACGGGCCGGAGGAGCCGCTGGCCTGGTTCGCCACGGTGCACCGCCTGCCGCTGGAAGACTTTCTCCGCGACGTGCGGGCGGCCGCCATCTCCGACGCCGCGGCCGCTCCGAGACAGAGCGTTCCCGCCTCGGCCGCCTTGCCCTTCTCGCCCCATTTCATCCTGGGCTCGCTCTTCCTGACGCTCACGCTCGGCGCGACGACGGGAATGATCGACCTGCTGCGCATCGCCGCGGGCGCGGACGTCCCGATCTCGCACCGCCAGATTCACGGCCACACGCAGCTCCTGGGATTCGCCGCGCTCTTCCTGATGGGGATCTCCTTCCACGCTCTCCCCCGGATCCTCGGAATCGGCGGGCTTCGACCCGCCACGGCGCGCCCCGCGTTCTGGCTGATGTTCGCCGGAGTCGTTCTGCGAAACATCGGGCAGCCGCTCGGCTTCTATCCGATTGGCCGCGTCCTTTCGCTCGCCTCGGCCGGTCTCGAGGTCGCGTCGGTCTTTCTCTTCGCCCGATTCGTCTTCACCCTGCTCGCTCGCGTCGAGCGAGGGAAGTACGATCGAACCGACCCGATCCTGCGCTTCGTGCGCATGGGAACCGTTTTTCTCCTGATCGGCATCGCGTTCGTCGCCGCCCAGGGAGTCTGGCTCGCGGGCCACGTCGAGACGGCGGTTCCGGTCGCCCTGACGGAGCCCTTCTACTTCGCCGCGCTGTACGGCTTCTTGCTCGCCTGGATCTTCGGATTCGCCAATCGCGTGGTTTCGCTGTTTCTTGGCGTGGGTCCGGCTCTGCGTCGGACGCCGGAAGCGTCGATGCTGCTTCAGATCGCGGCGGTCCCGCTCTTCCTCGCTTCCTATCTGCCGGATCTTCCCTTTCGGACGGCGTTGCTGCTGCGGGATGCGGGACTGGCGGCGGCGGGCCTGTCCGCGCTCGTCTATCTGGCCGGCAACGGTTTTCTCTGGCGCCGGGCGACTCTTCCCATGATGCGCACGCCGGGCTCCCCCACGTTCGCCATCCGCGCGGCCTTCGGATGCCTCGCCCTCTGGGCCGTGCTGGAGCTCGCGGCCGTCGTTCTCTCGCGAGCAACGCGCCTTCCCGCCCAGAATCTCTGGTGGGCGGATGCCGCGCGGCACGTCTTCACCATCGGATTCCTCACACTCTTGATCATCGGGATGAGCTTCCGGATCCTTCCCGTCTTCTCGGGCAAGCAGCTCTGGTCGCCGCGGCTGGCGCACGCAACCTACGCCCTGCTGCTCGCGGCAACGGCGATGCGTCTTCTCCAGTATCCGGCCGCGTTTCGTCCGATCTTCTACGTGATCGGCTCTTACATGGGCGTTCCCGTCGTGCTCGCGCTTCTTTTCTTCACGTTCAATCTTGTTCGCACGATGCGCGGCGGCCGTGCTCCCGTCGCGCCGCGCCGAACACCCGCCGGCGGCCCCGCCTTCGTCTCGAGTCTTCCCACGCGAGGTTGATTTTCGTCCCGACGCGAGAGCACCGAGTCGGATCCCGGCAGGGAGCCGTCGGTGCGAAACCTATAATCGGCCGGTGCCGGAGCGCCCGCCCATACCTTTCGATGCGATTCCGATCCTCGGGTCGCTGAAGCCCGAGGATCGCGCAGCGCTGTCCCCGCTCTGCGAGCTCTCCGCGTACGAGAAGGGCGCCACGATTTTCCAGGAAGGGGATCCGGCCGAGCGCATCCATTTCCTCTTCGTGGGGAAGGTCAAAATCGTCAAGGCCGGACCGGACCGCGACCTGATCCTGGAGATTCTGGGACCGGGCGAGCCAGTCGGAGCCGTCGCGGTCTTCGAGGGACGCCCTTTTCCGGCGACGGCGATCGCGCTCGAGCCCTCCGGGGTCATCTCGATCCCCGAGCGCGCGTTCTTTCAGCTCATCGAAAAGCGGCCCGAGATCACGCGCCGCCTGCTGGCGGGTCTGACGATGCGGCTGATGAGCGTGAATCGGCGCATGGCGGACATGACGGGCTCGGTCGAGTACCGAGCGGCTCGTCTTTTCGCCACGCTGGCCGACCGCATGGGGCAGAAGCAGTCCAACGGCGCCGTCTTCGTCCCGCTCCCGCTTTCTCGCCAGGAGATCGCCGACCTGGTCGGCACGACCATCGAGACCGCCATCCGCGTCATGAGCCGCTGGCAAAAGGAAGGCGTCGTCGAAACGGACAAGAAGGGCTTTCGGATCGCGGATCCTCTCGCCTTAGCCGCGATCGCACCCGAGGCTTGAGAGTTTCGCCCGGCCAGTTCCGGCCGCCGAGGCCGGCAAATCCAGCGTTCTGATTCAGTTGCCTCAAGCCCGAAGTCTTGGCGGGACCATAGTCTCTCCCCGGAGGTCAAGATGCTCAAAGTTCGAATTTCGATCTGGTCGATGGCTCTGCTTCTCGCCGGCGGCGCGGTCGTCGCCCAGGAGGCGAAGACTCCCGCAGCGCCCGGCTTCGACGCGCAAGCCTGCGCCAGGCACTGCCAGGAGATGGCGGCCGCGCATCAAAAGATGATGGATGCGCAGAAGGCCATGATGGAGAAGCATCAGGCCGCCTGGACGGAGATTCAGACACAGCTCGACGCGGCGAGGAAAGCCCGCGGCGAGAAAAAGGTCGCAGCGCTGGAATCCGTCCTCGAGAAGCTCATCGCATTCCATGAATCGATGCAGAAAGGGATGGGCGACTCACCCATGATGGGCGGCATGATGATGAGCGGTCACGGCGGCATGATGGGCTGCTGCGGCGAAGCCGGAATGGGAATGAAAATGGAAATGCCGATGGACTGCCCGATGATGAAGGGCACGACTGCGCAGCCCGGCACCAAGCCCACAAACTGATCGAGCCGGCAAGCCGGTGCGCCGAAGGCGCAGATCCCGAGCGAAGCTCAGGCGGCGGCTCGCGGCCGGCGCTTCCAGGCGATGTAGGGCCGTGCGAGCTGCTTGAGCGCGGCGAGCTTCCAGCCGTAGAGAGATGAAGAGAAGGAGGGCTCGACCAAGTCGCGCGTCTCCTCGGGCTGGACCACGAGCGAGACCTCGATGGGGAGGATCCCGACGGGCAGGCCCGCGTCCCGGCAGGCCTTCCAGAGATGGGCGAAGACGTCCTTCATCGCCTCGGGATCGGGAGGCGGCTCATTCTCGAGCTCGCTTCCGATCGTCGGCCGAAAGATGCAGACCGTCGGGAACGCGCCGGCCGCGACGATCCGGTCGATTCCACGTTTCGTCGCCTCGACCGACTCGAGACCCGCGATGATCTCCCCCGAGACGCGGCCGCGCCCGAGCTTGTTCGACGCGTACTCCATCGCGCGGAAGAAGCCCTCCTGGCCGATGGTGTCCGCTTTGCCCGGGCAAAGACGGGCGAAAACCTCCGAGTCTTCGAACTCGTAGCAAAAAGAGAAATGATCGGCGCCCGCGTCGATCAACGCATCGTATTCGTGGAACTGCCGTTCCGGCACCGGAAAGCACTGGACCCCGATGAAGCCGCCGACCCGCTCCCGGATCGCGCGCACGAAGGGCTCGCACTGCCGCAGTCCATGGATCGGCTCGAGCTTGTCCACTTCCTCGTAGTGGTAGCCGGTGTTCAAATGAGTAAAGACCGAGCCCGATTCGTCCCGCGCCGCGAGCGCGACCTCGACTACGTCTTCGAGGTTCTTGCGCGGCTGCTCGTTGACGCCGAGGTTTTTTCCCGTCGTGCAGAACTTGCAGGCGCGCGAGGGCTGCGACGCCCAGAGAAGACAGCTCGTCGACACGTAAATCCCCAGGTAGTTGCCCTGAAGCACGCCGATGCGGCTCATCTCGACGCCCGACGAGGTTCTGCGTCCGTACCAGGCCGGCTCCTCGGGGATCTCGACCGGATAGGAGGCGCCGGTACGATCGTCGCTGACGGTGTAGCGACTTTCCTCCTTGACGAGACGGAAAGGGGAAGAGGCCGCGAACTTCTCCACGACCGGGACGTTGACCCAGATCGGTTTGCGCGGCGCCGGCAGGACGAGCTCCAGGCCCGATCCGAGTCCCGCGCGCGTTCGCGCCAGTCGCCTCCCGTCGTCCTCCACGCTGCACGAAGCATCGAGCCTCAGCCCGCGGCAGAACAGCTCGATTTCCAGCTCGACGGCGGAGTGCACGGTCTCGTTCATGCCGGCAAACGGAAGTGCGCCATGATCATGCCTGCGGCTCGCTCTTCTCGGCAGCCTCGCTCCGCAGGTAGGCGTCGAGGGCGGCGGCCGCTTTGCGGCCGTGGCCCATGGCCAGGATGACCGTGGAAGCGCCGGCCACGATGTCGCCGCCGGCAAAGACGCCCTTGCGCGTCGTCATCATCGTCGCCTCGTCGACCACGAGCGTGCCGTGGCGCGTGACGCTCAAGCCCGACGTGGTCTTGGGGATCAGCGGGTTCGGGCCGTTGCCGATCGCCTCGATCACGATCTCGACCGGCAGCTCCTCGTAAGCGCCCTCGATCGGGACAGGGCGGCGGCGCCCCTTCTCGTCCGGCTCGCCGAGCTCGCATCTCTGCACCTTGAGCGCCCGCACCCAGCCGTCGGCGTTTGCGAGGATCTCGACCGGCGCGTTCAGGAGCCGAAACTGGACCCCCTCCTCGTCGGCGTGGTGCACTTCCTCCAGACGCGCCGGCATCTCCTCGCGCGAGCGTCGGTAGACGAGGTAGACGTTCTTCGCTCCCAGCCGCAGCGCGGTGCGCGCGGCGTCCATGGCGACGTTTCCGCCCCCCAGGACGGCGACGTTGTCGCGGCGCAGGACGGGCGTGTCCTCCTGCGGGAATCGGTAGGCGCCCATCAGGTTCGCGCGGGTCAGATACTCGTTGGCCGAGTAGACGCCGTTGAAGTCTTCGCCGGGGACGTTGACGAAGTAGGGCAGGCCCGCGCCCGTCGCGACATAGACGGCGTCGAATCCCTCGTCAAAGAGGTCGTCGACGGAAAGCGTCTGGCCGATGACTGTGTCGAACTCGAACTGCACTCCCATCTTTTCGAGGTTGTCGACCTCGGCCTGAACGATGTCCTTGGGCAGGCGGAACTCGGGGATGCCGTAGACGAGCACGCCTCCCGCCTTGTGGAAAGCCTCGAACACCACGGCCTCGTGGCCGAAGCGCCTCAAGTCCCCCGCGCAGGCCAGGCCCGACGGCCCCGCGCCGATGATCGCGACTCGCAAGCCGGTCGGGCTGCCGACCGGCGGAAGCTCCACGCCCCCCTCCTCGCGCTCCCAATCGGCCAGAAAGGCCTCGATCTTTCCGATCGAGACGGCAAAACCCAGATCCTTGTGGACCTTGGCCACCATGCAGTTTTCCTGGCACTGGCTCTCCTGCGGGCAGACGCGCCCGCAGATCGCCGGGAGCAGATTGGTCTCCTTGATGGCGCGGATGGCGCCGCGAAAATCGCCTTCGGCAACGAGCTTCAGGAACCTGGGCACGTCCACGCCGACGGGACAGCCCGTCACGCACGGCTCGTTCTTGCAGGAAAGGCAGCGCAGAGCCTCGGCGCGCGCCTGGTCGGGCGTGTAAGCGAACGGCACCTCGCGGATGTTCTTCACGCGCTCGGCGGGGTCCTGTTCGGCCCAGAAGATCTTCGGGAGCTGGCCGCGCTGTTTGTTCGTCAGGCTCCCGCGGTTTTCGATCCGCGCCGCGAGCTCTTCTGGGTTCGGGTTCGTTTTTTCCTGGTCCGACATGCTCAGGCTCCCTTGTGCGCGTCCGGCCGGGCCGCGCCCTCGGACTCCGAGACCGCCGTGGCCACGGACGCCTGCATCTGACAGCTCGGGTCGTTCTCGCGGTAGCGCGCGAGGCTCTCCGCCTCTTCCGGCTTGTACATGGCCTGGCGCCGCATCATGCCGTCGAAGTCGACCTTGTGGCCGTCGAACTCCGGGCCGTCCACGCAGACGTACCGGGCGGCGCCGTCCACCATGACGCGGCAACCGCCGCACATCCCGGTGCCGTCCACCATGATGGTGTTCAAGCTGACGAGCGTCGCGACACCGTAGGGCTGCGTCGTCCTCGAGCAGAACTTCATCATCAGCGGGGGCCCGATCGCGATGGCGAGGTCGACGTCGCCCCCGCGCGCCCGCCGACTCTCGATCAAGTCTTTCAGCGCGTCGGTCACGAATCCCTTGCGTCCGCGGGAACCGTCATCCGTGCAGACGACGAGCTCGCTCGAGGCGGCGCCGAGCCGGTCCTCGAAGACGAGCAGATCCCTGCGCCGCGCACCCAGGATCGTGACGACCTCGTGGCCGGCCTTCCGGAAGGCGCGGGCGACCGGGAGCAGAGGCGCGGCCCCGATACCGCCGGCCACGCAGGCGACGGTGCCGCGGAAGTCGTCGGGCTTCCCGGGAACGCCGATGTGCGTTGGGTTGCCCAGAGGCCCGGCGACGTTGGAGAGCGCGTCCCCCTGCGCGAGTGTCTCGCACATCTCGAACGTCGTCTTGCCGACGGCCTGCACGACGAGCGTGATCGTCCCCTTCTCGGAATCGGCGTCCGCGATGGTCAGCGGGATCCGTTCGGAGTGGTCGCGCGGGCGCACCATGACGAACTGGCCTGCCCGGTGGCGGCGCGCCACGCGCGGGGCCTCGACCTCGAAGAGGGTGACGTTCTCGCCCATGGACTTCTTGACCCGAATTTCGAACACGTTGGTCACCTCATCGACTGGTTGGAAGGCGACCCATTATCGGAGGCGGCGGTCCGGCCGGAACTGATGCATTTGCATCGGAAGAGAGACGAGAAGTGATGCGGATGGATCTGCGCGACGCGGAACTTTCGAGGTCTATTGGGGTGCGGTTTGGGCTTCTCGAAAGGAGAGGAAAGACATGAAAGCTCTGATGCTTCAGACAGAACGCCTGTATCCCACTGCGAATGACATCCCGGGTTCGTCGCGCGAACGGCTGGTTGCACTCCTGAACGAGCGGCTGGCCGACTGCATCGATCTTCAGACCCAGACGAAGGCCGCTCATTGGAACGTCAAGGGGCCAGGCTTCATCGCGCTCCACAAGCTCTTCGACGAGATCAACGACACAGTCGTGGAGTACGTCGACCTGATCGCCGAACGTGCGGTCCAGCTAGGAGGAATCGCGCAAGGGACCGCCCGGTCGGTCGCGCAGCGATCGGCGCTGGACGAGTACCCGATGGACATCGGTGAGGGCCAGCAGCATTTGCAGGCTTTGTCGGCAGCCCTGGCTCGGTTTGGTGCG
>JBKPDV010000094.1:0-18974 GCA_046728075.1 Acidobacteriota bacterium | reverse complement strand
GTCCCCCTCCATCGTGTCCGAGCGCGAGACGACTCGCCGTACGGGAATGTCCCACTCCGGCTTCCACTTTTCGAGCGTCTTGCCCGCCATCCATGTGGCGAACGACTCGTTCAACCATGTGTCGTTCCACCAGGCCAGCGTGACGAGGTCGCCGAACCACTGGTGCGCGGTCTCGTGGGCACAGATGGACGACCACCTCAGACGGAAATAGGGCGTCTCCTGGTCCGGCCTGGCGAGCTCGACCGTCTCGTTGTAGGTCACGAGCCCCGCGTTCTCCATCGCTCCAAAGCGCACCGTCTGCGGAATGACGAGGTTGTCCAGCTTCGCGTAGGGATAGGGAATTCCGAAGTAACCCTCCAGAGCTTCCAGGAGCGGGCCGACGGTCCCGGCGGCATAGCGGGCCTCGCTCCCGCGGCCGCGGGGCACGATCATTCGGATCGGCGTCGCGTTCCGGCCCGCCTTTCCTGCGTCGACGACGTCGAACGGTCCCGCGCCGAAGGCGATGAGATAACTGGGCAGCGGGCTTGTCTCCGTGAAGTGCACGGCCTTGAGGTCTCTCGGCAGCGGTTCTTCTGAGGCGATGGGCGTGTTGGAGACGGCCACGTCCTGCCTGGGCACGCGCAAGGTCAGCTTCCAGGGGACCTTGAAGGAGGGCTCGTCGAAGCAAGGGAAGGCGCGCCGCGCGTCGATCGACTCGAACTGGGTGAAGGCATACCAGTCCTCCCCCACCTTCTGATGGAAGATGCCGGTCGTATTGGTGTTGGAAACCTTCCCCGAAAAGGCAGCGTGAAGGCGGGCGCGGCCCTTCGCCACCGCCCGCCGGAAGCCGAAGCCGACGAAGTCCTCGCCTCCCGGCACGATCTGCGCCGTCTGCCGCTGCTTGCCCTCGCTCAACGACGCGTCGGAAACGGTCAGCTCGGTCGCATTCAACCAGAGAAGCTTCGTCGGCTCGGTCAGATCGAGCTCGATGTCGATCGTTCCGGAAAACGTGTCTTTCTCAGGCGCGATTGTCAAATCGACCTCGTAGCGCAGTGGCCTGGCGGTCGCGGGCAGGCGCAGCTTCGGAGGCGTGACGGGAGCGGGCGGCGCCGCCGAGCTCCTCCCCATGGAGGCGCAGGCGACGGTCGCCGCGAGTACCGCGCAAAGCCACGCTCTCCTCATCCGTAACTCCTTGCCGGCGCTCGAGGAAGGGGGTCGAGCGGGGCCCGGGGATGATACGACGCCGCGCAGAACCTTTTTCTCCGGACGCCGTATCTCCTGTCGAATGCCTAGGAGAATTCCTCTCGACCTTCGACAAGGAGAGTCGCAGGCTCCTATAGACATTCTAGGAGAGTGCCGATGACGCCTGCCAAGAGCGACTTGCTTCAGGGAACGCTGGACGTGTTGATCTTGAATACCCTCCAGAGCGGCTCTCAGCACGGCTGGGGGATCGCTCAGCGGATCCAACAGGTCTCCGACGACGTGCTCCAGGTCAACCAGGGCTCGCTCTACCCCGCTCTCTACCGGCTCGAGGCGAAGGGGTGGATCCGCGCCGACTGGGGAAACTCGGAGAACAACCGGCGCGCGAAGTTCTACGCGCTCACGCGCGCGGGACGGCGGCAGCTGGCCGAAGAGAGAGAAAGCTGGCAGCGTTTCTCGGCGGCCGTCGGCCGGGTCCTGCAGGCGACGTAGGCGCGCCATGAAAACCCGACTCGCGGCCGCCTGGCGGGCCCTCTTCCGCCGGAACGAGCTCTACCGGGACCTCGACGAGGAGATGCGCTTCCACGTCGAGATGGAAGTCGAGAAGAACATCCGCCGGGGGCTCCCCGCGGAGGAGGCGCGAACGGAAGCGCTTCGCACGTTTGGGGCAGCCGCGAGACATCAAGAGGAATGCCGGGAAGCCAGCGGCACCCGGTGGCTCGAGGATTTCGTCCAGGATGCGCGCGCGACCTTTCGCGGCTTGCGCAAGAATCCGGGCTACGCGATTGCCGCGGCGGCCACGCTCGCGCTCGGTATCGGAGCCAACGTCGCGGTCTTTTCCGTCGTGCACGCGGTTTTTCTCCAGGCCCTCCCCTACGGCGCCGGGGAACGGCTCGTGCGCCTGCGGCAGGACGCTCCCGGAATCGGCATCCAGGACGCCGGCTTCTCGCCGCCTGAGATAACCGAGTACGCCGCGCAAACGCGAACGCTGTCGGCCGTGGCGGAGTATCACTCGATGTTCTTCATCCTCCTGGGCGGCGCAGAGCCCGAGAGGCTCCAGACCGGTGTCGTCTCGGCGAACTTCTTCGATCTCATGGGCGTCACACCGATGCTCGGTCGCGGGTTTCTGCCGGGGGAAGACGCGGCCGGAGCGGAGCCCGTCCTGATCCTCTCCTACGACTACTGGCAGAGACACGGATCGGACACGAAGATCCTCGGCCGCACGTTCAAGATGAACGACAAGATCCACACCGTCGTCGGAGTGTTGCCTCCGATGCCCGCCTATCCCGACGCGAACGACCTCTACATGCCGAGCTCCGATTGTCCCTTCCGCGGAAGCGCCGCGGCGGCCCACAACCGCGGCGCCCGGATGTTGACGGTGTTCGGACGGTTGAGGCCGGGCGCGACCCGCGCCGCGGTCAACCGAGACGTCGACGAGATCGCCGGCCGCCTGGCCCGGGCATATCCGGATTCGTATCCCAAGCCCGGCTCCGGATTCTCGGTGCGCGGTGTGCCGCTCGCCGACGAGCTGACCGAGCGCGCCCGACCGACGTTCGTGATCCTTCTCGCCGTGGTCGGCCTCGTGCTCCTTCTGGCCTGCGCGAACGTCGCCAATCTGACGCTTGCGCGCCAGCTGCGGCGCTCTCGAGAGATGGCCCTCCGAGCCGCGCTCGGCGCGGGCCGTGGGCGCATCGTGCGGCAGGCGCTGACGGAGAGCGGCCTTCTGGCGCTGATCGGCGGAGGCCTCGGCATTCTGCTCGCGGCCGGCGGCCTGCGTCTGCTGGTGGCGTTCGCGGCGCGTTTCACCCCGCGAGCGAGCGAGATCACGATCGACGGCGCGGTGCTTCTCTTCGCGCTCGGGCTTTCGCTGGCGACAGGTCTTGTCTTCGGTCTCTTGCCCGCGCTCTCGGGTAACCGGAATCTGCTGACTGTGTTGAACGACGGGGGAACACGTTCCAGCGGGGGGATTCGGGGACGCTTCCTTCGGCAGGGGCTGATCGTGCTGCAGGTCGCGGTCTCCTTCATGCTCTTGATCGGCGCCGGCCTGATGCTGCGCAGCCTCTGGAAGCTCCAGCATGTCGCGGTCGGGTTCGACGCGGAGCGGGTCGTGACGATGCGGCTCTCGCTGAATTTCTCCAAGTACACCAACGGCGAGCAACGACGGTCATTCCAGGAGCGGCTGCTGCCGGCGTTGACCGATCAGCCGGGCTTCTCCTCGGTCGCGATCGCCGGCACGCTTCCTTTGAACCAGAACGGGGGCCCCCAGAACAGCTTCTTCGAGATCGAAGGGCAGCCCGCGCCGAGCAAAGACCTGAGGCCTCAAGCCGACTTCCAGCAGGTCTCTCCCGAGTATTTCCGGACGATCCGGATCCCGCTGGTCCGCGGAAGAGGGTTCGCCGGGTCGGACTTGCCCGACCATCCGCTCGTTGCGGTCATCAACCAGACCATGGCCGAGCACCTTTGGAAGACGGAGGAGCCGCTCGGCCGGCGAATTCTAGTCGACGGCGTCAAGGGCTGGATCACGGTCGTCGGCGTCGTCGGAGACGTTCGCCAGTACGGCCTGGAACGAAAGCCGGAGGACCAGGTCTACCTGGCGCTCGAGCAGTTCCCCTCCCTTTCGGGATCCATTCTGGTCCGCACGACGTCCGATCTCGACAGCGTCGCGCGGCTCATCCGGCACACGGTGCACGGGCTCGATCCGGACCAGCCGGTCGACCGGGCCCGCACGCTCGAAGACGTCCGGTCCGAAGCGATCGCGTCGCCGCGGCTCACCTCGATTCTTCTCTCGATCTTCGCGGCGCTCGCCCTGTTGATCACCTCGGCGGGAATCGCCGGCGTCATCGCTTTCTCCGTCGGCGAGCGCACGCACGAATTCGGCATCCGACTGGCGCTCGGCGCGGCGCCGGGCTCGGTGCTCGCCATGGTGATGCGGGAGGGAATGGCGCTCGTCGCGGCGGGAATCGCGCTCGGTCTGATCGGCGCGCACGCGCTCGCCCGACTCATGTCGGGGCTTCTCTTCGAGGTCGACGCCACGGACCCCCCGACGTTTCTGGCGATGAGCGTCGTGCTCGCGGGAGTGGCGCTGCTCGCCTGCCTGCTTCCCGCGCGGCGCGCCACTTCCGTCGATCCGACGGTCGCTCTGAGAAACGCCTGATCGTTGACTCACCGAAAGGAGAGAGCATGAAACGAAGAGATTTTCTCAAAGGAACGGCACGGCTCGGAGTATTCGCCGCCCTTCCGGCCTCGGCTGTCCGCGCTCTGGCAGGCCGAGGGGCTGCCGTCGGGACTGGCGCCGACGCCAAGGGAAATCGCCCGGCCCCGGCCGTGGCGAATCCGCTCAAACCTCCCGCTCAGGGAAGCGTTCCGGTGGCCTTTCTCGTCTCCGAGGGCGCCGTGGTCATCGACTTCTGCGGACCCTGGGAAGTCTTCCAGGACGTTTCGGTCCCGGGCCGAAACGACGAACCCTTCCACCTCTATACCGTGGCGGAGACGACGGAACCCATCCGGGCGAGCGCCGGAATGAAGATCGTCCCCGAATACACGTTTCAAAACGCGCCGGCGCCGAAAGTGGTCGTCATCCCGGCGCAGCGCGGCCGCAGCGAAGCGACGCTCGCGTGGATTCGCAAGTCGGCGAAGTCCGCGGACGTGATCATGTCCGTCTGCACCGGCGCCTTCCTTCTCGCCAAGACCGGTCTCTTGTCCGGCAAGGCCGCGACCACCCACCACGCCAGTTTCCGCGGGCTCGCGATGCAGTTCCCGGACGTGGAAGTGCGGCGCGGAGCGCGGTTCGTAGAGTCGGGCAACCTTGCCACCGCCGGCGGCCTCTCCTCCGGAATCGATCTCGCCCTTCATGTCGTCGAGCGGTACTACGGCCGGGAAGTGGCGGAGCAAACCGCCTACCAGATGGAATACCAGGGACAGGGCTGGAAGAACGCGAACTCCAACGAGGTCTACGCCCAGGCGCGCGCTTCCACCGACGAGCATCCGCTCTGCCCCGTCTGCGAGATGGATGTCGATCCGGCGAGCTCTCCGAAGTCGGTCTACCGCGGCAAGAGCTACTACTTTTGCTCGCAGGACCACAAGCAGCAATTCGACGCCGGCCCCGATCGGTTCCTCCAAGCGGCGGAGAAACGCTGAGGGCTCAAACGATCTACCGGACGTTCTTGTAGACGACGCCGCCCTTCATCACGAAGCGGACGCGGGTCAGGGCGGTGATGTCGCGCGAGGGATCGCCGTCGACGGCGATCAAATCCGCGTCGAGGCCGGGCGCCACGGAGCCGATGCGATCGGAAAGTTTCAAGGCTTGCGCCGCCAGCGACGTCGCGGACGCGATAGCGTCCATCGGTTTCTGACCTCCATCGCGGACCCGGCAGAGGAGCTCTTGCGCGTTTCTCCCGTGAGCTCCCGCGACCGCGTCGGTCCCGAAAACGACCTTCAAGCCGGGCGTCGCGATCGCCCGGTGAAAGGTTTCTGCCGCCAGAGGCAGCGCGCGCTCCATGGCGGCGAAGCCTTCCGCGTTGTAGTTGCCGATGCCGAAAAACTTGGGCTTGTTGTCGAGGTAGTTGCGAAAAACGAGACAGCATTGCGGGTCGAACCAGGTCCCGCGCTCGGCCATGAGCCCCAGGGACTCCGGCGTGGCGAAGATCCCGTGCTCGATCTGCGTACAGCCGGCCTCGACGGCCGCCCGCATGCTTTCGGGGCTGTGCGCGTGCACGAGCGTGCGCAGGCCGAGCTTCCGTGCCTCGCCGCAGGCAGCTTCCAACTGGGCGGAGGTCATCGTCTGAGCGCCGCCGTCGCGGATGCTCTTGGACGCGAAGAGCTTGATCAGATCGGCTCCGGCCGCGGCGCGCTCGCGGACGAGGGCCGCGAGCTTGTCCGGATCGCCGCTCTTCTCCGTGAGCGGCTCGAACGATGTGAGGATCCGAGGTCCCGGGATCTGGCCGGAGGCGATAGCGTCCCGGAGATCCTTGTCTTCCGGTGAGCCGGGACTCTGAACCGTCGTAAAGCCGGCCGCGAGCGTCGCCCAGGCGTTGCCCGCCGCCGCGAGTGCCGCCCGCGCCGGAGTCTCGCCGTCCGACTCGGTGTGGAGCTTGCCCGCGGCATTGAAGTGCCACGCCAGGTGCGAGTGAGCGTCAATTAAGCCGGGCAGGACCGTCAGACCTGTCAGATCGTAGGAGATCGCGCCGGCGTTGGCTTGGCGGGCGGTCCCCTCCTCGATCCTGGTGATCTTCCCGGCGTCGATGACGATGGCAAGCGGTTTCGCGAGAACGGCGCCGCGGCCGTCGAGGACGCGGTCGGCGCGCAGAACGATCGCGGTTTCCTGCGCGAGCGCCGCGCCGGCACAGAGAGCCGCGGCGAGGAGGGCGATCGCCATCCGCGGCCGGCGCCGCGTCACTTCGGGCCGCGCTTCTGCGTGTTGAAGGTTTCCGACTGGCCACGCGGGATCGACAGGGACTGCCAGCGGCCGGCCGCGAAGTGCTTGGCGAGAAACACGATCTGCCCCACGTGGTAGGCGTAATGCGCGAGCTGCCGGTTCAAGGCCTTGACGACCGAGTGTGGCTCGTCCCGGATCGTCACCGTGCGGGTCAGGTCCTCGGGCTTCATCGAGTCAACGACCTCGAAGAGGACGCCCCATCCCGACTCCCAGCGTTCCATCAGCGCCGGCCGCGTGTCTTCCTGCCCCGCCTCGAACTCCGTGTCGCGGTGACGGTCCGGTTTCTCGCCGTCGGAAGAATAGAAGTCCGTCCAGCGGGAGCGAAGGTTGCCCGCGATGTGCTTGACGACCAGGGCGATCGAGTTGGACTCCGAATCGAGCATCGCGAAGAACTGAGCGTCGTCCACCTGAGCCATCGCCTTCTCCGCGAGCTTCTTCTGCCCGTGGAACTGGCGGCGGATGTCCTCGAGGTAGAAGTCGCCGAGCACGAAAGGATTCTCTCCCGAAATGTCGACCGTCGCGCTATCGCTCGACTTCGTGGAGGACGCGGAAACCGTAGTCGGAGTAGCGGTAGTCTGGCGGAAGGCTCGTTCGCGCCGAAGGGGACGACCAGCGAATCTGATGGCGCCAGGAGCCGCCCCGGCTCGCTCGCCGGGCCGGGCCGGTCGCGGGCGCCGGCTCGTGCCAGTTCGCGCACCACTCGTGGACGATCGTGCCCGCGTCGAGCAGGCCGTACCCATTGGGAGTTCCTCGACCCGTCTCCCACGGAGCGTCGAGCGGACCCTCCGGGATCTCGCCGGGGGGAATCTCCTCTCCCCAGGCCGTGCGCGGCGCGACGAGCCCTCCGCAAACCGCGAACTCCCATTCCTCCTCGGTCGGCAAGCGCCAGCGCCCGCCGGCCAACTCGGAGAGCCAGCCGCAGTAAAAGACCGCATCCTCCCACCCCACCCCCACGACCGGCTGGAGTGGCGCAGAGAACGCGGGATCGCTCCACCAGGGAGGGGCAGGGACCCGACCCGATTCGAGAAATGCCGCGTACTCTCGGTTGGTCACCGGCGTTCGGCCGAGGAAGAACGGCGCGATCTCGACAACGCGAAAGCGGACGCCCGGCCCGGTGAGCTCGAGCGGGCCGCCGGGAATCGCGACGGTGATCGGGATTCGGGCGTTTGCTCCGGCTCCGATCGACGCGGCCGGCCGTTGCATCGTTCGAGAATAACCCGGCTTCCCGCGCGAGGTATCGTTGCGGCCATGAAGATCGAGACCTTCGCTCTCGAGCGGTGGATGACGGCGTGGGAGACGAAGACGCCGTACGACATCGCGGAGAGTGGGATCTTTCCGATGACCGTCCGCGAGCTTCTGGAGCTCGAGCCGTCCGGCGAAGGCGAGCGGACGCTCTCCCGCTTGCTCGACCTGCGCCTGGGCTACAGCGAGGCGTGCGGAAGCCTCGAGCTGCGCTCGCTTCTGGCGCAGAGCTACCTCGACACCGGGCCGGAAGAGATTCTCGTGACGACTGGCGCGATCGAAGCGAACTTTCTCCTCTTCAACGTCCTTCTGGAGCCGGGCGACCACGTCGTCGCCGTCCACCCCGCCTACCAGCAGCTTTTCAGCGTGCCGCGAGCGCTCGGCTGCGACGTGGCGCTCTGGGAACTGCGCGCCGAGGAGGGTTTCCGCTTCGATCTGGAAGAGCTTTCAACGCTCGTGACGCCGCGCACGCGTCTGATCGTGATCAACTCTCCCCACAACCCGACGGGCGCGATGCTCTCGACCGAGGACCTCCGCCGGATCGACAGGCTCGCCGCCTCCGTCGGCGCCCGCGTCCTCTCCGACGAGGCCTACCGATGGCTCGAGATCCCCGGCGGCGACCCGCTGCCCCCGCCGATGCGCGATCTGGGCAAAACCGGCGTGAGCGTGGGGACGCTCTCGAAGCCCTTCGGCCTTCCGGGTTTACGCATCGGATGGATCGCCGGCGAGCGCGACCTGATCGCGGCCTGCTGGGCGATGCGCGACTACGTCTCGCTCTCGCCGGGCAAGCTCAACGACGCCCTCGCGGTTCTGGCGCTGCGGCACCGCGACCGGATCGTCGAACGGATGCGGTCCATCGTCGCCCGCAATCTCGAGACGGCGCGCAACTGGTTCGCGAAGCATGTGGACGTCGTTTCCTGGACGCCGCCGCGGGCCGGCCTGCTCTCGCTGATGCGTTACGAGCTCGACATCCCGTCGCTCGAGCTCGCGAATGTGCTCGCCGAGAGGTACGGCGTGATGCTCGCGCCCGGCTCCGCGTTCGGCGTCGAGCACCATCTTCGGATCGGAATCGGCCAGGAGCCTTCCAACTTCGCCGAAGGGCTGCGGCGCACGGCCGCCTGCTTTGCGGACCTTCGCGCGGCCGGCCGTCAGCTGCGGCGCTCGGCCGCGCCGGGCCGCGCGATCAGGGCGTAGAGCGCCAGGCCGACCGCGAGCGCCACCGCGCCGGCCCGCGTCTGGGCGCGAGTCATCCCCGACAGCAGCCAGATCGACAGCGCGGCGGCGGCGAGCGGAACCAGCGGCCCACCCGGCACGCGGAACGGGGCCGGCGGCATCTTTCGCCTCAGAACCGGGATCGCCAGGCACGTCGCGGCGGAAAAAAGCAATCTCGCGATCGCGCTGACCGTGGCGAGCTCCCCGAAGGTGGCCGTCAGCGCCGCCGCCCAGGCGACACCCGAGAAGACGAGGACCGCCACGTGCGGTGTGCGATAGCGGGGATGGATGCGCGCGAGCGCCGCGGGGAGCTGTCCGGCCTGCGCGAAAGCGTACAGGATACGCGGCCCCACCAGAACGAGCGCGCTCTCGCTGCCGAGAGTGGAGAGCACGGCTCCTACCGTCATCATCGCGGCGCCCGCGGGACCCAGGAAGCGGGCCGCGGCGGACGCCAGCGGCGTGCGGTCATGGGCGAGGTCGGGCAGGGTTCCCAGAGCGACGATCTGAATCAAGACGTAGAGCACGGTCGTCAGCCCGATCGCGAGGATCAGCGCGATCGGGAGATGCCGCTTCGGGTCAGTCGATTCTTCCGCGGGGACGTTCGCATTCTCGAAGCCCCCGAAAGCGAACACGAGAAGCAGACTCGCCTGCTGCAGCGCGTTCCGAGCGGGCAGCCCGAGCAGCCGGTAGGCGCTCGGATCGGCCGCGAAGAGGCCGACTCCTACGAACAGCAGGAGGGGAACCATCTTCGAAACGGTCAGGATGTTGACCGTGCGCGAGCCGGTCCGAACGCCAACCAGGTTCAGTACCGTCAGGAGACCGAACGCGAGAGTCAGAACGGCAGCGCGGCGCCATCCGGCGCCCGCAGCGGGCCAGAAGTGTCCGATGTACGCCACGAACGCGTTGCCGATCGCCGCCGAGGCGGCCAGCCGCGAAAGGAAGAACATCCAGCCCACGAGAAACCCCGCGAAGGGGCCGAACGCAACGCGAGCGTAGATATACGGGCCGCCGGTCTGCTCGAAGAGACTCCCCGCCTCGGCAAAGCAGAGAACGACGAGTGCCATGAGAATCGCCGCCAGGACGTACGCCGCGGGACTGGCCGCGCCCGCAAGCGCGGCCACCGTGGCCGGCAGGACGAAGATCCCCGACCCGATGACGCCATTGACCGCGATCGCCGTCAGGCCGGCGAGCCCCACGGCTCGGACGAGGCGGGGAGAAGAAAGATGATTCACGCTTTGACTCAACGTTCTCCTTCAACCTCGAGTCGCCCCGGCGTCGGGCCGCCTCCCTCGTCGGCACGCGCCAGCCCCGCCGCTAGAGCAAAGACCTGGCCGTCGCTGGAACGGGCTTTCGGCCGCGGCAGTCGCTCCGCGACTGGCGGCCGAGAGAGTTAAACCCGAGAGCACGCATTCCCCATCGGTGCCTTCGGTTTGAACTCTCTCGGCGCTCGGTCGCGAAGCGACCGCCCGCGCCGAAAGCCTTCCCCGCTGGGACCCTCGAAATCGCGTTGGTCTGCACCGGCCGTAAGCGGACTGTCAAACGACTCACTCTTGCAGCGATTTCGCGAGCGGCGGGCAGGAATGATTTCACTCTCGTCACACGAGGCCCGCCGCGTGGTCCCGAGGGGAATGCCGAAGGACCGGGGCGGCTTCATGAACAACTCAAACTCAAGAGACTACAATCTATATATTGTTCATTATCGACAACGCCGTGCCGCTGAAGATCTGGTCCTTCTCGCTGTCGGCGATGTCCATCGCCTGGATCGACGAGACGGCGCGATCGATCGACCCCAGGAGATGCGGATAGTCGCTGCCCATCAGCATGTGGTCGGCTCCGATGAGGTCCCTTGCCAGCCGCAGCGTGTGCGGGCTGAACGTGACGGTGTCGTAGTGAAGGCGCTTCAGGTAAACGCTTGGCAGCTCGTCGATCTTCGCCCGGCATTCCGCGAAGTCGCGGAAACCGTTGTTGAGCCGTTCCATCAAATAGGGGATCGCTCCGCCAAGATGGCCGATGATCCAGCGGATGTCCGGCAGCTCGCGCAGCACTCCATCGAAGCACATCCGCGCGACGGCCAGCGTCGTATCGAAGGGAAAACCGACGAGAGGCCCGAGCACGTACTCCCGAAAAGGCTCGGACTGCACGGGGAGCATGGGATGGAGAAAGATGCAGAGCCGCATCCGGTTCGCCTCCTCGAAGAAGGGGCGGTAGGCGGGATCCGTGAGCGCCCTCCCGCGGATGTTGGACAGCAGGATGACGCCCTGCATCTTCAGGTCGTCGATCGCTCGGTGCAACTCCCGGAGCGCGGCCTCCGGCTCGTCCATCGGAATGGAAGCGAAACCCTTGAAGCGCTTCGGGTGGCGCGAGATCAGCTCGGCATAGGCGTCGTTGACCATGCGAGCGACCTCGGGCTGCCGTGCCGCATCGGCGAAGAAGACGTTGGGAGTGGAAAGCGAGATCACCTCGACGTCGATGCCGACGCGATCCATCTCTTCCAGACGGAGATTGGGATCGGTCATCGGCGGCGTGATCCCGAAAAACCGGGCTCCCCGGTGCTGGATGATCGTTCGCCCGGTCGGATCGGTGCCGAACGAGAACTCGGAAGGCGTCGAACGGATCGTTTCGAAATAGCGCGAGGGGTAGTAGTGGTTATGGATGTCGATTCTCATGCGGGGCTTCACTGTAATCGAAGGGCCCGGCGCGGCGTCAGGAAGAGAGGGAGGCATGGTCTCTCGAAGGGTCGAAACGTGGCACAGACAGCCGGCGCGTCTGGCCGTGGCTCTGGCGCTTCTGCTTGTGCTTGCCGTGCGGGACGCGGCCGGGCAGACCGGCACCTGGACTTCGCACGGGCCGGTCGGGGCAAGTATCTACTGCCTCGTCCAAGATCCCTCCCAACCTTCGACGCTCTACGCGGGAACGCCGAGGGGCGTCACCAAGAGCATCGACGGCGGGGCGACCTGGCAGTCCTCCAGCGCCGGGATCCCTCCCGTGCGGGTTCAGACGATCGCGATCGACCCGACAACCACCTCGACGCTCTACGCGGGCACGGTGACGCCGTCTGGCGTTGAGAGCGTCGGGGTCTTCAAGAGCACCGACAGCGGCGCGACCTGGACGGACATCAACTCCGGCCTGATCGACCCGATCGCGGAATTCTCGCCTGTCGATGTCCAGGCGCTCGCCATCGATCCTCGCCACCCCGCCACGATCCTCGCCGGGACGAGCTTCAGCGAGATCTTCAAGAGCACGGACGGCGGCCTGACATGGCAGCCCAAGACGCTGGGCGGCTTCAACGTTTCGCTCCAGACGGCGGCTTTCCAGTTCGATCCGACCGACTCCACGAAGATCTCCGCCGCGACCACCTCCGGGCTTCTTCACAGCACGGACGGCGGAGAGAGCTGGAGCGTGCTCGGAAACACCGTCTCGCTCTTCGCGCTCGCGATCGATCCCACGACGCCGGCGACCCTCTATGCCGGCAACCTGAGCGGATACGGATTCTTGAAGAGCACGGACGGCGGCTCGCATTTCGTGTCGGCGAACAAGGGCCTGCCGGTCGCCTCCGGAAACAACCCGCAAGTGATCGCCATCGCCGTGGATCCCTCCCACCCGGCGACCGTCTATGCGGGAACCTACGGCAACGGCCTCTTCGTTAGCACGGACGGCGCCGCCAACTGGACGCGCGCGGACAGCGGGATCCGGAGCGCGTACGACGCCGCGATCCTCCTCGCGCCGGGGCTGTCTTCGACGCTCACCGCGGGAACCCTCGGCAGCGGCGTCTACCGAAGCTCCGACGGCGCCAAGACGTGGACGCAGATGAGCACCGGCCTCGATCTGAGTCTCGTCTATCGATTGGTGTCGGATCCGAGCGCCCCCGACGTCTACTACGCGGCCACGTTCGACGGCGTTCAGAAGAGCGTGGACGGCGCCGGCACCTGGCAGGCTGCGGGCGCGGGGCTTGCGATCGCACCGGTGGACGCGCTCGCGCTCGCGTCGGGGACCTCGAAGACACTGTTCGCCGGCACCCTGGGAGGCGGCCTCTTCAAGAGCGGCGACGGCGCCGCGACCTGGAGCGCCTCCGCGTCGGGGCTGACGGATTCCTACATCTCCTCACTGGCCGTGGACCCCACGAGCCCGTCGACTCTTTACGCCGGCACGAGCCATCCCGACAGCAGCTCGCAACGCGTGTTCAAGAGCACCGACGGCGGCGCGACGTGGACGCAGACGGGCCTGGACGGAAAATCTTTCACACTCGACTCGATCGCAATCAACCCGGGCAAGGCTTCGCAGATCCTCGTCGGCAGCCAGGGAGTCACCGGGTATTTTCAGAGTCTCGACGCCGGGAAGACCTGGTCGACCATCTCTTCGAGCACGACCTGCGGAGGAACCAACGCGCTCGTCTTCGATTCTTCCGGCACGACTCTCTACATAGCAGCCACGGGAGGAGTGTGCCGTTCGACGGACGGCGGGACCACCTGGATCCCTTCCTCGGTCGAAGGCTTTTCCATTTCTGCGGTGCTCGTCGATCCGGCGAGCCCGTCCACTCTCTACGCCGGCGCGACTCGGAACGACGTGACCCAGACGAGCGGCGTCTTCCGCTCGACCGATGGCGGGCAGACGTGGCAGGCGCTCGGCGATGGATTTCCGCCGTCGACCGTGACCTCGCTTGCGATCGATCCGTCAGGCAAGGCGCTCCATGCAGCCACCTTCCACGCCGGCGTCGTCGATCTCATTTTTCCGAAGGACCGTCCGCCGGTCCAGGAACCCTCGTCGCCGAACCGCCAGCCCCGGCCGTTGCCACCGCGCTAAACGACGCTCCTCCAACTGGCAGCGTGACGAGGGATCAACTCTGTGATCCCGAGCGCAGCGAGGGATCTATGCGGAACCGCGAATGAGCCGAGGGGTAGATTCCTCGTCGCTGCGCTCCTCGGAATGACAGACGGGCCGCTCGTCTCCCGTTACTCATCACTTGTCACTCGTCACTGTAATCGGCTCGCGTGAAGGACCGCCGCCACGCGCGACTTGACGTGAAGTTTCTGAAAGAGCCGATGGAGGTGCATCTTGACGGTCTGCTCCTTGATGCGGAGCATGGCGGCGAGCTCCTTGTTCCGGTAACCGCCGGAGAGCAACGACAACAGCTCCCGCTCTCGCGGAGTGAGAGTCGCTTCCGCGGGTCGGTGATCCTGCGCGAGTCCCGCCAGCGCGGCCGCGGTCGCGCGCCGGGGGGCCCACGTCTCCCCTGCCACGACGCTCGCGATGGCGCGGAGGAGAATGGAAACGGCCTCCCGCTTGCTCACGAAACCGGCGATGCCCGCGCGGAGCAGATGGGCGACTCCCGCCTCCGAGTCCAGCGTCGCGATCGCCAGCACAGGAATTCCCGGATGGGAGCGCCGGATCTGCTGGAGCTCGCTCTCGGGCATGGAACCGAGCGCGTCCAGGTCGAGAAGGATCAGGTCGGGCCCGACGTCGCGGATCAGAGCGGAAGCCGTTTCGCATCCGGTCGCGCCGCTGACCCGGAGCTCCCGTGCCGCGTTCAGTCGAAACTCCAGGCTCTCCCGGAAGAGACGGTCCTCCGAGACGATCAACAGAAGGACCCGGCGCGCTTTTTTCAGACCGTCCCCTCGTCCGTCGCCGCGAGCTCCCGAATCGCCTCGGTCAGGCTGTCGATCTCTTCCGCCGTCAATTGAAGCGACTCAGCCAGCGTGGAAGATCCCCATCGCTCCGCCTCGGAAGCGATCGACTCCGGTTCTTCCCGCCTTCCGAAATCGGCTGACTTCTTCCTGTGGCGCAGTCGGAACACGAGCGTCGTGCCCGTCCCCGGCTGACTCCGCAGGCGCATGTCTCCCCCGATTGATTCGATGCGGTAGCGCATCCCGAGCAGACCGTTGTGGGAGGAGTCCATGACTCGCTCGAGCGTGTTGGGAAGGTCGAACCCGACTCCGTCGTCCGAGACCGAAATCGTGGTGGCGTCCGAACCGAAGAGGATCACGATTCGCACATGCCGCGCCCGGGCATGCTTGCGAATATTGCCGAGGGCTTCGCGCAGAACGCGCGTCGTCTCGGACGCCTGGACCTTCGTCAGCTCGCCGCGCCCCTCGACCCGGACATCGACGGCAATCCCGTTCTCGCGGCTGAAGTCCTCGGCGTACTCCTCCAGCCAGGGAACAAATTCCTCCACGGTGTCCGGGGGCCGGCGCATCTCCAGCAGAAACTGGCGAGCTTCGCGGACCGTCGCCCCGAGCAGATCGTGGGTTCGCCGCAGCCCTGCTCGCAGAGTCACGATATTTTCCGCGTCGGTCCGCAAGCAGGACTCGGCGTGAAGCTTCGCGGAAAGGATCGTGGGCAGAAACCCGTCGTGAACCTCCGCCGCCAACCGTTCCCTCTCGCGCACCTCCGCTTCTTCCCGGCTCGTTTCGCAGCGGCGAAGCGCGGTCAGGGTGCGCCCGATCGCGAGCGCGATCGCGTCCGCCTCGCGGGCGTGGCGGCGCGTCATCCTTCCCCCCTCTCTCCAGAGCGCGACGACGCCTCGCCAGGTTCCCCGGCCGGCGAACCGGGCGAGAACCGCCCTCGCGCCCTCGGGACGCAGACCCTCGATAAAGAGGGGCGTCAGCGAGCCCGCGGCGCGGACCAGAGTCGTCTCCGGAATCACGAGCGCTTCGCCCGGCTCGTTTTCGGGAGTCAGGCGAATCCACCGGCCACTCTCGCGCAGAAAGAGAGCGACGTGCGGTCCGGGTTGCGCCTCCGCAATCTCTTTGACCCAGAGGTCGAGCATCTCGGCAATCTCCGGGCGGCGGCAGGCCGTCTCGAGCATCCGGAGGGTGGCTTCCGTGAGCCAGCTCCCGCGGAGCGTCGAGCCGCGCAGAAAGCGCTTCAGACTCACTCCGAGCTCTTCTCTTCCCGCGGCTCGGGCCCCAGATCGGCGTACTGGCGGGCGAGGAGAGCGGCCTCGACGCGGCTGTGCACTCCCAGCTTCTGGATCAGGTTGCCGACGTGGACGGAGACCGTTCTCTCCGACAGTCCGGTTCGAACGGCGATCTCGCGGCTGCGCAGTCCCTGCCCGAGCAGGCCGAGGATCTCCCGCTCGCGCGCGGTCAGGCGGCCGAACACCCGGTTCTCCGCGCTCGAATCGCGACGGCGAAGCACTCGGAAAGAGGCGGCTCGGCTGGCCCAGACTTCCCCCCGGGCGACCGCTCCAATCGCCTGGAGAATCGTTGAAATCGAGGCATCCTTCTGAACGAAGCCGGCAGCTCCTGCCGCCAGCGCCTTCTCCTCGAAAGCGCGCTCCGCATAGGCGGTGATGATCAGCGCCCTCGTGTCCGGGGAAACGCGCGAGAGCTGCTCGAGCACGCCATAGCCGTCGCAGCGCGGCATCGCGATGTCGAGCAGGAGCACCCGCGGTTTTTCGCGGCCGCAGAGGACGAGGGCTTCCTGTCCGTCGGAGGCCTCCCCGACGAGCAGGAGATTCGTTTCGGCCGAGATCGCCTTGCGCAGACCCTCGCGAAAGAGCGGGTGATCGTCCGCCACGGCGACGCGGAGGGGTTGGCGCGATCCCTTGGGATGCACAGCCTCGAGCTCCTGTCTGCTATCGACTAAAGTTTTAGAACTAAATCCTACCACGAGATCCCGCGATCCGCCGATGCGCGCCTCCGCCGCGAAGCGGATAGTGAGCATCGAGCGATTTTTTCCATGAACTCTTGGAAGACAAGCACCCTCCGTAACTGGTCTCCACGGGCTTTCCTCGTCTTCGTGCTCCTCGTCGGAGGCTGGGAGGGATCCGCCCTGTTCCAACACTCCGGGTTCCGGATCCGCACGGAGAGTTCCCGGGTTCGCCGACCGGCGGCTTCGCTGAGCGAAGATTTTCCGCACGCGGTTCCGGCGACGGTGCTCGCGCCCGAAAAGATTCTGTCCGCCCCGCGCGTCCGGATAAAAAAGCCGGACGGGCCAGCTCCTCTCTTCGCCATCAGCGGATCCGGCTGGCAGCCGGGCGAGACGGTGAGCCTGGTGCTGCATGACCTCTCGCAGCCGGGGCTGGACCAGACTTTCTCTGCGACCGCGGACGCGGCGGGAGAAATCTTCAACGACCAGTTTTCCCCCGATGCCCGGCCGGCTCCCGTCACGTTCCTCCTCACCGCCCTGGGTCACAGCTCCGGGCTGAAGGCGCAGGCGCGTTTCACCGATCGGCCGCTCGGCCGCCCGCAGCCGTGCGCCAGGTCCGGCGAGGAAAACGAGGGTCCCTGCCCATCCAGGCCGTCGAATCAAACCAGGCGTTCTTCCAGGCCGTTTGTCGTCGGCGCCCGGGGAGCTGAGCGCTTCCGGCTGCCCGGGGGCCACGACAAACGGACCTGGTGCAACCCGTCCTCCTCCTTCTCCTGAGGAGCGATGGGCACACGCATCCTCCCTCCCGCGGGGACTCCGGTCCCCGCCTTTTTTTCTCCTGCTCACAAGAGGGAGGGCCGAGCCGCGTCGCCTATACCGAGAGATCGGCTGCTTCGATCTCTCGCCCACCTCTCGGTTCGAGACGTTTCGTCTCTCTTCCGGCTCGCTCGGTTTCGCGAGCGGCCGCCGGCTCGTTTCGTGGTCCGCCCGAGAACCGGACAGCGATCCTCGGCGCTACTCCTTCGTCAGCGGCGAAAGACCAGCCGATTCCAGCGATCGATTCAGGCGGGGAAGGCCGGACTCCAGTAGCTCTCTCCAGGCTGCCAGGGCTTCGCCGACCTCTTGATGATGATGGCTCCAGCCGACGAGCGCGTCGGCGGTGGGAGCCGCATCGGCGCTCTCGACGGCGGATTGAAAGCGCGCCAGGATCGTGGCGAGTCTTCTCAGGCTCTTCTGCGGCCCGGCCGGTTGACCGAAGAGCTCCTCGAGCGAGGGAGGTCCCGAGGGTCCGGAGATCTCCTCGATTCGCTTTTCAAAAGACGCCAGCTCCTCGGCGACCGGGCGCGCGGTCTTGGAGTCGAGCGCCGCGGCCTGTTTGCGCAGCGCCGCCGCCTGACGCTGCGCCGCGGCCACGCGCACGCGCTCGGCCTGGATCTCTCCGACCAGCTGGAACTCGGCGAGAAGATCCGCATCGGAGGCGGGGATCCTCGGGTCTTTCGCGACGACGAGTGATTGAGAGCGTGTGGTCGAAGCAGCCGTCAGGCGCACGGTGTAGCGGCCCGGCGGCGCCCAGACTGCGGAGTTGCGAAAAGAGGATGAGCTCGTCAGCTCCCTGGGGAGCGCGTAGTGGAGGTCCCATACGAAACGGTGCGCCCCGGCCGAAGTCGCCGGCGGCTGCGCAACCGCCACCCAATCCGGCGTGGTCTGGATCCGAGCGAGGTCCGGCTGCTTGGGCTCCTCGTTGCTGGCAAAGCGCCGGACCAGCTCGCCTTTCGAGTCGAGGATCTCGATCGAGACCACGCCGGCCGGGCCGGACGGCAGAAAATAATCGAGAAGCGCCCCGGAGGGAGGGTTGTCGCCGGCGGGCTCGTCTTTCGGCTCGGGCGTGCCTTGAAAGGCCGCCGGATGAAGGCGCACCGCCTCACGCGGAGCGAAGAGCCAGACACCCGAAGACGCGACCTTCGCGTCGAGCTGACGCAGGGGCGAGAGATCGTCCAGCACCCAGAAGGAACGCCCGTGCGTTGCGATGACCAGGTCGCCCCGCGTAATCGAGATGTCTCGCACCGAGCAGCTGGGGAGGTTCTGTTTCAACGACTGCCACCGGTCCCCGTCGTCGAAGGAAACGAACACGCCCGTCTCGGTGCCGGCATAGAGGAGGCCGCGGCGCGCGGGATCCTCCCGCACGACGTGGACGTAACTGCCTGTCGGAATTCCCTGCGCGATCTCGGTCCAGGATTTCCCCCCGTCGCGGGTCCTGTAGATGTGCGCCGCGAGATCGTCCAAACGGTGCCGATCGACCGCCGCGTAGACTGTCCGAGCG
>JBKPDV010000093.1:0-15029 GCA_046728075.1 Acidobacteriota bacterium | reverse complement strand
TCGAAAAGCAGCTTGGGACGGATCGCGGAACCGATCGCCGGAAAACAGGTTCGGATTCCCGCCGGACCGGTTCTCCTCGCCGGCGATCTCGATCGGCCGGAGGGCGCGGGCGGGATCGTGCTCTTCGCCCACGGAAGCGGCTCGAGCCGGAAGAGTCCCCGCAACCGCGCCGTCGCCAACGCTCTCGTGGAAGGCGGTCTGGCGACGCTTCTCTTCGATCTCCTGACGCCGGAGGAGGAAGAGATCGACGCGCGCAACGGAGCGCTCCGGTTCGATATCGGGCTGCTGGCGCAGCGGCTCATCGAAGCGACCGATTGGGTGGCTGACCAAGGGCTCACCTCGGATCTGCCGGTCGGATACTTCGGCGCCAGCACGGGAGCGGCCGCGGCTCTCGTGGCGGCGGCGGAGCGTCCGGCGGCCGTCCGCGCGGTCGTCTCCCGCGGGGGTCGGCCCGATCTGGCCGGCCCGGCATTGCCCCAGGTTCGCGCCGCCACGCTTCTGATCGTCGGTGGCGCCGACTACAGGGTCCTCGCCTTGAACCGCGAGGCCCTGGCAAGACTCCAGACGGAAAAGGAGCTCGTCGTCGTGCGCGGCGCGACCCATCTTTTCGAAGAACCGGGAGCGCTTTCCGAGGTCGCGCGTCTCGCAGGCGCCTGGTTTCTACAGTACCTGCGCGCGGACATCGCTCGGGCCGGCTAGCCCCGCGCCTGAAGTGTCTGGAAGGCCAGCCCGAAAGGAGTTGGAGATGCCAGTCTGTGAGGTCTGCGGAAACGACTATGACAAGGCGTTCGAAATCACGCTCGCCGGACGCCATCACGTCTTCGACAGCTTCGAGTGCGCGATTCACGCCCTCGCGCCCAAGTGCGAGCACTGCCATTGCAAGATCATCGGACACGGAACCGAAGCGTCGGGCCACTACTACTGCTGCGCCCACTGCGCGCACGCGAGCGGAGTCCTGGGCGCAAAAGACCACGTCCGGTAGGGTCTTCTGAGTTCGGCGACCCGGTCGCAGTCAGGGTCGCGGCACGCGGTCCGGCGCGGGAAGGGGCGTCCCCTTTGGAGAGGCAGCTGCCGCCGGCGGCTCGAGCCCGGCTGAAAAAGGAACGGGTTCGCGGCTCAGGAAGGTTTCGAGCTCGCGGCGGGCGAGTTCCGCGCGCGGATGTCCGGTCTCCTGATACACCCGAGCTCTCATGTCGAGAAGATCGAACCTCCAGGGGAATTGGGGCTCCAGCGGTTGAAGAGCCTCCACGGCCTTCGACGGCTCCAATTGCCGGCACACCGCGACGCGCGCGAGGGACCTTTCCTCATCGAGTAGACCCACGGCGAACGGGGCTGCGAGGAGCTCACAGACTCGCCCTCTCAGACTCTCCTTGCGAGAGGGGAGGTCGGTCGCCACCGCGAGAAGCCGGTGCATCACGGCAGAGAGCGCCCACGGATCCGAGCGGTACCTTTCGAAGGCCGATGTCGTGGCGGTCAAACATCCTTCCCAGTCCTCCTGAGTCCAGAGAAAACGGGCCCGCACCGCTTCGGCCTCTGCCGGGGCGATCTCTCGAAGTCGTGCGGAGTAATCGAGCGCGCGTCGATCGGCTCCGTCCGCTAGAGCCTCTCCGATCATGGCGATCTCGAGGGTGCCCGACGGCTCAAACGGCGCCGCGAGCCACGCGGCTCGCACCTGGCCGAGCTTCCCCTCCAGATACCCCTGCTGCGCGACCTGCCGCGGCTGCTCCACTCCGAGGAATTCCGGGGGAAGCGTCCAGGCGGCTCCTTCGCCGGTCAACGTCGTCAATCGTTGCCGTTGTACGGCCGACCAGTCCAGGTCTCCCCCCTGCAGGACCGGCCGGTCTTCCCCGCGCGCCCGGGCCAACCGACGCAGGTCATCGCTCTGAAAGAGCGACGCGTGCCCGAGGCTGCGGGCAAACCCGAACTCGACGTAGTTTCGATCGTCTGTGTTGATTGAACCCTTCTCTTCCCGGGCGACGGCCCGCGACAGAGAATCGTTCGCCATGTAGTGAGAGAGCAGGCCTTCGACGTTCTCCACATGCCAGGCCGAGGCCATCGCGCTCGCAAAGGGCTCCTCTCGAAGACGGGGGCGCAGCTCGGCGAGCGAATAACGGATCGGCTGGCTCGAAGCGGCCAGGAGAAGGTCGTCCTTTTTGGAGAACCAGGTCTCGACGGCCGGAAAGACGGAAGCGAGCGTGGCGTAGGTCGTGCGAACGGTTTGCGCATCCACCTCGTAGGCCTGCAGCCACTGGACGAAGAGGCCGCCCGAAGCCAGCCGCGAGGCGGCCGCCTGGTAGAACTCGCGCGTGAAGAGGCTGGAGATGCCCGCTCGATAGGGGTTCGAAGGCTCCGAGAAGATCAGGTCGTACTTGCCCCGAGTCGTCAGCAGCAATTCCCGGGCGTCGCCGATCAGAATGCGGATTTTCGGATTTGCCAGCACGTTGCGGTTGACCGGCGCGCATTGTCGGGCGACCTCGAGCACGGCCGGCTCGAGCTCGACGACATCGATCTGCTCGGCAGTCGGCAGGGCGGCCAGCCAACCGGCGGTGGATCCGGTTCCCAGCCCCACGACGAGAGCGCGCCGCACACCGGGATGGAGCGCCGCTCCGACGAGGCCGCCCATCACCTGGGTGGGCGCATCGCCGACGGAGCTGCCGTCGATCTTGCCGTTGATCGCGAAAGCGTAGCCCACGGTCGTCCGAAAGAGGCCCACGCTGCTTTCGACCCCTTCGGCCTCCCACTGGAGCCTGCGCCGCTGGTCTCGAAGCCACGCCCGGAGCGCGTTGGGAGCCGCGTCCGAGAACTCCACACGGCCGGCCCCGATCGGGCTGTGCCTCCAGGCCGCCGTCGGCCCGGTCGCGTTGATGAGCCCCACACTCACGGCCAGGGCCGCCGCGGCGGGGATGACGGGCAGCCAGCGTCCTTCCAGCCTGGTAGAGAGGAAGAGAGCCCTCGCACCGAGAAGCACGAGCAAGAGCACGACGGCGATCCAGGTTCCCGGCGCGGAAAGAATCGGCAGAAGGCCAAAGCCTCCCGCCAGCGAACCCAGAATCGCGCCCAGAGTGTTCCAGGCGTAGGCCTGGCCGACGTGGCGGCCGACGTCCTGGTCTCCCCGCCCCAGAAGGCCCACCAGAAGAGGAAACTGGACTCCGGAGACGAACGCCGCGGGGAAAACCACCAGAGCGGTGACTTCCGCCCAGCTCCAGACATACCCTCCGAAGCCAAAGCTCCCGATCGGGCGCTGGAGCGCGGCGAACAGGGCCAGGGAATCTCCCAACGCGTAGGGGATGGCGAGAAAGAGGGCCTCGAGGCCGCACGTCGTGGCAAAGGCGGCGAGCGTCGCCGAGCGCTGACCGCGCGTCAATCCGTACACGGCGGCTCCCACGCCGATTCCGGCCAGGGCGACGGCGAGGATCAAGCCGAACGTGTACGTCGAGCCGCCGAGCAACGGCGCCAGCATCCGGTACCACACGAGCTCCATCAAGCCGAACGCGAAACCCACGATGGCCGCGGCGGAAATCACAAAGCGGGACGTCGGACCAGAGGTTGGCCGCGGCGAGTCCGCCGGGGCCTGGCTCCCCTTCTCTGCTGCCGCCATCTCCGACTCCGACGCCTTCCACGTTCTCCCGACTCGCATCGCCACGAGAGCTACCAGAGCATTGACGACACAGGCGGTCCAGAGCATCAGACGAGTTCCCAGAAGCTCCTGCAGCCAGAAAGTCGAGAGCGTCACTCCGGCGACGGCGCCCAGTGTGTTTGCCCCGTAGAGGACGGCCAGACGCCGGCGGTTGGAGTCTTCTCTCGTTTCGACCGCTCGGCTCGCGGCCGGCAGCGTTCCGCCCATCAGAACGGTCGGCACGGCGAGGACGAGTGCCGACAACAACAGCCGGAGGGCGGTGCCGCCGACGAATCCGAGAACGAAGCTCCCGCCCATCGCCGCATAGAGCCGGCGCACGAGCCAGATGAGAAAAGGTGTCGCGGCCGCCGATCCCGCAATCCCGAGCTCGAGTCGACCGTAGAAATAGAGCGGCAGCCGGACCTCGTCGGCTCGCCGGCCCAGAAGCCAGCTGCCCAGCCCCAGGCCGCCCAGAAAGATGGCGACGACGGCCCCCGAGGCCGCCGTGGAGAAGCCGAAGACCAGCCGCAGTTCCCTCATCCAGGCGACCTGATAGACGAGCGAAGTCAAGCCGGAGGCAAAGAGCAGAGGAACGATGCGAGCGACCCGCGACTTCATCGGCGAAGTCTACCTACCTCGGACGCCCGCGAGAGCCTGCGGCGGCGCCGCTATATCAGATCTGATATAGCACCGGCTTCAGTTCTCTTTCGGCTCCGATTTCACCGTCGACTCCGTGGCGACCGTGAACTTCTTGTAATCGGAATACTCGGAGAGCGTATCCAGCCGGATCGTCTTCACGAGAAGGACGCGCGCGGCCCCGATGAACCGTGCCTCCGCCGGAAGCCAGATCTCATCGTTGACCTTGCGGCGCACGAGCTCGGCGCGCGCCCCCTTCTTCAGCCGGGCGAGGATTCCGAAGCCGAACGACAAGTCGTCCAGCAGATCTCCTTCGACGCGGACCACCTGTCGATCCCCTTCGTCGACCCAGGCACGCCCGGTGAATTTCTTCAGGATCTTGCCCGTCTTCGTGGTCGGCTCGAAGTCCGCGCGCGGCTGAAAGGTGACGAGGATAGTGCGGCGGCCTGCGAGGAGCTCCCGGCCGACAATCGCCATGTCGTAAACTCGAAACAGCTCTTCGACGACCTTCTGCTCGCGGCTGCGCGCCTCGGCCTTTGCCTCGAGGCGCTTCAATTGCGCCGTCCGCGTCGAATCGAGAGCCGTCTTCTCTTCCCGCTTGCGATCCTCCTTTGCCAGCTCCTTTGCGTCCAGAGCTTTTCCGTCCCGCGCGACGAGACGGCGGTAGGTCTGCCCGGGCTCGGCGGAGGGATAGACCTCGTAGACCTCGGTGATCACCTTTTCGGTCCGACCCTGAGAATCCAGGTGCCGCTCGGTGTGACGTTCGGTAAACGTGTACTGATCGAGAAGGTATTCGTCGGTGTGAAGGCGTTCCCGGACCTCGTTGAGAAACTGGTGAAGATCGGGCAGCGGAGCGAGATCCGGCTCGTCCCCGGCCCGCGCGGCCGACGCGAGGGCGACGAGGGCACCGACGATCAGTGCTCGGCGCTGCTTCTGGAGCATCACAGAAAGAAACTTCCGGCTTCGCCGGTCCATTCCATTCACGGACGGCCGATCTCGTTGCGCGTCGCGTACTGCTCTGCGAAGCAGCGCTCCGCTGCGCAGCACGAGAGTCCCATTGCCCGTCACGGCTGCCTGCCCGCTCGCAACAGGTCCCGGTGGGTGTTGTAGAGGGTAATGGCGTCTCGAATGACCTGAAGAGCCTCTTCCCGGTCCTGAAATTCGTCGACGGTCACCGTCTTGCGCTCCAGCACTTTGTAGTCCTCGAAGAACCGCCGCAGCTCCTCCATTCGATGCGGGGGGAGCTGGCGGATCGATTCGTAGTGGACGTACTCGGGATCGTCCGCATGGACGGCAATGATCTTGTCGTCTTCCTCTCCCTGGTCGGTCATCTTCATGACGCCGATCGGTCTCGCTCGCAGAATCGCGAGCGGCACGACCTCTTCCTGCCCGAGAACCAGGATGTCCAGAGGATCGTGATCGTCGCAGTAGGTCTGGGGTATCAGACCGTAGTTGGCGGGATAGTGCACCGCCGAAAAAAGAACGCGGTCGACGCGGATCAGGCCGCTCGGCTTGTCCAACTCGTACTTGACCTTGGAGCCCTTGGGGATCTCGATGATCGACGGCACGAACTCGGGCGCGTGCGGACCGAGCGAGACGTCGTGCCAGGGATGCACAAATCGCATTCTAGTGCCATCGTTTCCGCGCTTGCCCGCGTCCCAGCCGGAAATCCGCGGCTCCCGCACGTCGGCGGGTTAGAATGCGCGGTCGAAGGCCGCCACCCGATGATCCTCGCCAAGACGCACGATGTCCTTGTGGTCGAAGATGATCAGGAATTACGCGAAGCGGTCGGCTCGATTCTCCAGGAAGAAGGTTGCTCCGTCCGCGCCGCAAGCAACGGCGCCGAGGCTCTGACGCTTCTCCGCAGCGAGGCGCGCCCCTGCGTCATCCTGCTCGACCTGATGATGCCAATCATGAACGGCTGGCAATTCCTGGAGCAGCGCAAGTCCGACGCACAGCTCGAAGAGATCCCTGTCGTGGTGATGTCCGCCTATCTGGACATGCCCGGCTTCGCCGCTCCCCACCTTCCCGTGCAGGCGACGCTGAAAAAACCCCTGGACCTCAACCGGCTTCTGGATTCGGTCAACAGTTACTGTAACTGCCAGTCCAGGTAGCGGCGGCCTCTCGGGCCGTCTGCGCGGAGATCGAGCGAACGCGGCACGGATCATCGGCTCCGCATGGCCGAATCGGTGCGGGTCTTGCATCAAAGCCGGCTGGAGGACGCTATGAAGGTGAGCGAGTTCATGACACCCAACCCCGCGTGTTGTCTGCCGGATACGAACCTGCGCGAGGTCGCCCGCATGTTCGTCGACCATGACTGTGGTGCGGTTCCTATTATCGATAGTCCTGGCAACCGGAGGCCCATCGGGATCGTGACCGATCGGGACATTGCGTGTCGCGCGGTCGCGGCGGGAAAGAATGCGCTGGAGCTGACCGCTCGCGACTGCATGTCCGCGCCGGTCGTCACCGTCTCTTTGGATGCCAGCCTCAACGAGTGCTGCGAGGCCATGGAGAAGAACAGAGTTCGCCGTGTTCTGGTCATCGACCGAACGGGCGCCTGCTGCGGCATCGTGTCGCAGGCCGACATCGCGGTGCGGGGAAAAGAGAGCAAGGCCGGAGAGGTCGTCAAGGAGGTCTCCGAGCCGACCTCGTCGCCGTCGGCGATTCCGACCTAGAACCGAAGCAGATCCCTCGCTTCGCTCGGGACGGGAGGGGGACTCACAAGCGCGCGCACGCGCACGGATTGCTCCCCAACGTCCCGAAAACGACATCGCTGTCATTTCGACGAGCGGAATCTGCTCCGGTCGATCGATCGCCGACGGAGAAAGAAGAGAGCTAGACGGGATTCTGCCGCGCGCGCGGTTTCAAGGGTCCGAGAAGCTTTAAGGCCGCGCGGCAGATTGCCAGCGGCCGGGTCGGGGCCGTGACCGACACCAGTTTCATGTAGCGGGCACGTGACCGGCCGGCGGGCAAAGGGACGGGTTTTCGCCAGTGAAAGGTCCACCCATCTCCATCCTTCAGGCTCATCCACCGAAGCGGCGGCTTGTTCAGGCGGCCGATGACCATCTCGGCCGCCGTCTCATCGGACGAGTAGGCGGGGACCTCGCCCGCGGGCTTCCGCCCGAAGACGCGCAATTCGATCAAGCGGTCCAGGTACGGACCCGGCTCGGGCTCTTTGGTGGGCATGCGGGCTCGAGTTTTCAGTTATCAGTCATCAGTGATCAGTTTGGAACGGAGGCACCGCAATACACTCCTGAACTGACAACTGAAAACTGATCGCCGATAACTCCGTCCTAGAGTCCCGCCTGTATGTCTGCCTTGGGGAGCACGATGGCCGTCTCCTTGCGCCCCTGATCGACGCATACGAAACAGGCCTTGTAGACGTTGTCGTAGCCCATCTTCAGCTCCCGGCCGGTGATGAACATCTCGCGCTTCGGGTAGGGAGCGTCGAGCCGCTTCAGCGTGAGCAGAACCCCCTCCCGGTTGCGCATTCGTTCGACGATCGCGAATCGATGCGGCGGCTCGTTTGTGCACTCAAACGCTGTCTCGACTTCGGCGCTCACGGTCGGTTACCCCTCCAGTCTTGCGTTCCAGGTCGTCGAACGCCTCGGTGATTCCGCTGTGAACCGGAAAAACGGAATCGAGCCGAGTCATCGAGAGCAGGAGCCGGACGCGCTCGTTGGGATGAACCAGGATCACCTCGCGGCTGAGCGCGTGCATCCTTCGGAGACATCCGACGAGAAGACCGAGGGCTGTCGAGTCGAGCGTCCTCAGGTCGGTCAGATCGACGAGGATCGCTCCGCTCTTCTCCGTCTCGGCGCGGTTCAGCGTCTCCGCCAACGCCTGCGTCGCCTCTCCAAGGGCGAACGTGCCTTTCGGGCGGATCACCACGTGGGCGCCATGTTCTTCCGTCTCTATACGCATTGCCGTCGGGTCGTAGGTGGTCGGTGATTGGTGATGGGTATGACTACTCTGGGCTCTCGTCCCTATCACCCAACGCCTTTCTTCACTAGCACCGTACCGCGCGCGAGGACTTCGCCGCCGGATCGAATCTCGCCCTGGAACTTTACGATACCGCCGAAACGAGCCGCGAGCTCGACGGAGACGTCGAGCGTTTCGCCGGCCTCGGCAGGGCGCAGGCTCTGGAAGCCGTCGATTCCGGCGAGAAAGCCCTGGCGCCCAGTCGCGGGATCGCCCCCCTCGATCAGCAACGCTGCCTGCGCGATCGCCTCCACATAGAGCATGGGAGATCCCCAGGCTCCGTCTCGGGTCGCGCGGCCGTTGGCCGAAGGCGCGGACTTCACTCTCCCCTGCCATTTTTCGCCGCTCGGCCCGCCCCCCCGCGGCCGGTCCTCCAGAATCGATTCGACGAAGCGAAAGGGGTAGGCGTGCGGCAGGGCCCCCTTCATCAGGCGCTCTTCTTCTGCGCGATGAAATCACACAGCGCGTTGACCGAGGCAAAGGCCTTGACGCCGACTTCCTCGTCCTGGACCTTGATTCCAAATTCCTGCTCCAGCCCGAGCACTAGCTCCAGGGCATCAATCGAATCCAGACCGAGCCCCTCCCCGAAAAGAGGAGCGTCGTCCTGGATCGAGGCTGGATCGATCTCGAGCTTCAAGCGGCGCACGATCAAGCTTTTCACCTTCGCCGCCAACTCCTGACGATCAGTCATTGAGTCTCCTTGGCGAGATTATAGGGCGCTTCGCGCTACGCCATTCCCCCATCCACGCGCCACACCTGACCCGTGATGTACGACGCGCGGTCCGAGGCGAGAAACGAAACGACGGCGGCGATTTCCTCGGGCGTGCCGAAGCGAGCCATGGGGATGCGCCCGAGGAACTCCTTGCGGGCGTCCTCCTTCAGGTGCGCGATGATCTCGGTGTCGATCAGACCCGGCGCGACCGCGTTGGCGGTGATGCCGCGCGTCGCCAGCTCGAGGGCCAGCGCCTTAGTCATCGCGATCAGGCCTCCCTTGGCCGCGGAATAGTTGGCCTGCCCGGGATGTCCGGCGATTCCGGAAACCGAGACGATGTTGATGATCCGGCCCCAATTCTTGTGAAGCATCCCGCGCAGCAGCGCCTTCGTCACTCGGAACGCACCCTTCAAGTCGGTGTCGAGGACGCGGTCCCAATCCTCTTCGCGAAGAAAGGCAAAGAGCGAATCCTTGATGATCCCCGCGTTGTTAACGAGCACGTCGACGCCGCCGAACTCCTTCTCGACGCGCTCGGCAAGCTCGCGAACCTGCTCGTTCTTCGTCACGTCGGCGGCGACGGCGAGCGCCTCGCCCCCGGCCGCGCGGATCTGCTCCGCCACCTCCTCCGCCCGGCTCGTTTCCTTTAGGCACGTGACGACAACGCGATGCCCGCTGGCCGCCAGCTCCAGCGCGATCGCCCGCCCGATTCCGCGGGAGGAGCCGGTGACGAGAGCCGTGCGCTTCATGGGCATCGCGCTCCGGCGCCCCATCGTTCGCCCTTCGCCCTTCGCCCTTGGCCTTTGCCCAACCTCATTGCTCGCGCAATATATCCGCCACCCGAGCAATGGCCTCCATGGTGCCCGCCGCGTGTACCGTCACGGATCGATCGATCCAGCGCGCCATGCGGCCGAGCATTTCTCCCGGACCGACCTCCAGCAGCGTCCGGAAACCATCTCGGATGAGCGACTCGAACGTCGCGTTCCAGAAGGTCGGGTGCACGAACTCCGTGCCGAGCAGGCGGCGGATCTCCTCGCCCTTGCGAGCGACTCCGCCCTCCGGCGTGTAGAACGGGACTTCGGGATCGCGCACGCTCGTCAGCGCGGCAATCCCGGGCGCCACGGCGCGCTCGACCGGTTCCATCAGCTCGCTGTGAATCGGCCAGCTCATCGTCAGCGGCAGCACCGACAGAGCGCGCGGAGCGAGCTCTTCGAGCGCCGTCCGGACCGCCTCCGGAGATCCGGTCAGAACGAACTGCGTGCTCGCATTGACGTTGCCGATCCAGACCGGCAGACCGCGCGCTCGCAGACCCGCGCAAATCTCCTCGACCGCGTCCCGCCGAGCCCCGATCACGGCGCCCATCGCGCCGGCAATCCCGAGCCGCTCCGACTCGCGCCAGACCGCGATGAGCACGTCCAGCCCTTCTTCGTAGGAAATTGCGCCGGCGGCCACGAACGCGGCGTAGTTTCCGAGGCTGTAGCCCGCGGTGGCGCGAGCAACGACGCCGTGGCGGGCGAGCTCCCGGCACGCGAGGGTCGAGACCAGGTAGACCCCCGCCTGAGCGGCGAGGTTCTCATGAAGCTCCTCGGGCGAGCCCGAGAAGAGGATGCGCCCCAGATCTCGCTGGCAGCGATGAGACGTCCGCGCGAACAGATCTCGCGCATCGGGATCGGACTCGAAGAAGTCGCGCCCCATGCCCGTGTACTCGGACAGCTGGCCGGGGAAGAGGAAGGCGACAGGAACCGGAGTCATTGGCGGAAGTTTCCTCGGTCGTTGAAAGCGCTCAAGCGAGAAGCTTCCTCGCATCTTCCAGCGCGACGCACCGCTCCTGCTTCAGCCAGCGCCTGAAGAGCTCCGGGAGAAAGCCGAGCCGGTAGAAGCGAATGAGCCTGGAGAGGGAGGACAGCCCTTCCATCGGAGGGTGTTCCGAGTCGAACTCCCAGGGATGGAACGTGAAGACCGCCGGCCACCCCGCGTCACGGAAAGCGATCTCGGCCCTGCGCACACGCTCGGGGGAGAAGATCCGGAAAGGCCAGCTTCCTCCCAGCGGAATTGTTCGAGCGAAGCCCCGCCCGGTCAGAGGAGGGATCTCGACCAGGGAGCCTCCATCGAGAGAGACGCAGTACGGGCCCGCGGGATTGTCCGAGCGGCCGAGGGGCGGGACGGGGGTCACCGACGCATCACACTGGAACCCTTCGGACACGAGGACCTCGAGCGCCGGGTCGGCAGGCTGACGGATGGACCACTCCGCCGCGCGATAGGCCACCGGACGCGCCCCCGCTGCTGCTTCGACCCGATCGCGCGCTTTGACGAGATCCTCCCGGAACTCGGCAGGATCCATCTCGTCCACGCGGCGGTGATGATAGCCATGGACGCCGATCTCGTGGCCGCGCCGCGCCGCTTCGCGCACCAGATCCGGATAGCGTTCGGCGACCCAGCCCAGAAAAAAGATCGTCGCGCGATGCCCGCCAGCGTCGAGAAGATCGAGCACCTTCGCGAGGTTCTGCTCGACCCGAGAGGCGAACGAATCCCAGCGGCGCGGGTCAGAGAAGTAGTCGTCCCCGCAGACGTGGAACCAGTCCTCGACATCCACGGTCAGGACGCGCGGAGCGCGGCCGGCGGTGCGCAGGGGGGTGATTCTGGGTGGCGGCACGCTAGCGGCATTGTAGCTATCAGCTTTCAGCTTAAGAACGCCTCATCCACGTGTGTTGGCTGAGAGCTGAAAGCTGAGAGCTAAAAGCTAATCGGTCTCAAACACCTTGTAATACACCGCTCCCCAGGAAATGATCCAGGTGTCGCGAAAGCCGCGGTAATGGGACGGGCCGCCGTAGACGGCTCGCACGGGAACTTCGCGAAAGCGTTTCACGTAGGGAGCCGCTTTCAGGAGCATCTCCGTTTCGATCGAATAGCCGCGCGCGGTCAGACGCATCCGCCGCAACAGGCGTGCGGCGACAACGCGGTATCCCGACTGACCGTCCTGGATCTCGTGGCCCGTCATGCGGGTCAGGATCCGGCTCCCGATCTCGTTCGTCTTGTATCGGACCGGAGGGATGGCCTCGGGATCGGCCATTCTCGAGCCGATCACGAAGTCGTCTCCGTCCCGCGCCGCTGCCAGCAGGGCCGGAAGATCCTCGGGGTCGTGCTGTCCGTCCGCGTCGACGAAGGCCACGTGCGTGGCATGGGATTCGAGTAGCCGGCCGAGCCCCGCGCGGACGGCGCTCCCCTTGCCTGCGTTGGATCCAAGCCGGAGCACCTCCGCTCCCGCCTCCGCGGCGACCTGGCCCGTCTCGTCGGTTGACCCGTCGTCGACGACCAGGACTCGCGCGACGTGCCGCCGGAGAGCCGAAACGACATCCCGGACCGTCCCCGCGGCTTGATACGCCGGCACGAGCGCGACGGGATGAAACAGGCCGGCTGGCTGGCGGCGCCGGGCGGCGGAGGTCGTCGTATCCACGTCTCGATCTTAAGCGGCTCGGCGATGCCTTCTTTTCGCAGGCCGACTCCGCACTTGCGCTGGCGAGAAGCCTTGTGAAAAAGTTCACAAACAGATGCCCCAAGCGTTTCTCCCGGTTTTGCTCCTCATGTTCGTAGCTGCGGGACTTGGCGGCGTCATCCTCCTCGTCTCGGCGTTGCTCGGCCCTAAGCTGAAGACCCGCCGCAAGCTCGAGACCTACGAGAGCGGCCTGCCCATCATCGAACCCGCGCACAAGCGCCTCTCGATCCAGTTCTTCGTCATCGCCATGATCTTCATCCTGTTCGACGTCGAGATCGCGTTCCTCTATCCCTGGGCGCTCGTCTTCCGAACGGATCCGATCGCCTTGCTCGTCGAGATGGTCGTCTTTCTCGTCATCCTCGCGGTCGGATACGCCTACATCTGGAAAAAGGGAGCGTTCGACTGGTGAGCCACCGCCGGTATCGCGTCGAGTCCGCCGGAGAGCCGCGAGTCTTCCCGCCCGAGGCCCGCGCGCGCATCGACCGGATCCTCGAGCGCTATCCGACCAAGAAGGCGGCTCTCCTTCCGGTCCTCTGGGTGGCGCAGGAAACCTGGGGATGGATCTCGAAAGAGGCCGCCGAAGAGGTCGCGCGCATCCTGGAGCTCTCGCCGGCCCACATCGACGGCGTCCTCACGTTCTATACAATGTATAACTTGTCTCCCGTCGGCAAGCACCTCCTCCAGTTCTGCACCTCGATCTCCTGCCACCTGGCCGGTGCCGAAGGCCTCGCCGAGCGGTGCAAGAAGCGGCTCGGAATCGACTACGAGGAGACCACAAAGGATGGAAAGTTCACGCTGGTCGAGGTCGAGTGCATCGCCGGCTGCGACCGCGCCCCCTCCATGATGGTCAACGACACCTATTACGAGCCGATGGACGAGAAAACGCTCGATCAGCTTCTCGACCGCCTGGCAGGACAGACCTGATGGCGGGCGAGAAGGTCCTCCTCGCTCGCGTCGGGCGGAAGGACTCCCGCTCGATCGAGACGTACATCGAGGACGGTGGCTACAAGGCGCTGCGCACGGTTCTGACCGGCGGGTGGAGTCCCGAGAAGCTGACGGACGAGGTCAAGAAATCAGGGCTGCGCGGGCGCGGAGGCGCGGGATTTCCGACCGGAGTCAAATGGGGCTTCGTCCCGAAGGACACGAAGGGCAAGCCCGTCTACCTTCTCTGCAATGCCGACGAATCAGAGCCGGGGACGTTCAAGGATCGCCTGCTCATGGAGGAAGACCCTCACCAGGTCATCGAGGGGATAATCCTGTCGGCCTTTGCTCTGAAGTGCCGCGACGCGTACATCTACATCCGCGGCGAGTTCTACCTGGGCGCCCGCATCCTGGATGCCGCGATCGCCGAGGCTTACGCCAAAGGCTTCCTCGGCGAGAACATTCTGGGCTCGGGCTATGCGCTCAACCTCACGGTTCATCGCGGTGCCGGCGCGTACATCTGCGGTGAAGAGACAGGGCTCATCGAGAGCCTCGAGGGCAAGCGCGGACAACCCCGCATCAAGCCTCCCTTCCCCGCGGTGCACGGCGCCTTCGGCTGCCCCACGATCGTCAACAACGTGGAGACGCTCGCGTGCGTCGTCCACATCGTCAACCGCGGCGCCGATTGGTTCGCCAAGATCGGCCGCAACGAGAAAAACACCGGGCCGAAGCTGTACTGCCTCTCCGGCCACGTCGTGCGTCCCGGCGTCTACGAAGCGCCGCTGGGCCTTCCGATGAAGGAGCTCCTGTTCGGGGCGGACTTCGGCCAGGGCATGAAGGGCGGCAAGAAGGTCAAGGCGGTCATCCCCGGAGGCGCGTCGGCCGCGATGCTGACCGCCGAGGAGATCGAGGACTGCCCGCTCGACTTCGACGGCCTGATTGCCAAGGGGTCGATGCTCGGCTCGGCCGCGATCATCGTCATGAACGAAGACACCTGCATCGTCGACGCCGCGAAGAACCTCTCGAAGTTCTTCTCGCACGAGTCGTGCGGCCAGTGCACTCCCTGCCGCGAGGGAACTCCATGGCTCTTGAAGGTCCTGACGCGCATCGAGGACGGCGAGGGACGTCTGGAGGACATCGAGCTGCTCGAAAAGATCTCCAACCAGATGGCCAACGGGATGACGATCTGCGTCTTCGCGGACGCCGCGATCGCGCCGGTCCTCTCCTCCGTCGGCAAGTTCCGCGAGGAGTTCCGACATCACATCGACCAGAACCGCTGCCTGGTCGGCCCTCGAGCCGGGGCAACGGCGGGGACTTCCGCCCTTCGCCCTTCGCCCTTCGCCCTTCGCCCGCATTCCGCATGAGCACCCCCGACAACAAGGCCCCCGCGGGAGCTCCTCCCGCCACGCCTCCTCCGCCGCCCGCCAAGGACACTTTCACGGTCGTATTCGACGGCGCTCCGATCGAGGTGCCGAAAAACCTCAACCTGATCGAGGCCGCGAAGCTCGCGGGCATCGAGATTCCCCACTTCTGCTTTCATCCCCGGCTTTCCGTGGTCGGGCAGTGCCGGATGTGCCTGGTGGAAGTCGAGGGTGTCCCCAAGATTCAGGCCGCCTGCACGACACCGCTCAAGGACGGCCTGCGGATCAAGACCACCACCCAAAAGGTCGTCC
>JBKPDV010000092.1:0-12504 GCA_046728075.1 Acidobacteriota bacterium | reverse complement strand
GATGGGATGCGGCTTCGGAGCGTGTCTTGGCTGCGTGATCCCGGGGGTCGAGAAACCGTTCATCATCAGCTGTACGGAAGGGCCCGTCCTGCCGCCTGAGAAGGTGAAGTGGTGAACGCGGCCGGGGGGACTGGGGGCCTGGGAGACGGGGGGAAAGATACTGAAGCGAACGCCCCGTCCCCCCGTCGCCCCGTCCCCCCGTCTGGAACTGAGTCGTTCCTGGCCGTCCAACTCGGACCTCTCTCTCTCAAGAACCCGATCGTCACCGCCAGCGGCACCTTCGGCTATGGGCTCGAGTTCACGGACTGGGTGGATCTGGCGAGGCTCGGCGGGCTCTGCACGAAGGGGCTGTCGTTGCGCCCGCACGCGGGCAACGCGCCTCCGCGCATCTGCGAGACGCCGGCAGGAATGTTGAACGCGATCGGCCTCCAGAACATCGGGGTCGAGGTCTTCCTGTCTGAAAAGCTTCCGCGGCTTCGATCGTTGGACGCCACCGTCATCGCCAATGTCTGGGGGGATCTCGAAGAGGACTATGTCGCTATCGTAAAGGCGCTCGAGGGCGCGCAGGGGCTCGCCGCGGTGGAGCTGAACATCTCCTGCCCGAACGTCGAGAAGGGGGGAATGCTCTTCGGCAACTCCCCGTCCGCGACGGCCTCTCTCGTCTCCCGAGTGCGAGAGGCCACCCGCTTTCCGCTGATCGTGAAGCTCTCTCCCAACGCGCCCGACCTCGTGGAGTCGGCGCGCGCCGCTCGAACGGCAGGCGCCGACGTTCTGTCGCTCGTCAATACTTTCGTCGGCATGGCGATCGATCCGGAGACGGCGCGTCCGCGCCTCTCCTTCGGCACGGGCGGGCTGTCGGGTCCCGCGATCAAGCCGTTGGCAGTGCGGATGGTCTATCAGGTCGCGCGCGCTCTGCCCGACACTCCGCTGATGGGAATCGGCGGGATCTCGAGTCTCTCCGACGTGCTCGAATTCCTGGCGGCGGGAGCGACCGCGGTGCAGGTCGGCACGGCGAACTTCGTGGAGCCCGGAGTCTCGCAGCGGCTCGTCGAAGAGCTCAAGAAGTACTGTCTCGGCCGCGGTGTCGGGGCGGTTTCGCTCGTGGGACGGGCGCATCGCACCGGGCCGGCGCCCGCCGAGGCCGGAGCGGAGGGATGACGACGGATTCGCGAGCGTCGGAACCGGGACACCGCGTCTGTCTCGCTCTGGATTTCTCCGATCGCGCGGAGATCCTCGCCGCCGCCGGCCGGTTCGGCCCGCGAGTCGAGTGGCTGAAGATCGGCCTCGAAGCGTTCGTTTCGGAGGGACCGGCTCTCGTGGCCGAGGTGGCGCGGTACGCGCGTGTCTTCCTCGACCTGAAGCTCCACGACATTCCGACGACGGTCGCGCGCGCCGTCGCGGCCGCCGGCCGCTCCGGCGCCTCGATGATCAACGTGCATGCGTCCGGCGGGCGCGCGATGCTTCGAGCCGCTCGGGAATCCCTGGCGGGACCCGACGCCCCGTTGCTCGTTGCCGTCACCCTTCTGACTTCGATCGACTCCGCGGCTCTCGCCGACCTTCCGATCGCGGGCCATCCGGAAGGGATCGCGCGCCGCCTCGCGGTTCTCGCCCGGGAGTGCGGGTTGAACGGGGTGGTCTGTTCACCCACGGATCTGCCCGCGATCCGCTCCTCTTGCGGCCCCGATTTCCTCACGGTCGTACCCGGCATCCGGCCCGCCGGCGCCCCCGCGGGGGATCAGAAGCGCCATGCCACACCCGCCGCCGCTCTCGCCGCCGGTGCCGACATCCTCGTGGTCGGTCGGCCGGTGTTCGGGGCAGATGATCCCGACGCCGCGCTCGAGGCGCTGCTGGAAGAAATAGAATCGGCGGGGAGGGAAGAAACAAGTCAGTAGTCGGTAGTCGATAGTCGGTAGTGAATGAACCCAAGGGATTCCACCTACCGACTACTGACTACCGACTAGCCGACTGCTCGAACCATGAGCGACTGGCGCAACTCCCATCCCACCTGGGTCGTCGGCCATCGCGGGGCGCCGCGGCGGGCACGGGAGAACACGATCGACAGCTTCGATTGGGCCGAGAGCCTTGGCGTGGATGCCATCGAGTTCGATCTGCGCCAGACCCGGGAGGGCGAAGCGGTGCTCTATCACGACGAGGGGATCGCGCTCGGCTCCCAGCACGTGCCTGTCCGCCACTTCACGGCCCGAGAGATCGAGCGACTGTCCCTGCCGTCGGAGTTCGGCGAGTATCGGATTCCGAAGCTCGAAGAAATCTTTCACCGCTATGGGCACGCCTTCCGGTATGTCGTCGAGGTGAAGGTATCGCGGGAGACGCAACTCGCGGTGATGGCTCGCCGGGTCTCGCGGCTCGCGGCGGAATACGGAGTCACCGATCGCTGCCTGGTTGCCTCCTTTTCCGCCGACTTCCTGCGGCGGCTGCGGGAGTGCGATGCGGAGATCGCCTCGAGCTTCCTCTTCGACCACCCCGTGGCGCTGCCCGAGCCGGGCCAGCGGACCCCCCTCTTCCCCCCCGTCGACGGCATCGGTCCGCGCTGCGATCTGGTTGTGCCGCCTTTGCTCGCGCAGGCCGCAGGGGCGGGTTTGACGGTGCACGCCTGGACGGCAGACACCCCCGAAGAGATTCAGAGGCTCTTGGAATATCGGGTCTCTTCCATCACGACGAACGTCCCGGACGTAGCGCTCGCCCTGCGCGCGCAGGCCTCGAGCGCTCTCGCCGGCGCCTCGGTCCCCGAGGAAACGTCACGATCCCCGATCGGATAGAGAAGGGACTCGGGACTCGGGACTGGGGACTCGGAAACCGCGGAGCTCTTGAGTCCCAAGTCTGAAGGTGTGACGTTTCGCAACCAAAACGCGAGTCTCGAGGCTGTCCGCTCGCTCGATCTTCGAGTCCCGAGTCCCGAATCCCGATTACGGCTCAATCACCAAATGCGTTCCTCCAAGGATCTCCAGCGCCACCCCGGTGATCGCGGCGGCGTCATCGGAGGCCAGAAACAGAACCGTCTTGGCGACGTCGCGGGGCCAGAGCTTCTCTTGAAGCGGTTCCTCTCGATCGGCCGCCCCCATTTCGTCCAGCTTGTTCTCGACGGAGCCGGGGCAGACCGCATTGACGGCGATGTTGTGCTCTCGGAACTCGCGCGCCAGGCTTTGAGTCAGCCCGATCAATCCGAACTTGGCGGCGCTGTGGGCCGCGAGGTTGGCATCTCCACGCATACCGTGCACGGACGAGACGTTGACGATGCGGCCCCGGCGGCGGGCCACCATGCCTGGAATGACGGCGCGGCAGAAATTCGCGGCGCCCGTCAGGTTAGTCGCGATCACCAGATCCCACTCCTCGGGAGAGAGCTCGAGAAAGGGCCGATAGAGAAAAACGCCGGCGTTGTTGACCAGGATGTCGATTGGCCCGAGCTCGCGTTCGGCGCAGGCGACGGCGTTGGCGACGGCCTCCCGGGCGCGGACGTCGGTGGGAATCGCCACGCACCGTCCACCGTCCTTTTCTATCTGCCGAGCCGTTTCGAGGAGCTTGGCCTCCGTCCTCGCCGCCAGAGCCACCCGTGCTCCTTCCTGAGCGAAGCGCAGCGCGATGGAGCGTCCGATTCCCCGCCCGGCGCCCGTGACGAGGACCGTGTGATCGCGAAACTTCATTGCTCCTCCCGCCCGAGCTCCTCGAAGAGCTGCTCGGAGAAGATGCGGTCGGGCTCCGCGGTCGTGAAGATCGGGCCGGTCAGAAGCGAGGCGCCTTCTTCCGAGGCGGCCTCATCCACCTTCACGCGCACGACGGTGAGGGGAAAAATCTGCCGCTCGGGGTCGGCGGCCGACGAGTGGCCCCGACCGGCGCGGGCCTGGACCCACATCGCGCAATGACGTCCGAGGTAATAGAGCATCGCCGTGCGGCGTCGGATCAGGTTGGCGGCGGTGTGACTCCCGGCCCTGACCGCCACCACCAGCTCTCGCCGGGAACGCGCTCGCACCTCGCCGAAGGAGAGCAGAGCGGCTCGAGGATAGCCTTCGGGGTCGACGGTGACGAACGGGAGCGCCACACCATGACGTTGTGCAAATCCTTCGCCGGAGAAGAGGGCCTGGAGCGGATCGGGAATTCGCGTGCCCTCGGCCATGGGGCTAGTTTAGTCGGGACTCGGGAGTCCTGGGGGCGAACGGCGAAAGGCGAAAGGCGAAGGGCGGGGAGGGCGACGCTGGGCATATGATCGGGTCATGAAGAAGAAAATGATGGTTCTCCCGTTCGTGATGCTGGCAGCCAGCCTCTGTGCTTCCGCCGCCGAGCGCGACGCCAAGGCCGACGCGGTCGGCAAGGAATTCCTTGCAGCTCTGGGCGGCGAAAACGCCTGGGACAAGGCCCGGCAACTCAAATTCGACTTCGTGGTCGAGCGCGAAGGCAAGACCGTCGCGCGGTTCTCCCATGCCTGGGACCGCTACACCGGTGACTACCGGGTCTCGGGGACCGACAAGTCGGGAGCGCCCTTCGTCGTCTTCTTCAATGTGAATACGAAACAGGGCAAGGCCCTCGTCAACGGCACGCCCGTCGAAGGGGAAGAAAAAGAAAAGCTTCTCAAGACCGCCTACGGTCGCTACATCAACGACATGTACTGGCTGCTGGCTCCCTGGAAGATCTTCGATCCGGGAGTGACCCTCGCCTACGAGGGGGAAAAACCATGTCCGGGCTCCGGAACCTGCGACGTGTTGAAGCTGTCGTTCGACAACGTCGGCCTGACGCCCAAAGACATCTACTGGCTCTGGATCACCCGCGACGGGCGGCAGATGGTGCAATGGCAATACGTGTTGAACGGAGCGCAGGAAGAGCCGACGACCGCCGTCTGGAAGAGCTGGCAAAAGATGGGCGGCATGTCTCTCTCGACGGAGAAGGAGATCGTGGGCAAGAACGCGATCATCCGCTTCGAAAACGTGTCGGTCTCGCCGACGCGCGACGACGCGCTCTTCCAGCCTCGCTGAGTCTTCTCCGCGCGCCCTCAGCCGGTGTCCTGCTGGTCGCGGCCGCCGCGTGCGCGACGTCTCAGCCTTCAATCGGCTCTTTCGAAAAGGTGCCGACCGCGACGCTGCCGCGGGACGCCCGGGTCTTCGTGCTGGCGCCTCCGTCCTGGCCGCGCCAGGCGGGGCGTCGCTATCCGGTTCTCTTCTTTCTTCACGAGATTTATGGAAGCGGGGGGTCGCTTGCATCGCACGGCGTGGCGGCGGAGCTCTCGGCGCGCATGCGGGATGGCCGGCTGCCCGAGTTCTTCGTCGTCGCGCCCTCGGCGCCCGCCGCCTGGTTCTCGGACTCCCATGACGGCCGGTATCGCTACGAGAAATTCCTCACAGAGGACCTGATTGCCTGGGTCGAGAGGCGCTATCCGGTCATCCCCGACGCCCGGGCGCGAGGCGTGACCGGAATCTCGATGGGGGGATACGGCGCGATGAAGATCGCCCTCAAGCACTCGGACCTCTTCGGTTCGGTCTCGGCGCTCTCCGGCGCTTTGATCCCGTTTGATTGGTCCGAAGACCTCCCGCGCTACAGCTGGATCGCGCGCTGGTCCTTGAAGCGCGTCTTCGGAAAGCGCCGCGACGATAACAGCCTCGCCCAGAACGACGTCTGGTCGCTCCTGCGCGCGGCGCAGTTCGCGCACAGCCCCTTTCGCGCGCATCTCATGGCGGGCCACGAAGACGACTACCGCCTCGACCAGGTGGCCATCCAGTTCGGCAGTAACTTAAACGACCACGGCGTGGATACGACGGTCATCATCGAACCCGGCCGGCACGACTGGGCCTACTGGCGTCGGGGGTTGCTCGAGATAGCGGAGTGGCACGGGCACCAGTTTTCGTATGATTGACGAGTTGTCAGTCGTCAGTTTTCAGTTTGAAATCGGAACCGAGAACTGAGAACTGAGAACTGATCACTGAAAACTGAAAACTCGGTACACATGTCCACCAACGGTTTCAAGCTAGTCCTCTTCGATATCGACGGCACGCTGCTCTCGGCGGGACGCGCGGCGCGCGAGTCGATCCTCTCCGCATTGCAGGCTGTTTACGGCTGGAGCGGATCGGGCGAGGGCCATGATTTTTCGGGAAAGACGGATCCACAGATCGTCCGGGAGCTCATTGCCGAAGCGGTCGGCGGGGAACGCTGCGAAGCGGATCTGGAGCGAGCGCTCGAGGCCTATCTCTCGGAGCTCGACCGGCGGCTCGCCCCGGAGCTCGTGGTCGCCAAGCCCGGAATCGGCGAGCTTTTGAGGCGCCTCGCCGCCGAGCCGCGCGTTACGCTCGGTCTCCTGACGGGCAACCTCGAGCGCGGAGCGCGGATGAAGCTCGCCTTTCCCGATTTCAATCGGTATTTCCCTTTCGGCGCCTTTGGCAGCGATTCTCCAGATCGCTACCGTCTCCCTCCGATCGCTCTCGATCGCGCCCGCTCGCATTGCGGGAGAGCTTTTTCCGGGAAATCCATCGTGATCGTAGGCGATTCGATCCACGACATCCTTTGCGGGAAGGATCTGGGCGTCAAGGCCGTCGCGGTGGCAACCGGGCCGACAAAACGCGAGCGGCTGGCGGCCCAGAACCCTGACGCGCTCCTGGAAAGCTTCGCGGACCTGGAGCGCGGCCTGGAGGCAATCCTCTCTTGAAGCTTCGAATCGCCGTCGCGCTTTTTCTCGTCTGGAGCGCTTCCGGGGCGCATAGCCCTTCCGGGCTCGCCGCCGCGCCCGTGGCGAGTCCTCCAGGCAAGGCGACTCCGGGATCACCTGCGGGCAAAGCCCCGTACGACGCGGAGACCTCGACGACCGCGCGGATCGACATCAAGATCGACGCAAAGGCCGCTCGCGAAATTCTCTCCTCTCTGGCCCGTCTCAAGCCGGAGATTTCCGACGTCAAGGTCCTCGAGGACATTCCCGCGATCCGAGCCGCCATTCAGGATTCCTCCCGCGATGCCGCCGTCTTCGAGCGCGATTTCGCGGCCGCTTACGAGAGCGAGACGCGAGCGGCCGTCTTCGACTTCCGTTCGATTCGGGAGAAGCGGGATCGTTGGGAGGCCCTCGTCGAGGGCGTGCTCGCACGTGAGGCGGATCTCGTGCGATTGAGCCAGCGGCGCGCGGCCGCGCTTCTTCCCGCCGATCGGCCGTCCGCGGCGCGGCTTGAGGTCTTTCTTTCCTTTGGGTTGCCCGGGCTCGAAGACCATCTCGTGATTCACTCGGCACAGGGGCCGGATCGAATGGTCGTCGACTTCGCGCGGGCCCTCGGCGAAGCGGAAGGCGAAACCCCGGAGGGACGCATTTCGCGTCTCTCGCGCTTGATCGCCGGGGAGGCGTTCCGCCAGGCCTGGAGTGGTTACCGTGAGGAGAGTCCCGCCTGGACGCGGCCAGATCCCGGACTGGGCCCGCTCGAGCCTCTCTTGAAGGTGGTGGCCGCCGCCGGGCCAGTCGGCCTCTTCGTGATCGACGAAAACTTCTTTCCTCTGGCCATGTGGCTCAAGGATCCCGAAAAGCGGGCCATCGAAGAGCTCAACCGGCGTTCCGAGCGTTTCGTCTCCTCGCAGGAAAACTTAGACACCAGGATGGACCTCTTGTCCGAGGTCCGAAGGCCGGCGTTTGCCCGACGCATCGCCGCGCCAATCGGCGCGTTTCTCGCCGATGCCGTCGCGCAGGAGGGCGGGGTCGCCGGCCTCCGGACGGCGCTCGAGCAGGGTCCGCGGGCCTTCTTCGCCGCGTACGACCGAGCGTGCCAGAAAGACAAGAGCTTGATCCCGCTGGCTAAGCCGATTCGGGACAAGTTGAAATGAAGAACAGTCGATAGTCGATAGTCGGTAGGGAAGACTCTTAACGACCCACTACTGACTACTGACTACCGACTGCTGACTCGAGACATTCCGGCTGTAAGATCTTCCTCAAACCAAATGATCACGCGATGAGCCACGCCGCTCCGGATCTGGATCCGGCACGCGAAGGGGAGACGCTGACCCGTCTGCTCGTCGAGCAGATGCCGGCGCTGCTCTGGTCGACCGACAGGGATCTCCGGCTGACGAGCTGGATGGGAGGGCTCGCCCAGCTCGTCCCCGATGCCGATCGGGCCGTCGGGCTGACGCTCTTCGAGTTTTTCCACACCCAGGACGAGACGTTTCGTCCCATCGCCTCCCACCGCCGCGCGCTGGCGGGGGAGTCTGTCCTCTACGAGGGCGATTGGATGGGGCGCACGCTCGCAACCCATCTGGAACCTCTCCGCGACGCCGCCGGCGACGTCGTCGGCGTCATCGGTGTGGGACTGGACATCACCGAGCGCAAACGCGCCGAAGGAGAGCTGCAACGATCGCTCGCTCTTCTGCGGGCGACCCTCGATTCCACGGCCGACGGCATTCTGGTCGTGGACGACGGCGGCCACATCGTCACCTACAACCGGCGGTTCATCGAGATGTGGCGGATCCCCGACGAGATCGCGGCGTCCGGTGACGACAGCCGGGCTCTGACCTACGTGCTCGATCAGTTGAAGGACCCGGGCCGGTTCGTAACGCGGACGATGGGCATTTATGCCCAGCCCGGCGAGGAGAGCTACGACATTCTGGAGTTCAAAGACGGCCGTGTCTTCGAGCGGTTCTCACCGGCGCAGAACGCGGTTGCCGGATCCCCCGGAAGAGTCTGGAGTTTTCGGGACGTGACCGAACGCGCGCGGGTCGAGGAGCAGATCGATCGGACCCTGGCGTTGCTGCGCGCCACGCTCGAATCGACGGCGGACGGCATTCTGGTCGTCGACCGGCAGGAGAAGATCGTCAACTACAACCGAAAGTTCATCGAGATGTGGCGCATCCCCGATCGGGTTCTGGTGTCGCGCGACGACAACCAGGCCCTCTCTTTCGTCCTCGATCAGTTGAAAGACCCGGAGCGGTTTCTCAAGAAGGTGCGGGACCTCTACGGACATCCGGAGTCGCAGAGCTACGACTGGCTGGAGTTCAAGGATGGCCGCGTGTTCGAACGCTATTCGCAGCCGCACAGAGTGGGGGGAGCCATCGTCGGTCGGGTCTGGAGTTTTCGAGACGTGACCGATCGGGCGCGCCTGGAGGAGATCCTTCGCCGGCATGCCCGGACCGTCGAGCATGTCTTCGATGCGGTGATCGTGTCCGATCTGGCGGGACGGATCATCGACTGGAACCCGGGCGCCGAGCGCCTCTTCGGCCACTCCAAGGAAGCGGCCCTCGGAAAGACTCCGGCCCTTCTGCACGTCGACGCGGCGGCAATGACCGGGCAGATCTTGGACGCCGTTCGCCGGCACGGACGCTGGGCGGGCAAGCTTCCCTTCCTTCGCCGCGATGGATCCGAAGGAATCTGCGACACCGTCGCCGTGGCCCACAACGACGACTACGGCCGCGCGATCGCGATCATCCTCATCCACCGCGAACGTCCGATGTCAACTCCACCACGAGAACCGAGCAAGAGTTGAGTCTCGGCCCGGTCCCGGGGTTCCAGCCCCGGTCCCGGCGACGGTTCAAAGCCCGTCGTACTTGGAGTAACCGCGCTCGGCCCAATAGTCGGGCGGCTCTTCGCGAGAGTAGGCGATTGTCGTGATCGCCTTGATATTTTTCAAACCGAGCTTCATCGGGGCAACCAGCCGTAGCGGGGCGCCATGCTCGACCCCAAGTGGCGATCCATTCCAGTGGGTTGCGAGCAGAGTCTGGCGATGACGGGCTGTCGGCAGATCGATGGAGACGTAATAGGGGTCGGGACTCCCGGAAGAATCCAGATTGACCGACGAGGTCAGACTCGCCCAGCGGGCTTCGGGCGGCGGGGGGAAGGCCTGGAGGAAGTCGGAAAAAGGCAAGCCGCTCCACCAGGCGACGGCGCTCCATCCCTCCACGCAGCAGATCCTCGTGACTTGTTCGCGCCGGGGAAACCGCGCGACGAGATCCGCGATGCCCAGGTGCTCGACCTTTCCAGAGGCGAGGCCCGAGACCGTCAGCGACCAGTCGCGCACGTAGCCGGGACCGGGCGTCTCGCCGTTGTAGTTGTTGCGCAATGCGGTGACCTGCGATTTCCGATACTCGCGAACGGAGCGATCCTGCGAATAGAGCGCCTCCGCGACGTCGTCGTCGAAGGTCAGCACGCGGCCCAGAAGCGCGTCCCGCCGCGAGCGCGTCGCGCCCGTCCGCGCCTCGAAAGAATCGAGCCAGTCCCGCAGGCGCGGCGTCAGATGAAGCGATCTTGTCTCGTCGGGGAGGAGCCACCAGATTCCCGCGGCGGCGGCGATTGCGCCCGCGCCGAAGAGAACGAAGTCGCGCCGGCTCTGCCGCGCGAGCGCACGCGAGGGAACGGCGACCGGCTCCTCGGCAGGCTCTTCGAGAAGGCCCGGCCGCGTCCGGGCCGGCAGCGGCTCCCCCTTTCTCTCGGCAGATTCTCGCTTCCCCTCGACAGGCTTTGGCTTTCGTTCGGCAGGCGCCAGGGAAGCGGTTTCCGATCGATCGGCGGTGGCTTTCGGCTTTGCGGTTGGAACAACGCTCGGCTCGAGTGCAGCGGCCTCCACAGCCTCCGGGCCCCCTTCTGGCGTAACCGCCGAGGCCGCGCTTTCCCCGTCCCTCCGTCCCCCCGTCCCCCCGCCCTCTTCCTCTGCCTGTTTCGGCGGGGGAGGGCTTTCATCGATCTCCATGGTCCTCCTCCGGGACTCGCGACGACCAGCCGACGATCATGGAGCGCAACGTGTCCCAGCCATCTGCGATGACGAGCACGACGTGGGGAATGACGAACGCTGCGAACGCGACCATCACGCCGAAGTGAACGATGCGCGCCCCGTCGTAGTTGAAGAACATCTTTTCGAGAAATTTGAGCTGAGTCGGCTTGTGCATCGCCCATCCCGAGAGGATCGCGAGCAGGCCGAGCACGGGCATCGAAAAGTAGGCGGCGCGCTGCAGGGCGTTGTACTTGCCGCGGATGACCGGATGCGGCCACGGGCGCCGGAGCAGCTTGGCCGGTAGGACGCCGGCGTAGTACCGCATCATCGCGAGAGTCTCCCGGGCATCGGAGCGCCGGGGCACGAGCGCCCGATACCCGCCGCCCGCGAGCAGGCCGATCAGGTAGAGCGCGCCGTTGGCCATGAACAGGTAGGCGAAGAGCCAGTGAAGGTTCAGGGCCTGTGCGAGACGAAACGTGCCCAGCCCGAGATGATCGTAGACCCAGGCCTCGGCGTGAGGCGATCCGGAGAGACCCGGAACGTGCCGCACGATCCAAATCCCCGCGTCGGTAAGAAAGTCGGTGCTCCCGGTTTTCGAATCCCGCGCGTGCTCGAACACGGGAGAGGCCCAGTAGATCGAGAGGCCGCTCGCGATCAACACGGCCAGGAGGGGCACGTTGACCCAGTGCGTCAGCCGAACGAGCGCGTGATGCTTGGGGACGACCAGCCGGACCTCCGCCCGCGGAGCCGGAGGCGCGAGCGTTTCGGTTTCTTCCATGGAATGGCCGTTCGATTCTATGCTCGTCTAAACTGATGCCGGGCGCCGGGCAAAGGTTTCTCAACCCGAAGGAATCCGAAACACAAACGCCATGGGAGAACAGCCCCAGGTTCTCATCGTCGAGGACGATCCGGATCTGCGCGAGGGGCTCGCCTCCCTCCTGAACGAAGAGGGGTTCTCTCTCGAACGAGCCAGCAATGGCCTGGAGGCGATCGAGCTTCTCCGCAAGGGGCTGCGCCCCCGGCTGATCCTGCTCGACCTGACCATGCCCATCGTGAATGGGTGGGAGTTCCGCCTCTACCAGCAGCGGGATCCCGAGCTCTCCTCGATCCCGGTCGTCTTGATCACCGGCGGAACCTATCAACGCGACGAGCTCGAGTGGGTTCGACCCGTCGAAGTGCTTTCCAAGCCGCTCGACGTCGCCCGTCTGCTTGCCCTCGCCCGCCAGCACTGCGACCCGACGACGAGCGGGGAATGAAGAGCTTGCTGCACTGACCCGGCGACAAGAGCCCAATCTTCGTGATCTAAACTGATCTTCCGGAGGAGTGGCCGAGTGGTTTAAACCGAGCGCTGGCGCGAAGCGCAACAGCGCGACAAGCGCCGGGTTCGCCGGCGCTAACCGGTGGTCTTGTGTCGACCACCGTATCGCCCACCGGAGGCCTTCCGCTCGGCTCGAACTCCCGGCTGCTGGGTTCGAGTGGTGGAGGAGGAGGGATAAGCGCCGCGGAGCCGGCGCTGTCTCGCGCTGAGCGCTCACTCGCCAGCGCTCGGCTCGAACCCCCGGCTGGCGGCTTCGAGTGGCGGAGGAGGAGGGATTCGAACCCCCGGTACCGGTTAGGTACAGTGGTTTTCAAGACCACCGCCTTAAACCACTCGGCCACTCCTCCGATCGAAACTCAGTGTAGCGGATCTCCGTCCTTGGGTTGCAGAGATATATCAGAACTGACATAAGCCGGAGACTTAAACGGGCGGCGTGAAACGCGCGAGGTCGTAGAGGCCGACCTTTTTCTCCAGGCCCGCGATCTCTTCGACGATCTTCTCGAAACCGTCTTCGCCGAAGAG
>JBKPDV010000091.1:0-9620 GCA_046728075.1 Acidobacteriota bacterium | reverse complement strand
TCGACGCGAACGTCCAGGGAAGTGAGCTCACGCGCCTGCGCAGGCTGGCGCGCGGTCGCGATCACGCGGTCGCCGCGGCGGGCGAGCTCGCGTGCAAAGGCGAGACCGATGCCGCGGTTCGCGCCCGTCACCACATAGGTGGAGGCAACGTTCTTCACTCCGAGGACTCTCTTCTCTCCTTGGCAAATCGGTCCATCCGTCCATCGGTCCATCGGTTGATCCACGCTCACGAGGGACAGATGAGCCGATTCTTCCGTTAGTATCACGCACTCATGGCGGAGCCTGCACGCGAGCTTCCGGCGGAAGTGGCCGAGCTGATCGATCACAAGAAGTTCGAGGAGCTGGAAGATCTGTGGACGCGGCGCGTCGAGGCCGAGCCTCGAGACCTCCCCTTCTTTTACGCGGTCGCGGCGGCGGTCAAGAAGAAGGGAGGATCCGCGCAAGCCGTCTCCTGGCTCCGCCTGCTCGCGGACTACCAGGCGCAATTGAAGGACCAGGAGGCCCGCGTCGATGTCCTCGCGGAAGCCTTGCGCCTTTTCCCGACGGAGGTCGAAGTTCGGGAGGATCTCGTCAACGCTCTGCACGCGCGCTTTGCCGGACACCCGATGTTGGCGGCCGTCCTCGCACAGAATCCGCTCGACAAATCCAAGGAGCCCGCGGCCGTCGTCTCGAAGATCCGGCGGTGGCTCGCCTTTCAGCCGGGAGACGTCTTCTTCCTGCCGGGCCGGGGGGCCGGCCGGATCGTCGAGATGAACCCCGCTCTCGACTTCATTCGGTTAGAGTTCTCCGGCACGCGGCTTCCCTTGTCGCTGCTTTCTGCCGAGAAGACGCTGGTGCCGCTGGCCCCGGATCACTTTCTCCGCGAGAAGCTCGAGAGGCCCGACGACGCGAAGGCGCTGGCCGACAGCGATCCGGCGCTGGCCGTTCGGAAACTCCTCGCGAGCTTCGGCAGACCGCTCACGGTTGCCGAGGTCAAAGACCATTTCACAGGTCTCGTCCCCGATTCGAAATGGACTGCCTTCTGGGCGTCGGCGCGCAAGCACAAACAGCTCCTCGTCTCCGGCAATGGAAAGTCAGCGACCGTCGGGTGGCTCGAGAGCGCGGGCGCGGCCGAAGATTCGATCCGCCGGGAATTCGACGAAGCCTCGCCGGAAAAGAAGATCGACGTCGCGCGCCGGCAGGGCAAGCGCTCGAAGGTTCTGGCCCAGGAGTTCGCCCGCGGTCTCGCCACGGAAGCCAGGAAGGCCGCGCCGGATCGCCCGGCCCTCGCATGGGAATTGTCACAGGCGGCCTCCAAGCTGGCTCCGGAGGAGCCCGAAGCCTTTTCCGCCAGTGATCTCCTAGCCGCGGGAAACACGCTGACGCTCCTGTCCGAGATCGGAGATCCCGGCGCCCGGTCGCGGGCGCTGGAAGCGATCCGGCAGGGGCGCGCCGACTGGCTGGAGATGTTCAGCGACCAGTTCCTCCGCGACGAGGATCAGCGTGTGCTCGCCGGGATCTTCGAGCAGCTTCCGCAGGAGAGCCGCGATGAGCTGTCGCGGCGGATCTTCCGTTCTCCTCGGATGGCCCCGCGGGCGTTTGTCTGGCTTTGCGAGACCTCGCGCTGGACCGTCGGAGAGGGCCCGGCGAACCTCTTCTTTTCTCTGCTCGATGCGCTGCGCCAGGAGGAATTCTCCGGCGTGCGGGCGCGAGTCAAGGAGTTTTTCGATCCGGGCGGCCTCGCGGTCGCCCTCGTCCAGTCGTCCCCTTCCGAGGAGAAGGCCCGCGAGATGCTGGAAGCTCTCAACCGAGCGGGCGGTCTCGAGGAACACCGCCGTTCCACGGTTCGCGAGGCCCTCCTCATGAAGTTCCCGGAGCTGCGCGCCCCGGCGCGCGAGTGGATCTACGGGACTGCGGAGTCCATCGAGGCCAAACGGCGGGAGCTTTCGCACATGAAGTCCGTCGAGCTGCCGGAAAACGCGCGCGCCATGCAGGCGGCCAAGGAGCTGGGAGACCTGTCGGAGAACTTCGAGTACCACGCCGCGCGCCAGAGACACGAGTACCTGTCGTCGCGGATCGCCACGCTCGTCGATGAGCTCTCCCGGGCGAGGCCCCTGGAGCCGGCGGGCGTCGACTCAGTCGAGATCCGAGTCGGAACAAGGGTGCGGCTGCGAGATTCTTCCGGCGCCGAGCGGGACATCACGATTCTGGGCCCCTGGGACTCGAAACCCGAGGATTCGATCTACTCCTATCAATCCGAGTTCGCCCAGGAGCTGCTCGGCCGCCGCGCCGGCGAGCGGGTGGAGTGGAAGGGCGCGGAAATGGAGATCGTGTCGGTCGGGCCGTGGCGGTAGGGAGGACAGGGGGACGGGGCGACGGGGAGACAGGGAGACAGGGAAAAAGCCGACACCCCCAGTCCCCCCGTCACCCAGTCCCCCAGTCTGGAGCTCACCCGGCATGGAGTAATCCTCGTTCTCCTCTTGCTTGCCGCCCGAAGGCGACTGCTCGCCGATCGCGGGATTGCACCGAAGATAATTCCGCTTTTCTCTTGACACTAACCGGAGCGGCGCAATAGGTTGCGGCCACACATCTATTGAAGCTTCCATCGGGATAGGCGAGATCCATTGGCGCGAGTTTCTTCTTTGCTCTGAGGAGGGCTTTGTCATGAAGGTTCGCCCATTCTCTTTCGTTTCCATCCTGCTGGCTGTTTCCGTGTCCTCTTGTGTGTCGCACACGCGCGGGCCCGCTGACGCCGATAAGGCCGTTCCGTCGTCTGCGAAGAAAGGCGTCGCAGTCGGGGCGAAGGCGACGGCTGCTGCGAGCAGGCCATCCGCGCCGTCGCGAGCGACGGCGGTCGCGAGCGGCTCCGGCGGCATCGAGTCCTCCCGAGTCAGCCCGGAGGCCGCCGCACGTGCGCAAGAGCAGGCGCAGGCGATGGCACAGGGAGGGGGGCCGTTCGATTTCCAGGCGGTCGGATTCGGTGAGTCTCCGGCCGTGCGCGATCTTCCGCCGTCGCTCAGCGAGACGGACCGCGAGGATTTGAGCGGCGAAGCCCGCGAGGGCCCGGACAATCCGGAGATTCGCACCCTGGTCCCGTCGGCGCCGTCGTCTCGCAAGAAGGCCGGCGACGCGGCTCTTCAGACGTCATTGGCGATCAACGCCCTGACGCCTCCGATCGTGAGCTTCGACGGCTTGAACAACACCGACAACTTCAACGCCTTCGGCGGCCGAGTCAACCCCTCCGACGACAACGGCGACGTGGGTCCGAATCACTACGTGCAACAGATCAACCTCCTGGTGCGCGTCTACAGCAAGACCGGAGTCCCGTTGAGCGCTCCCTTCAAGCTGAGCAGCCTGTTCGCCCCGATCGGCGGGCAATGCTCGGTACAGGACGCCGGGGATCCGATCGTGCTCTATGACCCTCTCTCCGACCGCTGGCTCCTGAGTCAGTTCGCGTTCGCCAGCCAGACCGCTCCCCCGTACCACGAGTGCGTCGCGGTCTCGAAGACCTCTGACCCGACCGGCGCCTACTTCGTTTACGACTTCATCACGCCGGGCAACGAGTTTCCCGACTATCCCCACATCGGCGTGTGGCCCGACGCTTACTACATGATGGTCCACCAGTTCACCAACGGCGGACCGTTCAACGGCACCGGCGTCTACGCCCTCAACCGCAAGAAGATGCTGGCCGGCGACCCGACCGCCAACTTCATCTACTTCAATCTGAACCTGGCTTCGCACCCGGAGGGGATCGGCGGCGGACTCTTCGCGGATGTGGACGGCCTGACCCCGCCTCCCGTAGGCCGGCCCGGTATCTTCGCTTACTTGACCGCCACCGACTTCGGTGATCCGGCGAATGGCATCCGGCTGTTCGACTTCCACGCGGATTTCGCCGTCCCGGCCAACTCCACGTTCACCGAGCCCCAGACAACCTATGCCGCTCCGCTCCCCGTTGCGGCCTTCAGTCTGATCAACCCCGCGGGAAGGAGAGACATCCCGCAGCCGCCTCCGGCAAACGGAGTAACGACGGCCCTGGACTCCATTTCGGACCGCTTCATGCACCGGATGGCTTACCGCAACTTCGGAGACCACGAGTCCATGGTGCTCAACCACACGGTGGGAGCGCCCGCCTCGACGGTTTTTGGAACGTACCGCGCCGGCGTCCGCTACTACGAGCTGCGCCGGCCTCTGCCGAGCGGAAACTTCGTCGTCAACGAGCAGGCGACCTATGCGCCTGCGGACGGAACCAACCGGTGGATGGCCAGCGCCGCGATGGACCACGAGGGGAACATCGGGGTCGGGTTCAGCGTCTCGAGCACCACGGTGTTCCCGGGAATCCGCTACGCCGGCCGGCTCGCGTCCGATCCGCCGGGCGGCCTCTTCCAGGGGGAGGCCACGCTGCAAGCGGGCAGCGGTGTGCAGACGACCACCAACAACCGCTGGGGAGACTACAGCGGCCTGACGGTCGACCCCAGTGATGAATGCACCTTCTGGTACACGACCGAGTACTACACGCCGGCCAGTCAGGCGACGAGCGCGGCAGGCTGGCTGACCCGGATCGGAAGCTTCAAGGTCAATCCCGGCTGCACCGCTCCGCAAAAGGGAACGTTGAGCGGCACAGTCACGTTCTGCGACACGGGACTTCCCGCCGTGGGCGCGCTGGTGGAGATCTCCGACGGACACACGGCTCCCGTCACCGCGGCCGGGACCTACTCGATCACGCTCTCGCCCGGAACGTACACGGTTCGCGTCACGGGCCCGAGTTGTACTCCGACCTCTCCGGCGACGGTCACAATCACCAACGGAGGCACGACGACCTACAACGCCTGTCTCTCCGGGTCGCCGAACCTCGTCTTCAAGTCTGCTTCGGTCTCGGGAGGAAACGGAAACGGCATCATCGACCGGAACGAGTGCAACACCCTCCTCGTGACGCTTGCCAACGTCGGTTGCGCGCTCGACACCGGAATCTCGGCGACCCTTTCCTCCACCACTCCGGGAGTCACGATCACGCAGCCCAACTCTCCCTACCCGAACATCCCGGAGGGCGGGAGCGCAACGAACACGATTCCCTTCGAGGTGAGCACTTCGCCCACCTTCGCATGCGGGACGCCGATCAACTTCACCGAGGCCGTGAACGATTCGACCGGGGCTCACACCTTTAGCTTCAGCCTACCGACGTGCACGGCCCCGCCCGTCACCTTTACGGGGAGCATCGATCTCACCGATCCCACGCAGAACCTGCGTATTTTCCGTGACGGGGTCTCCAGCGTCTGCGCTCCTCCCAAGGCGGCCTGTCCGGGAACGACCGGAACGGGGACACGGCACTACGATTCCTACACGGTCACCAATCTTGGAGGCGTGTCGGCCTGCGTCACGGTCGACGTTTCCGGTCCGTGCTCTGCCGGCGGCGGAAGCGGCCTCAACATTTTCAGCACGGCATATCTGGGCAGCTTCAACCCGGCCAACATCTGTCAGAACTACCTTGCCGACGAGGGCGCAAGCTTCACCGGCACCGGCTCGTACTCCTTCAATCTCCCGGCAGGACAATCCGCCGTGTTAGTCGTCAACGAGGTGAACGCGAACCAGCTCTGTTCGGCCTACAGCCTGAAGGTGTCGGGACTCTTGACCAACACCGATGGCGGCGGGGAATGTCCCCGATTGACGACCTCCGTCTCGACCTCCTCGCTCTGGCCGCCCAACCACAATCTCGTCAATGTCGGACTCGCGGCCACCGCGACCGGGGACTGCCCCGGTCCCAAGACGATCCAGGTGAGCGTCTTCGGGGATGAGGACGATCTGTCCGACGCAGGGGACGGCAACTTCTCGCCCGATGCCAAGGACATCGCGGTTGGGACGCTACGCCTGCGCTCCGAGCGCGACGGCAATGGGGACGGGCGTGTTTACCTGATCGTCGTGAAGGCGACAGACGCGTGCGGCACAGTCGTGACCTGCAACACGGTCGTCGTCCCGCACGATCAGAGCGCTTCCTCCATCGCCGCGGTCAACGCTCAGGCGGCGGCCGCCAAGGCCTACTGCGAGGCACACGCCGGGGCGCCTCCTCCGGGCTACTTCGTTATCGGCGACGGTCCGATCGTCGGGCCGAAACAGTGATTTGGACGGGCGCTCCCCGCAGAGATTTCTCGGGGAGCGCCCGCTTCTCTTTCTTGCCCGAGCAGAGCCGCTAGAGGCAGCGGCGAATGCGGCCGGGCTTGCCGCGCACCAGCGTGAAGGTGCCGGTGGTCTCGTCTCGATTCACGAAGCGGACAGTCAGGGTCAGGGTGTCCCCGTCCGTCTGGCCGACGTAGCGTACCGGTTCTCCTTTCGCCTGCTCGCCTTCGCGAATCGGGCCCCCGTGTTCCCGGAAATGAAGCCCCTTCACGTCGAAGCGGCCTGCGTCATCGATGGAGATCGGCTGATCGATCGAGCCATGAGCGCAGTCATACTCGATCGTGGCCCCGCTCTCGGAAGTCTCCAATCGGATCCCCTGTCCTCCCCATGACCCGACGGGCAGGCGCTTGCTCTTTTGCTCTCCTGCCGTCAACGACCGAAGCATTCCGGTGGTCACAAGGATCAGGCAAACAGTCGAATGAAAACGCATGGGACCTCCGGGCCGGCGCCGAGCCGACGATGATCAATCATCCTACTGCTCCGTAAAGAAGGGGAACGACCTAGCGATCAGGTTCCGCGGTCTCGCGATGACCGCGAATCGCTTCCGCAATGCGGTCGCGCACGCGCTCGCTCAGCCGGGTCGCGTCGGCGGCGGAGAGGCCGGCCGTCGGCTCGGGAGTCAGAACGACGAGGGTTGCCGTCGCGGGCTGAAAAACGAAGGAGTGCTTGGGGAGGCTTCCCGCCGCGCCCAGAATCGCGAGCGGGAGAACCTCGACGCCCGCCTCGATGGCGAGCCGGAACGCGCCCTCCCGGAACTGGCCCAGCGTGCCGTCGGCGCTGCGCGTCCCCTCCGGGAAGAAGAGGACGGAGACCCGCCGATCGAGTCGCTCGCGCAGGTTTCGGATCGCTTCGAGTGTGCTCTCCCGGTTTCCGCGCACGATCGGCACATCACCCGCGACTGTCATCTGCCATCCGAGAAGCGGAATCCGGAAGATCGATTTCTTGGACAGGAACTTCATCTCCCAGGGGAGCGTGGCGAGGAGGAAGACATCGGTGAAGGAGCTGTGGTTGGCGACGACGACGTACGGTTTGCGACCGTCGGGATGGACGTCGTCGAGAATGCGAAACGTCCAGAAGGGATTGATCCTCGCCGCGAACGCCGCGGAGTCATGAAAGAGACGCCCCACACGATAGCGATCCGGATCCCAGGGAAACGTGACCAGGCGGTAGACGAGAACGAGCGGCGTCCAGAGGATCACGATCGCGACATAGCTCGCCCAGAGCAGCGCCGAGAGGGGTGCCGCGATCAGGCGGGATCGAAGCATGCCGGGAATTCTAGGAAATCGGAGCCGAGCGCGCGTGAGGTTCTTCTATCCAATCGATGCGCCGCGGCGGCCTCGTTCTGCTCCTTGCGGCTGCGGCCGCTACGATGGCAGGACAGAGCCCTCCGACGGAGAAGGCGCCGTCCTCTGGGGTCATTCAGGACAACAGCTTCCTGATCGAGGAGGCCTACAACCAGGAGCCTGGCGTCGTCCAACACATCAACTCCTTTCTGAGAACCCATCCCGGAGGCGCCTGGCTTTACACGTTTACCCAGGAATGGCCGGTTCCCAAAGAGACGCACCAGCTCAGCTACACCGTGGCCTACCTGAGGCTCGGCGCGGAATCGGGTGGGGCGCTGGGACTCGGCGACCTCGCGCTCAACTATCGCTATCAGCTCGTGGGAAACGGACAAGCGCGGACGGCGGTCGCGCCGAGATTCAGTCTTCTCGTGCCGGTCGGCGACGACCGAAAGGGGCTGGGAAGCGGCGCTCCGGGCTTCCAGGTAAGTTTTCCCGTGAGCACGGTTCTCTCGGAAAGGCTCGTCGCCCATTGGAACGCGGGCGCTACCTGGACGCCGCGCGCGCGCAATACGCTCGGGCAACGTGCCGACACGACCGTCGCGAATCTGGGGCAGAGCACGATCTTTCACCTGTTGCCGACGCTCGACCTGATGCTCGAGGTCTTCTGGGCGCGCACGCAGTCCGTCGCCGGGCCGGGGCGGACGGCCTCGGACCGGACGTTTCTCCTGTCGCCGGGCGTGAGATACGCGTGGAACGTCCCCCACGGACTGCAGATCGTGCCTGGCATCGGAGTGCCCGTTGGGGTTGGGCCGAGCCGCGGGCAACGCTCGATCTTGATCTACCTTTCTTTCGAGCATCCCTTCCGGAAGCTCGAGGCGCGATAGGCGATCCGCCCAGGTCAGTCTTCTCGGATGGCCTCGACGTCGATTGTGATGTCGACGTCGTCGCTGACGACGAGGCCTCCGCGATCGAGTGTGCCGCTCCAGTTCACGCCGAAATCCTTCCGGTTGATCCGGGTCGTGGCGAGAAACCCCGCGCGCGTTTTCGGACCCTTGTCGACGCCGTTCTCCCACCAGGGCGTCTGCCACTGGCCGAGGTAGCGCACGTCGAGGGTAGCAGGGCGCGTCACGCCGCGGATGGTGAGATCGCCCTTGAGCTTGGCCTCGTCCGCTCCGCGCAGCTCGGCGCCACGGCCTCGGAAGGTGATCGTCGGATGATTCTCCACGTCGAGAAAATCCGCGCTCTTCAAATGCGTGTCCCGGTCCGGCTCACCGCTCCACAGTCCCTTCGCGTCGATCGTGACGTCGACCGAAGTCGCCTGGGGATTGTCCGGGTCGAAGTCGAGCGTGCCGTGCACGTTCTTGAAGTGCCCGCGCACGCAGGAGACCATCATGTGGCGCGCACAGAACTCCGCCGCCGTGTGCCCCGGCTCGAAAAACCATTTTGCCATCTGGATTTCTCCCTTTAAATCGCTTACTCAGCTCGCTTCGGGCCACGCTTTCCGAGCCAGCGTGTCAGACCTCGGTCTCGTCGACATAACACCAGCGCCAATCTTCACCGGGCTCGAAGGAGCGAACGATTGGATGCTTCGTCTGGTGGAAGTGCTTGGTCGCGTGCCGATTGGGAGAGGAATCGCAGCAGCCGACGTGTCCGCACTCGAGACAGAGCCGAAGGTGGACCCAGCTTGCGCCGATCTTCAGGCAGTCCTCGCAACCGTCGGCCGACGGTGTCACGTCGCGAATCTGGCTCAGATGTTTGCAGGCCGCCATGGTGCTCTCGCGCGCTATTTCCATGCCGCTGCGTGATCGCGGGCGAACTGATCGAAGAAAGTTGCCGGCCGGCCTGTCAGCTTCGCGACATCGGACGTGACCCCTTCGCCGCCGCCCGTCCGGTAATAACGCAACAGATTGAGGTAGTCGTCGGCGTACGGACCGGGCACGCCCGACTCGACGAGAGCGCCGCGGAAGGCGGCTTCCGGGATCTCGACGAACCGGATCGTCTCTTGCGTCGCCGCTGAGAGCTTCTCGGCGATCTGCGCGTTTGAGAGGTTCTCCGGCCCGGACAACTGATGGGCCTGGCTCCGGTGGCGTTGCGCCTCTGTCAGGGTTTTTGCCGCGACCGCGCCGAGGTCACGCGTGTCCACGATGCTGTGCGAGAACTCGAAGCGGAAATAGAAGGCTCCCTGGGTGC
>JBKPDV010000090.1:0-9508 GCA_046728075.1 Acidobacteriota bacterium | reverse complement strand
CCGAGAACGAGACCGACATCCATAAATCGCTTTCGGTCGAAGAACCCAGGAACGGGATGGGTCAGACAGCGTCGACCCGGCCGTAGCGTCGCTGTCGCTCGTTTGCGGTCGAGCGGACACTCGACAACGCTCTGCAGATTCTCCAGAAATGTAACGGGCCTCCGAGGGGAGGCCCGTCAAAAAATGGGAAAGGAAGGTCCGTCTACTCGTTCTCGTCGCTTCCTGAAGAACCGCGTCCGGAAGACCCGCGTCCCGAAGAGGATCCGCTTCCCGAGGAGGCGCCGGAGCCGCGCGAACCTTCCTCCTGGCCGCGTCCGGAACCACGCTGCGGCTCGGAGCCTTCGCGCCTTTCACGGCCGCCCTGCGAGCCCTTCGAACCCTGAGAGCCTCCCTGCGATGACCCGCCGCGGCCGCTCTGCGGATTGTTTTCCTGGCCGCGTCCGGACGCATTCGATCCCTTGTTCTGGCCGCGATTCTCTTCGGAATCGCGTCCGCGATTTCCCTGGTTTGGCATGAGGTTCGACTCCTTGAATGAATGTCGGGACTCCATTGTCCCGGGACTCGCAGGAGTGCAAGTTCCGTTCCTCAGCATTGAGAACAGCTGCCTCGTAATCCGAGGAGGACAAAGGAGCCACCAGATGTCCGACATTTCTTTCTGATGGCAGGTTCCTTGCTCGCGATTCCTGAAAGGGTCCTCGAGTGAGAGGCCAGGAGGCGTCATGACTTGCGATCACCAGGGCTGCCGCTGTGAGGAGACGGGAATCGAGCTGGGAGGGAAGCGTTTTTGCAGCGAGCATTGCGCTGAGGCGGAGACCGTGACGGTCGGCAAGCGCGAGGCGAGCTGCTCCTGCGGCCATCTCGATTGCGCCGCGTAGCTCTCCGATACCCGACAACCTTCTTCGGAGGCACACGATGAAGCCCATCTGGAGCGGACACATTACGTTCGGTTTGATTTCGATTCCGGTCGGCCTGTACTCGGCGGTGGAGTCCTCGGAGCACGTCTCTTTCCGGCTCCTCCACAAGAAAGATCTGGCGCCGATCAAGTACAAGAAGTTCTGCAGCGTCGAAGACATCGAGGTTCCAAACAAGGAGATCGTCAAAGGCTTCGAGGTATCGAAGGGAAAGTACGCCGTGGTCGAGAAGGAAGAGCTCGAAAAGGTCCACGAGAACGTGGGCGAGGGAGATCGTTCGATCGAAGTTCTCCAGTTCGTCGAGTTCGGCGCGTTGAATCCGCTCTCCTTCGAGACTCCCTATTACCTCGCCCCGCAAAAAGGTGGGGAAAAGGCTTACGGCGTCCTGCGCGACGCCCTCATCGAGGCGCACCGAGTCGGAGTTGCCCGCTTTTATCTACGAACTCGTCCGCTGCTCGCCGCCCTGCTGCCGGGGCAGAAGGCTCTCTCGCTGGAAGTCATGCGTCCGTTCGAGGAGCTCCGCGATCCGTCGGATCTGCCGGTTCCGTCTTCCGTCAAGAAATCTGCCGAGGTCAAGATGGCGAGGATGCTGATCGATCAGATGTCGACGGAGGAATGGGATCCGACGCAGCATCCCAACGAGTACCGGAAGGCGCTCCAGAAACTGTTGGCCTCCAAGCGCACCTTCGCACTGAAGAAGGGAGAGGAGCCCGAAGAGGCAGGCAAAGTCGTGGACTTGATGGAAGCCCTGCGCCGAAGCGTCCGGCAGGCTCCGAAGGCCGCTAGGAAGACCGCTTCTCGCCGGGCAGGGGCGGCGTAGAACGAGTCGTCAGCTCTCAGTTCTCAGTTTTCAGTTCAAAGTGGTCCGGAACCTGAGTCCTCAACTGATAACTGATTACTGACAACTGACAACTCGCTGAAAAAGAAAGGGCGCCGCTGCCGAGGGGGCTGCGGCGCCCAAGATACGGAATGAAGACGCTCAGGCGATTCTTCGTGTGGCGCTCAAACCGAGGATGAGGAAGACCAGGAACAGAATCCCGAAGAGCACCGCGAAGAATTTGGCGATCGCGAACGAGGCCCCTGCGATCCCGGTGAACCCGAGCAGAACCGCGACAAGGCCGATCAGGAAGAAAGTCAATGCGAGCTTAAGCATCAGCCACCTCCTGGTAGGCGTACTGCGAAAGCCATGCCCGGCCGCCAGGATCTCCGGGTACGAGCCTTGCAAATCCTCCATGCAGGCCGAGCCGCCATTTCGGAGCTGGCCCAGGAGCTTCAACATGGGAGCTGGCCCAGGAGCTTCAACATGAAAGACACAAGGGTTTTCGCAGAAGGGCTCGGAACCGGCGCCGCCCTCATCCTCGTGATGACCGCGGCGGCCTGTGTGTGGCAGGCCAATCGAATCGCCGCATGGCTTTCACAGGAAGACGCAAAAATGCGCCAGCGCAGGCAGATCGAGCGAGCCCAGCGCGCCGCTACGACGGCGCCGGACTACCTGGATACGTGCCGGGCCGCGGGAATCTAGCACAGGCACTAGCCATAAGGGCGTCCGCGGTTCACTCCTCTTCTTCCTCGGGCAGGATGGGCTTGTCGATCTCTTCCATCCCCTCCTCACGGGGATCGAGCCCGGCGGCGCTGACCCAGCCCAGGCGCTCCCCGGGCTCGTAACGATCGTAGGGGTGCTCGGGTTCACGATACGGGTTGCGCTCGAAGTTCTGGCGCCAATAGTCTCCCGCCGCGACTTCGTCCAGGTCCTCTCCCGCGGCGAGGCCTCCGGTGCCGATGGCCTCGCCCCGATCCACGCCCAGGCCAGTCGCCGTGCCGGACGCGACCTCCTGGAAAGAGTTTGCGCTGTTGCCCGTGGAAGCCATCGTCTCCGCCTCGTCCTCCGCCACCGCCTCGCTGCTCATTCCCTGCTGCGACGTCCTTTCCGGGTCGTGCGGTTTGGGCGGATGTTTCCTGCCGCGTTTCTTTTCGAACCGATCGGTGACCATAAGGACCTCCAGAAGACTTGCAGCAAGACACATACCGGACCGTCGGCGCTCGCCTGTTCTGGCAGTATGCTTGCCGCCAGCTGAAAAACTCGAAGGAGGCTCCATGCGTTTTCGCTCCCTGATTGCGACGGCTCTCTTTTTGATCCTGACCGTCGTGTCGCTCGCCGACGAAAAGAAAACTCCCTGGAAGGTGAGCGGCACGTTGGAAGAGGCATGCTCCTGTGATGCAGCGTGCCCCTGCTGGTTCGACTCCAAGCCAACACGGATGAATTGCAGCGGAGGGTTCGCGATCTTCATCGACAAAGGGTCGTATGGCAAGGTGCCCCTCGACGGCCTGGGAGCTGCCTTCATCGGGGCGAGCAAGGAAGGCACCACGATGATGGAATCGATGGGCGATTGGAACTTCGTTACGCTCTACATTGACGAAAAGGCCAACCCGGAGCAACGCAAAGCGCTCGAGACGATCATGAGAGACACCTCTCCTCCTGCCGCTCCGGCAGCGCGAACCCAGATCAAGTACATTCCGATCACGCGCAAGATTGAGGGCTCCGAGCACATCGTCACCCTTGGAAACTATGGAGGTTTCTCGGCCCATCTCCTGCCGGGTGGAATGGGGGGTGCGCCGAAGATCGTCAACCCGCCGGGCGCCGACCCGATTCACAAGGAGTATCTGCAGGGTCGGACGACGAAGCAGACGTATACCGACTCCGGCCAGAAGTGGGACTGGGCCAACAGCAACTACATGTACGGGACCTTCCAGACCGACAGTGAGGAGTACGCGAAGTTCAACCAGGCCATGACCCAGCAGATGGAGAAGGCGAAGGCGGAAAAGGAAAAGAAGTAGGCGCCTGGTTCGTTTCTCGAGGGGCGGCCGCGTCGGCCGCCCTTTTCCGTTCCCCCCGCGGCTTTCCTTACCCGTCTCCGCCCTTTGGCGGGCAAGGAGCCCCCGGCAAATGGCCTGAGTCTTGAACGAAAGCTCCCATGCTCCGCCGCTTCGTCGAGATCTTCCTTTCGATCCCGGCTCCGCTCGCGGTCGCTGCCGTCTTTCTCGTGACCGCCGGCGAGACAGCGTTCTTTCTCGGCCTCGTGCTGCCGGGAGAGCTCGCTGTAATCCTGGGAGGAGTGCTCGCCTCGCAGGCGCGGGTCCCGCTCCTGGCCGTGCTGCTCGCCGGAGTGATCGGGCCGATCACAGGAGACTCGATCGGCTATTTCCTCGGCCGGCGTTATGGCCGTCGGTTCTTCTCGGGCCGCCGCCGCAAGCGCTGGGCGAAGGCGCGAGCCTGGCTTGCGAGATGGGAGGCGTTCGCTGTTTTTCTGGGGCGCTTTACGGCCTTCCTGCGTTCGATCATTCCGGCCGCGGCCGGGGCGGCCCGTCTCCCCTACGGCCGTTTTCTCCCGTGGAATGTCGCCGCAGGCGTTTTATGGGGGGTCGGCTCGGCGCTGCTGGGTTACTTTGCGGGACGCAACTACGAAACGCTGGCGCATCGCGCGGGACTGCTGAGTGTGGCGCTCTTCGTCCTCCTTCTGGCAGTGGCGCTCGTCTCTTTCTTCCGCCGCCGTAAGCGAGCCCTGTTCGCTCGGGCGCACCGATCTCACCGGACTCACGCCTCTCGAAGCTGAGTTTGACGGGCTGGCAAACCCTTTGCTCCTCCCGCAGCAGGAGGAATCATGGCCACCAAACGCACCTCGATCGAGCCGCACGCCGGAGATAAGCGATATGTCCGCCGAGACTCGAAGGGGCGCTTCAACGAAGTGGAAGACGTCGGCCGCTCTCTGACGCAGGATCGGCGCAGAAAGGCGCAGACCGTGGCGAAACCGGGTCAGGGGGACAAAGGAGATCGAAAGCCGGACCGCGCCCGCCCGTGAGGATCGGGCGCTTCTGATATCCAATCTGATAGAGATCGTTTCGTCCGGCGGAAGGACAGGAGCGGAGCCTCGCTCCCCGGAATCACCTAGGTCGCGGAGGTGCCGGAGCCAAAGCTGTGCGCCCAAAAGCCGCGGCGTTCGATCTCTTCCTCCACCGCTTCCGGCAGGTTGAACTCCCCCGTGTCGCCGGAACGGACGTACCTCCAGATCTCGCTTCGAGGCAGGACGCTGACCGGGCTCTGCGGAGGGAGGAAACCGTAGCGCGGCGCGGGCCAACCGTCTTCCGAGATGTAGATGTTCACTTTCATGTGGTCCTCTCCGGTTTGAAACGTCGCGCGTCTCTGTTGCAAGTCTCATTCCTCCTTGCGAGCGCCGTGTGCCCAGAACCCGCACCGCTCGATCTCTTCTTCAATCGCCTCGGGAAGGTTGAAATCCTTCGTGTCTGCGGACCACACGTACGTCCACTTCTCGCCTTGCGGCAAAAGGGTCATGGGCTGGTGGGGCGGAAGGAAACCGTAACGGGGAATCGGAGAGTTGCTCTCGGAGACGTAGATGTTGATTTTCATGGTCTCCTCAATGAAGTGGACGGAGCAGAGCCTCTTCAGATTTCACCCTGAGCGGTTCGAGATTCCGCCCCGGGAATGGCCCCGGCCTTGCTCGAGCCTTCCGATATGCCGGATCGTCGCTGGGATGTCATCGTGGTGGGGGCGGGAGCGGCCGGCCTCGCCGCAGCCGAGCGGCTGACCGGCAGCGGCCTTTCGGTCGCCCTCCTGGAAGGCCGGTCCGCGATCGGGGGACGCATCCGCACCCGGCGCATCCGCGGTTGCGCCGTACCGATCGAGCTGGGGGCCGAGTTCGTGCATGGCCGGACTGAGGAGGTCTTCGAGATCGCCTCTGCGGCCGCGCTCCTGGTCGACAGGCTCCCGGATTCCTACCTGGCCGTTACGAAGTCCGGGTGGAAGCCTCAAGATGCCTTTTTCGACCGATTCGAGCGGATCACCCGGCTGATGCGCCGAACCGGCAGAGACCGTTCCGTCGCTGACTTCCTGCGCGTGCACCGGTCCCTGTCGCCGGTTCAGAAACGCCTTGCCGCCTCGATCGTGGAGGGCTATCACGCCGCGCCGCTCGACCGGGCGAGCGAGCGGGCCCTCTCCACCGCCGGGGATCCTCCCTCGTCGCCCGAGGAGCACGCGCAGTTTCGTGTGGTCGCGGGCTACGACGGCGTCACGAACTGGTTGCGCTCGCGCCTGGAGCCGCGGTACTGCGCGATGTTCCTCTCGATGCCCGTCCGCGAGATTCGCTGGCGCCGCCGGCAGGTCACGGTGCGTTGCGAGGACGGCCAGGAGTTTCGCGCGTCCCGAGCCATCGTGACGGTTCCGGTCGGTGTCCTCCAGGCGGCGGCCGAGAGCGCCGGCGCCATTCACTTCGATCCTCTTCCCCCATCTCTTCGCCACGCGTTGTCCGGGATCGAGATGAGCCGAGTCGTTAAGGTGGTTTTGCGGTTCCGCGAGATCTTCTGGGCGAGGGAGGGATTCCTGGAAGAACGGCTGTCCGATCGAGCGCGCCCGGACGGGGAGCTCGGATTCCTGCACGCTCCAACGGCCGCTTTTCCGACCTGGTGGTCGGCTTCTCCCGCTCAGGCTCCCCTGCTGACGGGATGGGCCGGCGGGCCGGCGGCGGATGCGTTGCGCGGCCTGCCGCCCTCCGCCCTCCTGTCCCGAGCGTGCCGGACGCTCGCGCAGCTGCTGGCAATGGACCTCGGGCGCCTGCGCGGTTTGCTGCTCGGATGGCACGTCCACGATTGGAACGGAGATCCGTTTTCGCGCGGAGCATACAGCTTCGTGCGAGTCGGCGGCACGCGAGCTCCCGCGCTTCTCGCCAGACCGATCAGCGGAACGCTCTTCTTCGCCGGAGAAGCCACGTCTCCCGATCAGAGCGGCACCGTTCCGGGAGCGATCGAAAGCGGAAGGCGCGCCGCCCAACAAATACTCGGAAAACGGTAATCGGGAATCGGGAATCGGGAATCGATCTCATTTGAATGGGCCCGGACATCCGGTTGTCAGTGCCGGTTTTCGATTCCCGGCTTCCGATTCCGGATGTTGGCGAGATATAACCGCGCCGGAATGAAAAGACCTCTGTCGTGAACGTTTTCAGAAGCGTTCTTCTGGCCGGCTCGGAGAACCGCTGGCTGCGCGAGCGAGCCACGAAGTACCGATTCGTCCGGCGGGCGGTTTCGCGTTTCATGCCGGGCGAAACGTTCGAAGAGGCGCTCGAGGCTTCGCGCGCGCTGGGCGTGGGGACCGTTCTCACGCAGCTTGGAGAGAACCTCGCAAGCCTCGAAGAGGCGAAGGAGGTCGCCCGCCACTACCTGACGGTCCTCGAAAAGGTCCATGAATCGAAGGTCGACGTCGAGATCTCGGTCAAACCGACTCAGCTCGGGCTCGACTTCTCGCCCGACGCATGCTTCGAAAACCTCCGGACGCTCCTCGAGCGAGCGCGGGCTCTCGGCAACTGGGTCTGGGTCGACATGGAATCGACGGCCTACACCGACGCGACACTCGACATCTTCCGGCGTGCGCGGGCGGCCTTCCCCAACACCGGACTCTGCGTGCAGTCCTATCTCTACCGCACAGCGGCGGACCTGGAGACTCTCCTTCCGCTCGGAGCGGGAATCCGGCTCGTCAAGGGAGCGTATCGGGAGCCGCCGGAAAAGGCGTTCCCGGAAAAGAAAGATGTCGACGAGAATTACTTCCGGCTCGCGCAGCGACTGCTCTCGAAGGATGCGCGCGACCGAGGCGTGCGCGCGATCTTCGGGACACACGATCCGATCCTGATCCGCCGTATCGAAGAGCACGCGAAGTCGCTGGGGCTCCCGCCAGGCGCGCTGGAGTTCCAGATGCTCTACGGTATCCGGCGGCAGGAGCAGTTGCGGGTCGTCAAAGAGGGACATCGCTTCCGCGTGCTGATCAGCTACGGCGCCGCCTGGTATCCCTGGTACATGAGACGGCTGGCCGAGCGGCCAGCTAACGTCCTGTTCGTCCTGCGGAGTCTCTGGGCACGATAACTTTCGTTCGGGCTACCCCTGCCTCCTCGCGTCAATCCGATCTCGGCGTAGGTGACAGGATTTGCCGCGGGCCGTCCGGCGCCCGAAGGCAAGTCGTTGTGAAACCGAGACTTCTCAACAAATCAGTTCTGGCTCTCCCTTTGCGATCAGGAACGCAACCGCGTACCCGCGGAGACCGCTTCCTGGCAGGAGCGGCCTCCGGAGGTACAGATGGCTGCTTCGCGCATCGAACCGAAATCTGGTGGGCCCGTCGCTCAGGGTGCCGATTCGATCACCGTGGACTCCCGAACCCGGTTCGAGCTCCTGTCTCCCGCACTGCGCCGCAATCACCTGGCGCCGGACGGGCAGCTGCAACTCCATCTGCCTGTCCCACCTGCGCCGCGTCCGCCAGCCGAACGGCCGACTGTTGTCTGGGAAGACCCGATCGACGACCTGGTCCAGGAAGAGATCGACTCGCTCGTCGCCGAGGATCTGATCGAGATGTAGCCCGCGGACGGCGACGCTGCCGTCTCAGCGGATTCTAGGGTTTCACGGCCGGCAAATACTGGGGCGGGATCGGGTTGTCGGTTCGCTCGGTGTCCCAGGCAACCGAGGAGATCCACCAGCGTTTCCCGTCGCGCACGAGCTGGATGGCGTTGACGCCGCGTTCGAACGGCTTCGCATCGGATTCCGCATGCCGCGACTCGTAGGTCGAGAAGATCTGGCAGACGTTTCCGAAACAGTCCGTGCGCCGGGCGATCTCCTTCTCGAAGAAGCCGGTCGCCTCCGCTTTTTCCTTTCGTGCCGCGGCAGCGGCCTTGAATTTCTCTGCGAACTGGTCCACGTCGGAGACCGCGATCTCGCGCCCCGGCTTGACCGGAGGCACGAACATCCCCGTGTAGAGGAAAATGCCGCGCAGTCGCTCGAAGTCCGGAGACCCTTCGGGCGCGTGGCTCACCGATGCATACAGTGCCGACACGGCAGCCTCGACGGAGGCCGCGTCGGCGGGAACCGCCGGCTCGCGACGCCTCGTCGTCTGCGCGGATGCGATCGAAGTCAGGAGCAGAAGTGCGATCGTCCCGAGTCGGAGTCTCCTCATGGGCGCCTCCTTGGTGGCCCGGGCACGATAACACCGGGCGTAGGATCTGATCTGCATGAAGGCGCGGGCCGGAGCGCTGGTGGCTGCGTCGTTTCTTTCGGTAGCCGCCGCGCGTTTTGGCGAAGATTCCCCGGTCAAGCCTCCGACCGACGCGGATCGCATCAAAGCCCTCCCCGACGAGCAGCGCCAGTGGCTCACGGAGTTCGTCGCGGCGATCATCCTGCCGGAAGAGCGAAAGGTGTTTCTCAACCTTACCGAGTCCTATCAACGCGAGGCATTCAAGCTCGACTTCTGGACTCGACGAGAGAAACAGGATCTTCCTCAGCCACTCGGGCCCGGCTATCGCGACCGCTATGGGGAGCTCTGGAGACTCGCCGAGGAAAAATACGGTGGTTGGCGCCACGACGCGGGACGAATGCTTCTGCGTTGGGGGGAACCTGCCGAGATCTTGATGCCCGCGTGCGGCGGGGAAGATGTCTTTAACGGCCTAGAGGTCTGGACGTATAACAACCTGGGCTACAGCGGCCGCGGAACCGCGAAGTACATCTTCTATCGCCGCTTCTTTAACGGCCCCTACAGGCTCTGGACTCTGAATGAT
>JBKPDV010000089.1:0-18944 GCA_046728075.1 Acidobacteriota bacterium | reverse complement strand
CGACACAGCCGGGAGAGGGCGTCGACAGCTGATGATAGGTTCGTGCATTCAAGACACCCCGTCGCCCCGTCGCCCCGTCCCCCCGTCTGAATCTCGGACGGGGAGACGGGGGAGTGGGGGACGGGGGGATAACGGAGACATGAGTTCCAACAAGACTTACGACGTCTGCATCATCGGCTCCGGGCCGGGCGGATATGTGGCGGCCGTCCGAGCCGCCCAGTTAGGGCTTTCGGTGCTGATCGTCGAGAAGGATTCGCGCCTGGGCGGAGTCTGTACGCTGCGCGGGTGCATTCCGACCAAGGCGCTTCTGCACACGGCCGACCTGCTCGAAGAGGCTCGACACGGCGCGGACGTCGGGGTCGCGGCGCGCGACGTGAAGCTGGAGCTTCCCGCGGCGATGAAGCACAAGGAGAAAGTGGTCCGGCAGAGCTCCAACGGCGTCACCTACCTGATGAAGAAGAACCGGGTCGACGTCGCCAACGGCTTTGGCCGGATCGTGGGAGTGGGAAAAGTCGGGGTCACACCGGCCGACGGCGCGGAAACGGTTTTCGCCGCCAAGAACATCATCGTCGCGACGGGCTCCGACCCCCGGTCGTTGCCCGGCATGGAGATCGATCACAAGACGATCCTGTCCTCCGACTCCATTCTCGAAGTGACCGAGGTCCCCCGATCGCTGATCGTGATCGGGTCGGGAGCCGTGGGCGTGGAGTTCGCCTCGATGTTCGCCCGCTTCGGTTCGAAGGTTACGGTGATCGAGATCCTTCCTCGCATCGTTCCACTCGAAGACGAGGAGATCTCGCGCGAGCTGGCGGCGTCCTTCAAGCGGCAGGGGATCGCGGTCTACGTGGATTCGCGGGTCGAGCGGGTCACGAAGACCGACGCCGGAGTGGAGGTGCTGGCTCGCACATCCGGGGGCAAGACGGAGACCTTCCGCGCGGAGAAAATCCTGCTGGCCGTCGGGCGCAGACCGCTCTCGGAAAAAATCGGGCTGGAAGGCGTCGGTGTCGCGACCGACCGAGGTTACATCACGATCGATCCGATGATGCGGACGAACGTGCCCGGTATCTACGCGATCGGCGACGTCGTTCCGACGCACTGGCTGGCGCACGTCGCCATGGCCGAGGGGGTCGTCGCCGTCGAGCACATGGCCGGCCGGGAAACGCGCCCGATCAACTACGACCAGGTGCCCGGATGCACCTACTGCGCCCCGGAGGTCGCATCGATCGGGCTGAGCGAGGCGAAGGCGCGCGAGCGCGGCTACGACGTCCTGATCGGAAAGTTCCCTTTCTCGGCGAACGGCAAGGCGCGTGTGATCAACGACACCTCGGGCTTCGTCAAGATCGTGGGGGAGAAGAAGTACGACGAGGTGCTCGGCGTCCACATCGTCGGACCGCACGCGACGGAATTGATCGCGGAGGCGGGGGCGGCCCTGAAGCTCGAGGTCACATCCGAAGAGCTCGTGCGAACGATCCATGCCCATCCGACTCTCTCCGAGGCCATCCACGAAGCCTCGGAGGCCGTCGGAGGCCATGCCATCCACATTTGAACTCTCAGCTCTCAGCTCTCAGCTTTCAGCTGGGGACGCGGATGGTCGGACTAAAAGCTGATAGCTGATAGCTACTGGAAATACCCCGTCACGTCCAGAATCGCTTCGACGTGTCCCGAGCCAAGCCCCGCATGGATGGTGACTCCTCCGGTCGCGCCGAGCGTGAAGATCGCGTTGTTGGCTCGCGTTTGTCCCGTATGGAAATTCACGCTGCTCGCCAGTGGAACGGTCGCCCCGTCCGGAAAGAGCGTCAGAAAACCGGCCGCCGCGGCCGAGGTTACCGTCACATTGGTGGCGACCGCCGTGGCCGAGCTGGGGATGCCGCAGCGGCCTGCGAGCACGAACGTCCGATCGCCGCCGGCCAGCAGCGCCGGCGCGCCATAGGGACCGGCCGGCCCTCGCGTGTCGAGGAGCCGGCATGGCGTGACCGTGTAGAAGCTCGCTCCCGCCGACGCCGGCACCACGAAGAGTGTGATGCTCTGCGGGGGCAGCGAGATCGAGATCGCGTTGCCCGTGACGGACAGATCGGTCAGACGGGTGATCGTGTTGGATGAGGTCAGCTGCCAGACCCGGGCGGATCCGCGCGGCGAGAATCCCGAGAGCGAAAGCGTCAGAGGCGTCGTGCCCGTCAGGCTCTTGCAGACGATCATGACCGTGAGCGCCCCGTCTATCGATCGCAGCGCGGCGAAGGCGGAAAGGGCGTCCGGGTTCGGAGCCGTCGCGCGGACGCTGGTCTCGCCGAATGCCGAACGGGCGCCGTCGTAGTTGCGATAGAGCTGGATCGCCTTGTAAGTCGGGGTGGATGCGTCCGGCGTCGTCCATCGGGTCCCGAGATCCAGTCCCTCGCGGCCGAAAATTCCAAGAACGTCCGCCTGCGCCGTTGCGCCGTTGATGTGACTCTCGGCGCCCCAGTTGTACTCGGTGACGGCTGTCTTCGTTCCCGGGTAGTACGAAGCCACCCAGCTCTTCAGTCGAGGCACCAGCTTGACCGTATCGCCGATCCAGGATTCATCCACGTAAGTCGGGTCCCACAGAGATCGCGTCGAACGATTGCGGCGCAGCTGCATGGCGGTCGACGTGTCGGAGGAGAACTCTCCGCCTTGCGGGTAGTAGTGGACGCTGAAGACGTCCAGAAGTCGTCGGCTGGCGGAGGTGGAGGCCTGCCTCATCTGGTCCAGGAGCCAGGGCAGGTAGTCCGCGCCGCCGTGACTCGCGCGGTCCGGCAGGAAGCTCCAGCCGTGAAGGCTTCCGTACTGCTGGTCGTAGCCGCTGTAGAAATATCCGCTCCAGCCCCATTCCTCGGGCCCGACGATGAGGGCGCCCGGGTCGACGGTTTTGATGCGGCCCGCGTAGTCGACCGTCTTGTCGCGGATCTCTTGCATCGTCGCGCCCACGGGATGGACGTCCCGATGCGTGGAGTGCCAGATGCTGGGCTCGTTGTCGAGAATGTAATAGGCGAGACCGCCGGCGCTCGAGAGACCCCACGTCGAGACCAGATGTTGGGCCCACGATTGCTGGAAGAGGGAGTCGGCCGGGACTCCGGAATCGTTCGGGTCGTTGCCGGTGACGAAGGATCCTCCCGACAGGATTCCGTTTCCGGCGTCCGGGAGCCACTGCCAGTCGTTTCCTGTCTGGGAACCGTACTTCGCGATGGAAAAGCTCGCGAGCTTGGATCGACCCGGTCCGACCCGGGCAACCCAGCCGACGGTCGGAATCGTCAGCATCGGTTGAGCAGCCGCCGCCTTGCTCACCGAGACGAAGGTATCTCCGACTTCGCCTGGGCTGTCCGCGAACGGGATGCTCTCGAAGTACCAGTCGCTGCCCCGGTTGTCTGCGTTGACCTGCCAGTTGTAGCGGCTCGTATTGTTGCCGCCGAGCCGGTTGAGCGGGGCATTGAGCCCCGAAAGCGTGGTCGCGTCGCCGTAGGCCACGCCGTAGATGAGAGGACTGATCGGATGACGGTCCGCGGAGGTGTCCACAGTGACCGTCACTGCGGGATTCTGCGCGAACGCTCGCCCGACCGAAACGAACAATCCCAGCGCAATCTCTGCCCAGAATCGGCGGTTCTCGAGCACCAATCTCCTTCTCTGCTCGAGACCTCTCTTCGCCAAACTGAGGTGCGCCCGATGTCCCGTAGAGAAGCGCGCGGAACCTGTCGGAGAGAAGCCTCGACAAGATGATCGCAGCCCGCGCCCGCCCCGTCAAACGCGGCCAGGTCCCAATGGGCCAGGTCCCGCGGGCAAGAGAGTTAAGTCAAGAGGGCCATCAGTTGCGCCGACCCGCTGACATCCGCTCGCGGCGCGCGATGTCTCCCGAAGTAACCGAGGGAGGAGGCGCGCGCCGCGGGAGCGTAGCGCTGCACACGGGACCAGGCGAGCGGTCGAGCCCCTTGGGCGAGCCGATCGCCGGTGCGCCCACAGGCGCAGGTCACGGGTGCAGCGCGAAGCGACGGTTTACTGCGGTCCCTTCGGCGGGTCGCCGGTCTCCACCTTGGCCCGCGGGAGATCTCCCGGAGCAGCCTGAGTGACCGGAGCGGAGGGATAAGCGAACGTGCGTCCCTCCTTGTAGTCGTTAGGCGAGTTGGGGTTGCCGATATTCAAGCCGGGGACTTGTTTCGAGTCCCACTCCGGCTTGTACGCACGGTCCGGATTGAAGAGCGCCGTTCCGTCTTTCGTTTCTCCCGGCGCTGGATTGCCCGTTGCCTTTGCGCCGGTTGCCGCGGTCCGTCTCGTGCCGCCCGCGCCGGCTTTGCCGGCCGCCGAGGCCGGTCCCCCGCCACTTCCGGTGATCCCGATGTCCACCGCCGCCCCGGCGGCGAGCCCGCGGACGGCCTTCGATTCAGGCTTTGTGATCGCGACGTGAACGAGGTCGGACCGGCGGATCGAGACGAGGGCTCCGTCGGGATAGCGATGGAAAGTGACGAGAGCTCCCGATTGCATCGGCGTGTCTTTCGACCAGACGGCGCCGCCGCCGGCAAGCTCGAGTCGATACAGATTCGCCGCGGGAGGCGGAGGCGCCGATGTCGCGGCGGCACCGGCCAGAAGGATCGCGCCGATGAGGAGCATGACAGGAATCATAACGCCGATTCGGAGGTTGAGATTCCTTCCAGGGCCGACCGCGGAAAAGGCTCTGACTCGGCGCTTGGCGAATGCGGACAACGGGTTACGAAGAGAACCCTGCCGAGGGCAGGCACGAAAAGGCAGCTAGAATGGCAGGCTCGACATCTCAGCCGACGATCGCAATGAGCTCTGAAAAACAGACACCCGATCTTTCCGCCCTGAGGATCCACCGCGAGCCGGAAAAGCCTCGCGGGGGCCGGCTCTGGCTTCTGCTCGCGGCGGTCGTCGTTGTCGCGGCTGGTGTCGCGGCCTTCTTTCTGCTCGGCCAGGGTCGATCCCTGGCGCCACGCCTGGCGTCGCGCAAGGTCGAGACTGTGACGGCTTCCATCGTGTCGGAGGGGCAGGCCACGACGATTCTGACGGCGACCGGCTACGTAGAGGCGGAGCGCAAGGCGGACCTCTCTCCCAAGATTACGTCGCGCATCACGGAGATGAATGTCACGGAGGGTTCCCGCGTCAAGAAGGGCGACGTGATCGCCCGTCTCGATCACACGGATATCGATGCGCAACTGGCCGATGCCAAGGCCGCCTGGACAAACGCGAAAGCGGAGCTGGATCGGCAGAAGTCGCTCTACCAGCAGGGCCTTGCGCCCAAGTCTTCACTGGACTCGGCGACCGCGACCGAAGCGTCCATGCGGGCGAAGGTTGGGTTCGTGCGCGCGCAGATGGACTACACCGAAATCCGCGCGCCCTTCACGGGCGTCGTCACGGCCAAGCGCGCGTTCGTCGGAGAGGCCGTTTCCCCCTTCGGAGCTTCCCCCTCGGGCGGCGGCTCGGGGGGCGCGATCGCCACGCTCGTCGAGTTCTCGACTCTCTACGTCGGCGCCGACGTCAACGAGTCGAACCTGGCCAAGCTCTCTCCGAATCAGCCGGCCGAGATCACGCTCGACGCCGTGCCGGACCACACGTATCATGGGTCGCTCAAGCAGATCGTGCCTTCGGCCGACCGTCAGAAGGGAACCGTTCGCGTCAAGGTCGCCTTTGCCGATGCCGATGAGAGAATCCTGCCGGACTTGTCGGCCCGCGTCGCGTTCACGACTCAGGCGACCGCGGGGAAGGCCTCGCGCCCGCGCGTGCTCGTGCCCAAGACGGCCGTGGTTGCCCGCAATGGCCAGTCGGGAGTCTTTCAGTTGGTCGAGGGACGGGCAAAGTGGATTCCCGTGGAGGCGGGGGGAGACGTGCAAGGACAAATCGAGATCACGAAAGGCCTCCAGGGGGGAGAGAAGTTGATCGTGGCTCCGCCCGGCACGTCGATCCAGGACGGCGAGCGGGTGAAAATCGAAGGTGAGAACGGGTGACAAACGGCGAATCGCTGATCCAGATCGACCACGTCGTCAAAGTCTACCGGCGCGACGCGCTCGAGATTCCGGTCTTGAACGACGTCAACCTGAAGGTGCCGGCGGCCGAATTCGTCGCACTCATGGGGCCCTCGGGCTCGGGAAAAACAACGCTGCTGAACCTGATTGCCGGCATCGACCAGCCCACGCGCGGCCGCATCGTCATCGGCGGGCGCGACATCTCGCAGATCTCGCAGACGGAGCTCGCGCGCTGGCGTTCGCGCACGGTCGGCTTCATCTTTCAGCTCTACAACCTGCTTCCCGTCCTGACGGCGTTCGAGAACGTGGAGCTGCCGCTCCTCCTGACGAAGCTCTCGAAGAAAGAACGGCGCCAGCACGTGGAGACGGCGTTGTCGATCGTGAGCCTGACGGACCGCATGGATCACTATCCGCGGCAGCTCTCAGGCGGGCAGGAGCAGCGCGTCGCGATCGCGCGCGCCATCGTGTCGGATCCCGCCATCCTCGTCGCGGACGAACCGACGGGGGATCTGGACGCGAAGTCTGCCGATGAGATTCTGGAGCTTCTGAACCGTCTGAACCGCGAGTTCCACAAGACGATCGTGATGGTGACCCACGATCCGAAGGCGGCCGGCCGCGCGCACCGGATGGTCCATCTCGACAAGGGAGTCCTCCACTCCGAGGAGCTGACCGGAACGGGAACCTTGAAGAGGGTGTGACGTGAAGTTCTTCCATCTGGTCTGGCGCAACGTCTTCCGCAAGAAGTTGCGGACGATCCTGACGACGGGCTCGATCGTCCTCGTGCTGGTCCTGATCGTGGTGCTCGTCTCGCTCCTCCAGGCGATGGAGGCGGATCCGTCGGGCGGAAAAGGATCCAACCGGCTCGTCGTCCAGCACGCGACGGGGCTGGGAAACTTCCTGACGCTCTCCCAGAGGCAGCGCATCGAGCAGATTCCGGGTATCGCGGCCCTGACCCCGGAGGTATGGTTCGGAGGCGTCTACAAAGACGACCGGCCCGAGAACTTCTTCGGTCAGCTTTCCTGCGATCCCGAGATCTTTTTCAAGGTGTTCGACGACGCGACGATCGATCCCCAGGTCGAGAAGACCTTTCGCGAGAATCGCAACTCCTTCGTGGCCGGCCAGAAACTCGCCGAGAAGTTTCACTGGAAGCCGGGCCAGCACATCATCCTGAAGGGGACCTATATCCCGATCACGCTCGATCTGGTCTATGCGGGCAGCTACCGCGCCGGCGACGAGTCGAACATCTTTTTTTCCAACGAGGTTCTGAACCAGTCCAAGTGGGCTGGCGCGAACAAGTTCACCGGCATTTACTACCTGAAGGTCGGGAATCGCGAAGACATCCCGCGCGTCGTGACGGCGATCGACAAGACGTTCGAGAACAGCGACGCGCCCACCAAGACGATGACCGAGAAGCAGTTCCAGCTTCAGTTCATGGAAATGATGGGCAACGTCAAGGGGCTAATCCGGATCATCTCGCTCGTCATTCTCTTTGCCGTCACGTTGATCGTCGCCAACACCGTGGCCATGTCGGCCCGCGAGCGCGTCACGGAGATCGCCGTGATGCGCACGCTCGGATACCGGCGCAGCCACATCCTCTCCTTCATCCTCTCGGAATCGGTCCTGATGGCCCTGCTCGGCGGGGTGCTCGGCGTGCTCCTCGCCAAATACTTCTTCATTCCGGGAATGGTCAAGGGAATGGAGACATCGCCCATGGCCCCGTTTCTCTTGAACTTCAAGGTGACGATCCCGACCCTGGCCGCGGCTTTCGGCGTGTCTGTCGGCGTCGGCGTGCTGGCCGGATTCGTGCCCGCGATCCGTTCGTCGCAGGTGCGGATCGTGGATGGCTTGAGGCAGGTGGTTTGAAACAGTCGGTAGCCAGTAGTCAATAGTCGATAGTCAGGCTTTCTAAACTACCGACTACCGACTACCGACTACCGACTTCTTTCTTGAGGGCGGCATGGCGATTCCTCTCAAATACAACCTCCGCAATCTGGCGGTGCGCAAAGTTTCCACCGGCATGACCGTGCTCGTGGTCGGTCTCGTGGTCACGGTCTTTCTGTTCGTCCTCGCGCTGTGGCAAGGGGTCGAGCGGACGCTTTCCGTCACGGCATCCACGCGCAACGTGCTTGCCATGCGGGTGGGAGCCCAGGCGGAGATGCAGAGCGTCGTGACGCGGGAGCAATCCGAAATGATTCAGGCGCTGCCGGGAGTCGAGCGCAATTCCCGGGGAGAGCCGATGGCCTCGCCGGAGCTGCTGATCCTGATCAATCTCTTGCGCGCCGACGGGAAAACCACGAACGTCCTGGTTCGGGGTCTGGCGCCGGTGGGTCTGGAGATGCGGCCGGTCCGGATGACGGAAGGCCGCATGTTCCATGCCGGCACGAACGAGGTGGTCGTTTCCAAGAACCTCGGCCATCGCTTCGCGAGCATGAAGATCGGCGACACGATCAAGACCGGGGCCTACCGGTGGGTGATCGTGGGTTACTTCGACGCGTCCGGTTCGGCGTACGAGTCGGAGATCTGGACGGACGTCAAGGACCTCCAGGCTCAGTCGAAACGGCCGATCGTCTCCTCGGTTTTCGTCCGCACGCCCGATTCCGCGTCCGCCCAGCGCTTCATTCAGACGATCGCGGGAGACCAGCGGCTGAAACTGGAAGGCAAGACGGAAAAGAAATACTACGAAGAGCAGATGGTGACGGGAGCTCCTTTGAAAGTGCTCGCGATTCTGGTCGGGCTCTTCACCGCGGTCGGGGCGGCCTTTGGCGCGATGAACACGATGTATGCACAGGTGTCCGCCCGCACGCGCGAGATCGGAACTTTGCGGGCGATCGGCTTCACGAAGGGAGCCGTCCTCTCCTCCTTTCTCCTCGAGGGCGCGCTACTCTGCCTGATCGGGGGAGTTCTGGGCACCCTCGTGGCCTTCGTGGCGTTCAACCTGGTCCTGACGCGTCCGACAGGGACCATGAACTTTCGGACCTTCTCCGAGGTTCTGTTCAACTTCCGCCTGACTCCGCCGCTCGTCGCGGCAGGAATGGTCTTCTCGCTCGGGATGGGACTCTTCGGCGGCTTCTTTCCCGCCTGGCGGGCGGCGAGGTTGAAGATCGTGACGGCGTTGAGAGAGGTGTAGGCGGTCCTCAGTCCTCAGTCGGGGATCCGCACGGCGTCGGCTCTCACCGGGTGCACTCTTCTCTTCCCGCTGACTTCGTCGACGATCTTTCCCCACGGCACATCCGGATCGTGCACGAAGACGCAGAGCCAGCCCTCGCGAGCGGCCTGGTCGGTCAGACGCTTCTTGTTCTCGATGAGGTCGACCGGATACAGGTCGAAGGCCATCATCCAGGCCACGGGCACGTGGGCCGAGGTCGGGACCGCGTCGGAAAAGAAGAAAGCGGTCTCGCCCTCGGAGTGGATCCGAACGGCCTGCATCCCTTCGTTGTGCCCCCGCACGGGGACGACCGTCACACCCGGCCGCACCTCTTTTTCGCCCGCGACCGCTGCGAGACGTCCGCCGAGGGCGAGCGGCTCCCAGTTCTCGGAGCGGTAAGAGGCACGGTCCGGCTCGTGTGGCGCCCGCGCGTGCTCGAGCTCTGCCTCCTGCACGTAGACTGCCGCGTTGGAGAACGCGGCGACGGTGCGGCCGTCCCGCGTGGCCGTGGCGGCGCCGCAATGGTCCCAGTGCAGATGGGAGAGGATCAACGCGTCGACGTCTTCCGGCGCGACTCCATGACGAGCGAGCGAACGGGGGAGACTCGCCGAAGGATTCACCTGATACATCTCTCGGGACCTCTCGTCCCACTTGTCGCCGAGGCCGGCATCCACGACCGTGACGAAGTCCGGTCCCTTGACGAGCAGACAGTTCGTGGCGACGGCAATCCGGTTGCTCTCATCGGGCCTGGCTTTCTTTTCCCAGAGAACCTTCGGAACCACGCCGAACATGGCGCCGCCGTCCAACCGGAAGCTCGCGTCGGGCACGATCTGGAGCTCCAGCTTGCCCAGGCGCATCGATCGATTCTAGTGCCGCCCGGAACCCGGTTCCCCGGCGAGGAACCCGGCGCCCCACCCCGCCCCCGCCTTTGAGGTTGTTGCGCCGGGCCCCGGGAAGGGGCCCTGATGCGGCTGCATCATTGCGGCAGGTCTGGGCCCTCGGATGATCCGCGGGAGTTCTATAGTTGAGGTTCCGACGATCCCTGTCCGCGGAGGTGAAGCCATGGATCTGATCCATCCGATCGCGCGGCGCTGGCTCGAGGACGCGAAAACGGACCCGGAGACTTTCTGGGACAAGGCCGCGAAGGCGATTCCTTGGTTTCAGAATTGGGACCGAGCCTTCGAGTGGACGCCCCCGACCTTCCGATGGTTCTCGGGGGGAAAGACGAATCTGGCCTGGAACGCCCTGGACCATCATGTCGAGGCCGGCCGCGGCGGACACGCGGCGCTCGTGTCGGTCAACGAACGCGGGGAGCGCCGCGTCTTCACCTATGCGCAGCTGCTGCACGAGGTCGAGCGGGTCTCCGCGGCCCTGCGCGGGCTGGGGATCCGGAAAGGCGACCGTCTGACGATCTACATGCCGACGATGCCCGAAGCGATCATCGCGATGCTCGCCACGGTCCGGATCGGCGCCATTCACGTCGCCGTGTTCGCGGGCTTCGGGGCGGGAGCGCTGGGCGATCGGATCGCGGCCTCCGGGTCGCGGCTGGTCCTGACGGCGGACATCACTTTCCGAAAGGGAAAGGACGTCCGGTTGAAGGAAATCGTGGATGCGGCCCTGCAGGGCACCGCCACCTCCGTCGAACACGTGGTCGTTCTGCGCCGCGGCGCTTCGGCCTGTCCCATGAAGCCGGAACGCGACATCGGCTGGGACGAGTTTCTCGCGCGCGGGCAAGGACAGAGCGCCAAACACATTCCCATGGAGTCCAACGAGCCGGCGTTCATTCTGGCCACGTCCGGCACGACGGCGCGGCCCAAGCTCGCCGTGCACACGCACGGCGGCTACCAGGTCCACATCGTCTGCATGGCGAAATGGTGCTTCGGTCTCGAGCCCAGGGACGTCTGGTGGTCGACGTCCGACATCGGCTGGGTCGTCGGGCACAGCTACATCGTCTATGCGCCGCTCGTCGTGGGCTGCACCACTCTCGCCTACGAGGGGGCGATCGATCACCCCGCTCCCGACACGCTCTGGAAAATCTGCGAAGAGTTCGGCGTGACCGGCATCTTCACTTCTCCGACCGCTGTGAGGCTTCTGATGCGGTATGGGGAGGAGCACGCTCGCGGGAGCGATCTCTCCGCGCTCGAGCGGGTCTTTTCGGCCGGGGAAGTCCTGAACGCACCCGCCTGGGAGTGGCTGCAGAAGAAGGTCCTGAAGGACCGGGTCCCGGTGATCGATCACATGTGGCAGACCGAGACGGGCGGCCCGATCTTCGGCAACCCGTACGGTCTCGGAATGCTGCCGATCAAGCCGGGTTCCTCGGGAATTCCGCTGCCGGGAATCGATCCCGAGGTCGTGACGCCGGAAGGACAGCCCTGCGCGCCTGGTGAAAAAGGGATCATGGTCTTGAAGCGCCCGTTCCCGGGCTTGACGCCCACGCTCTGGGGAGAGCCGGAGCGCTACGGCCGCGACTACTGGCAGTGGGACCGCCTGCCCGGCGTTTACTACACGGGGGACTCCGCGCATATCGATGAGGACGGCTACGTCTGGTTTGCCGGGCGCGCCGACGAGATCCTCAATATCGCGGGCCATCGCATCGGCACGATCGAAGTCGAGACCGCGTGCCTGAAGCACCCGGCCGTCGCCGAGGCGGGTGTGACCGGACGGCCCGACGAGCTCCGAAGCGAGGTCATCTCCGCTTTCGTCGTGTTGAAGCAGGGCCCCAAGCCCTCGCCGGAGCTCAAAGCCGAGATTCTCGAAACGATCCGGCGCGAGCTCGGGCCGGTCGCCGTCGTCGGCGATCTGAACTTCGTCAACACGCTCCCGAAGACTCGGAGCGGCAAGATCATGCGCCGGGTCCTCAAAGCGGTGACACTCGGCAAAGAGCCGGGAGACATCACGACGATCGAGGATGAAGGCTCCGTGGAGGATGCCCGCCATGCGTGGGAGGAGATGAGGGCGCAACTCCGCCCGTCCTCCCGGACCTGAGGTGGCCGCCATCTTCGTCCTCGGTGGACCGCGGGTCCGAGCTGTCAGCTGTTAGCTGTCAGCTGTCAGCTCTGAACTAATACCGTGCTGCTTCACTTCTACGGCACGAAGGGTTTCGTTGAAGAAGAATCTCCCTCCCACAAGGGCCACTCCGCGTTCGTGCTCGAGTCTGGCGGGTTCCGTCTCCTCTGCGACTTCGGGCAGAACCGAAAAGGATTGCTCGATCAGATCATGCCCGACGCGATCTTCGTCTCTCATGCTCATCCCGACCACGCCTGGGGCCTGGAGCAGGGAACAGAGCTTCCTTTCCACGCGTCGGCGATCACGCACGAGCTGACGAAGGACTTTCCGATTCGCCGGCGAGTCGTCCTGGAGCCGGGGAAATCGGTGGAGGTCGGGCCGTGGCGGGTCACCGCTTACCCGGTCGTCCACTCCGTGCGGTGCCCGTGCGTGGCGGCGCGCATCGAGACGCCGGAAGGCGTGGTCGTCTATTCGGGGGACATCGTCACTTTCGATCAGCCTGCGGAGGCGCTCACGGGCGCCCGCCTTTACATCGGCGACGGGTCGACGCTGACCGGTTCGCTCGTGCGCCGCCACCCGAGCGGCGTCCTGATGGGGCACACGACCGTGCGCGCCCAACTGGGCTGGCTCGGCAAGTACGGTGTGCCCCGAGGCGTCTTCTCCCATTTCGGCAAGGCGCCCATCGAGATGGGGGAGGAGGCCCTCCGGCAAAAGCTCGCCGAGCTTGCGGCCGCCAAGGCCCCGCGGTGCGAGGTCTCGGCCGCGAGCGATGGCCTTCGGCTCGAGATTCCCTGACGTGACCGTCGCGGGTGGTGAGAGCTAGCGCCTGGCCGCGGTGAGCTCAGGCGCCCGGCTCGCGGGAATCCCTGCCGGAGTCCGCCTCGACTCGGCCAGCTGCGGATACCGATGAAGAAGCGTCCGGATCGCGTCGTCGATCGCCTTTGTATCGGTCGCCCGGGTCTCCACCTCGGGGGCGAGGGGAGAAGCCAGCGGTACCCGTACGGAAAGGGCGCTCGTCGCCGGTCCGGCGTACTGTCCTGCGATCAGTGGGTCGGGTCGATGGACAACAGAGAAAGGGATGGAGCAGGGAAACGCATCCCGACAGCGCGAGAGAGGCGCGAACTGACCCTCCGCCGTCCCCGAGATGAAGACGGCGGCCGCGGCGAGCAGGAGGATCCGATCGATCCGAGAGCGTCTCACGGGTCACCTCCGAGCCCATCGGCGATTCGTCATTGGCCGGAACCTCGCGGAACCGGGTAGCCGTTGGGCCCCACGGCGGGCGGCGTCGAGCCAGGCGCTCCCGGCGCAGAGAGGACCGGCGTTCCGTTCGGGCCGATTGTCGGCTGCTGGGAGCCCGGTGCGCCCGAGGGAGCCATGACCGGCGTTCCATTGGGTCCGATCGTGGGGGGCTGAGAGCCCGATGTCGCCGGGAAACCGTTGGGCGCGATCGGCGACTCAGCCGTCGGTGGCGGGCCCGACTGCGCCCTCGCGAGATCGCCGCTGGGAGTCAATCCCATCGGATTGCCGGGGGCGTTCGGATTGCCGGGGGCGTTCGGGGCAAGGTAGGTTCCTCCACCGTAGATCGGCATCCGCGGATCGTAGACACCGCCCGGAATCGTCGCGCTGCCGGGAGCGGGAGGCGCGAGGGCCACCGGCGCCGGGGCAGGCTGTCCTTCGCCCGTCGGCCCGAGGATGATGAGGTCGCCGGGGTTCAGTACGGAGATCGTCGGAGCCTCGTTCACGCCGGTTGCCAGCGCCGCGTTGACTCCGAAGATGAACTCGATCGGGACCGAGGTCGCAACGCCGCGGGGATACGGGTGGTAGAGCAGAACGCTCCCGGAGCGAACGGGGCGGTCCTTGGCGAGAATCTGCCTGCCGTCCCGCAGAGTGATTCGATAAGGGGCGGTCGCAGCCGCCAGCGCGGTCGCGGCAGCCAGCAGCAGAGAGCAAACGATCAGCATGAGGCGTTTCATGGCCTAACCTCCGATGATTAGGGATGCAGGATTCGCGCCCATTTTCAGGTCGGGCAATAACAAGTTATATATTGTTGTCCACGGACGCGGTCAGGGACTCGCCGCGAAGGGGAACGGGTATGGAGGAAGCGTCGATCGGCGGGGAGACGTCGGTCGGTGGGGAGACGTCGATCAGATCTGCGATCGCGAGTGCGCCGGGGCCGTCTGGCCCGTGGGAGGCGCGACGTGGCGACCGAGCGGGATCTCTCCCGCTTCCACCACGTTGGCCCGATGTGCCTCCCTCGTGCGCTTCAGGAAGGCCAGGAACGCCCCGCCCATCATGACGTAGAAGCCCGCCCAGACGAGCACGATGAGGGGTTTTTGCGTCACGTCCACCGAAAGCGACTCCGTCGTGGCGGGCTGATACTCGGCCGCGGGATCCTTCGAGATCCCCCGCGTCCAGAGCACGACCGCGCCGTCGTTGGGAGAGACCGCTTCGACTCGCATCTTCGAGCCCGCCACGCCCGGGATTTCCGCTTCCTGGGCCTCGGGGGGGCTGCCGTCCATGTGAAACACGTAGCGCAGCGTCAGGTCGTGCTTGGAGCCGTCGGGAGGTGTGATCGTGACATCCGTCAGGACCAGAACTTTCTTCTCTGCCTGCATCATCGCCGAGCGATCCGCGTTGAAGTCTCGGAAGGTAAAACCGATTCCCTCGATCGACTGCGTGGTCCCCTTGGTAAGGCGGACGAACCGGCCGACCTGCTCCGGCTGGCCGGGATCGTACGACTGTGGCGCCATGTAGAAGTCCGAGATAGTCGCGTGGTCGATCGCCGGATTGGCCATCATCTGCCCGGTCCGGCTGTTGACGTACATCTTCGGATAGGCGTAGTAGGTCTTCCCCTTCGCCGTCTCGACCTGGACCTCCATCGCCTGCTTGCGCGTGGCCGTGCCCGGGATGACGCGGAGGAACGTCAGGGTCGATCCCGCGACCTTCACCGGCTGATTGGTCGGGAGCGTCACGCGCTTGGAGCGCGCGTAGACGCCCGAGACGACGATGCCGGCCAGCATGATGCCGACGCCGACGTGGGCAAGATACCCGCCCGCGCCCCCGAACTTGCCGTTCCTGGCCTTGCGCAACACGGCGCGCAAGTTCATGTCCGCCGCAAACGTCGCCCCGAAGATCAGGATCGCCGGCATGACCTGGCGGGCCCCCAGAAGGATCGAGACGAGAACGACGACCGCCGCGATGGCCAGGGATCGGCGGCTGCTGCCGAAGAGCTCGCGCGCCGTGACCCCTTTCCACGAGACGAACGGCACCAGGCCTGAGAGCAGGACGAGCAGGAGCCCGGCGGGCGTCGTCGTGCGGCTATAGAAGCCGTTCAAGACCTGCGAGGGGTTGCCGGTCAGCCGCGTGACCAGCGGCGCGGACGTGCCGAGCAGAATCACGAACGAGAGCGCGCAGAAGACCGCGATTCCCAGGATGAAGAGGACGCTGCGCGACAGGACCGCCGGCTCCTCGCTCTCCATCGAAGGGATCGAGCGCCAGCGCCACGCGATCATCGCCACCGACAGCCCCACGAAGCCGAGCAGGATCCCGACGAGCCATCCGGTGATTCCAAGGTCCACGAAGGAATGGACCGAGAAGTCCGCGAGGATGCCCGAACGGGTCAGAAACGTTCCATAAAGAATCGTCGCGAACGCCAGGCAGGCCAGGATCAGGTTGACGCGCCGGTGGCGCTTCTGCGATCGCTGCAGGAAGAGCCCATGCACGAGCGCCGCCGTGCAGAGCCACGGGACGAGGCTCGTGTTCTCGACGGGGTCCCAACCCCAGTAGCCTCCCCAGCCGAGCGTCTTGTAGGCCCAGTATCCCCCCATGAGAATCGCTGTTCCGAGCGTCAGGAAGGTAAAGAGCGCCCAGGGGATGACGCGCACGGCCCACCCGTCCCAGCGCTTCTTCCAGAGGGCACCGATCGCAAACGCGAATGGGACGGAAAGAGAAGCGAAACCGGAGAACATGACCGGCGGATGGATGACCATCCACGGATCCTGCAGCAGCGGATTCAAGCCAACGCCGTCCTCGGGCACGGGCGGCGGGAGCAGCTTGAAGGGGCTCTGCTTGCACAGGATCGCGACGAGTCCCAGGAACGTCGCGAGGTACACGATCATGACCGGCGCTTCCTGCTCCCGCGCGCTGCGGTAGACGAAGAGGCCGATCAGGGCCCCACAGAAGCACCAGAGCAGGAAGGAACCCTCCTGGCCCGCCCAGAAGGTGGAGATCAGAAAGTGCAGCGGCAGATCTCGGCTCGAGTAGGCGTTGACGTAGGACACGTCGAAGCGGTGCTGGAGCAGCAAGGCCATCAGCACGCCGGCTGCCGCGACGATGCAGGTCGCAAACGCGTTGTAGCTGCTGCGCGCGAGCGAGAGCAGATCCGTGCGGCCGCGATCCACACGAACATAGAGCACCAGGGAAGTCAGGCCCGCCGCCAGCGCGCCCCACAGTGCGGCAACACCGGGCCAGAAATAGGAAGTCATCAACTGCGAGAGCCCGAAGGTCCGGGCTTGGATGAGTAGCTCTTCTCCACCTCGGCGCCCTGATACTTGGAGGGGCACTTGACCAGGAGCTTCTCCGCCTCGATTCGGCCGTCATGGTACGGACCGATCGCGACGATCGAGATGGCATCCTTGAAGTTGCCGGGCTTCACTCCCCGATAGACCACCGGGATTCGTCCCCCCTTGTCATCCAGCAGCTCGAATGACAGCTCCTGCTTGGCCGTGTCGTAGCGATCGCTCTGTTTGTCGAGCGCGCCCATGACCTGCACGGCCCGGCGCGCGTGCCGCGCCTCTTCGAAGCTCACGTATGGCGTCAGCGTCTTCTGAAAAGCCGTCAGTCCCAGCCCGACGAACCCCAGCGCGAGCGCGACCGCCAACCAATATCCCTTTTTCATCTTTCCCGTTCTTTCTCGGCGATCCGGCGGTCGATCCGCCAGAGGTAGAAAAACAGTCCCATCCAGATCACGACATTGACGGCGGCGAGGAACACGAGGCTGTTCACGGAATGATTGTTCCTTTTAGGACTCTAGAAAAGCAACCTTTTACCGCAGTACTTTGATGCAAACGAATCAGGGTCGGTGCTCATTTCGACCGACCCGAAGCCGGGCGTCCTATTTCCGGGCCGCGGACTGCTCGGCGGGAGCCTCCGGGAGGCGGAAAGCCTGGGGGGCGGAGGGCGGATCGTTCGAGACCGTCCAGATCTTGTCCCCCCGAAGGTACATCTTGAACATCTCCGACTGATCGAGGGGACGAGAGCCGCGCCGTCCGAAAACGCCGAGCTGGTTGCCGGACTCGTCGACCGCACGGTCGCGGTCGAGGCCTTTGGAGATCGCCAGCGCCGGAGCCTTGGTCGCGTAGCTTGCGATCAGGCGCGGCGATGGGCGCGGGGAGAACCCGTAGATTCCGGGGTTCGTCTCCGGAGACGCGAGCTGGACGACCTTCAACCCGTTCTTGCCGTCGGCCACGTAAGCGAAGAGGCTGTTGTTGGTCATTCCGAGCTTCACGTCGCGGGCATCGGAGAGAGCGCCTCCGGCATCGAAGATCTGGTCGAGCTTCGGACGCTCCGGGTCCTGAATGTCCAGAATCACGAGCCCCTGTTTTCCCGCCGCGATGTAGCCGTACGTGCGCGCGAGATAGATCGAGTTGGCCTCGGGCAGCCGCACGACCGTGCCGGTGGGCCGCGGGTTGCCGAGATCCGTGACATCGAGCACCTTCACGCCCTCGGCGTCGCATACGAACGCGTATCGGAACTGCACCGCGGCGGCTCCGGGTTTCACCAGGGCCGGGGCGCCGATCTCGGCGACGATCGAGAGCCGCTTGGGGAGGTTGGCGAGCGAGACGACGACGAGGCCGTGGTCAGTCGAGACGTAGGCGTATGTCCCCGCGATCGTGATGCTGCGGGCGCCCGTCAACTTGCCATCCGGGTTGTAGGTCATGGCGCGCTTCAGGAAGTTGTCGTCCGGGTCGCCGTTCAAGAGCGTCGAAGCGCCCACCAGGATCAGTCCCTCCTTGCTGTCGGTCACGTACAGGAAGCCGTACATCGGGTGGATCGGTCCCTCTTCGTTGACCGGATTGCGGGAGCGCGTGGGATCGAGGGCCATGGTGGATGGGGAGGCCACCGAAGTCGCGTCCTTCGTGCGGACGTAGAGCCGTTGGCCGAGCGGCGAGACCGGCGCGGTCTGGATCCTCTGAGAGAAACCCTTGTTGTCGACGTTCGCGACGTCGTAGACGACCAGTCCGTCCGAACCGCTCGCCGTGTAGAGATATTCGCCCCGCAGCTGCAGCGATCGAATCTCTTTTCCGCGATGGACGTAGGCGTCCAGTCTCCGTCCGCCGGAAACGAAATCCTTGAACCGCTCGGGATAGGCGATCTCGTGCAGCGAGCTGCCATAGACGGCCTGCGGCTGCTCGCGCTCCGTCACCTCGACGGCGGCCAGGCCGCCTCTTCCCATTCCTACCCAGGCATACCGCCCAATGAAGTTGTAGAAGTTCGTGCCCAGAGCGAACAGCTGCGCGATCTTCGCGTTGTTGTCGTTGTTGCGCGAGAGGTGGCAGTCGGTGCAGAACTTCGTCTGCCGCCCGCCGCGGATCGTGTGGGAGTAGAAGGGGGAGAACGCGGTCCCGGCGAAGCCCTCTGCCGAGATGGTCTGCTGCTGCGCGTAGAGCCACTCGCGGTTGGCGTTCTGGGAGTCGACCAGGACGGCGCAGGAGGACCGGATCGTCGTGATGTCGTTGCCGTGAACCGTCGAGTCGTGGCCGATCATGAAGACGTCGTCGCGCAGTGTCTGGAAGTTGTACTGGGTGTAATTG
>JBKPDV010000088.1:0-16798 GCA_046728075.1 Acidobacteriota bacterium | reverse complement strand
TCGCCGGGGCGAGCTCGGCCACGATCTCGTCGGCCCGCTGCCGGTCGCCTAGCGTGGCCGGGCGCAGCGGCGTCATCCGCATGTGGAGTTCCATGTCGCCGTGGTGCGAGCCCATGGAGTGAGCGGAATGATCCATTTCCGCCATGGACTCCGGCGCTTTCGGCGGAGCCGGCGAAGCCGTCGTCTTTCGCGAGACGCACCCTGCCGCGAAAGCGACGGCAACGGCAAACAAGACCAGGCGGCGCATCATTCAACCAGAGAGACGAGCCGCGGCGCCGGTCGGATTACAGCGGCTCCCGGTCAGCCCCCCGTCGGCAGCTCCACGTGGCCGCCGAACTTCTGCCGCATGGCGGAAAGAATCTTCTCGGCGTATGACTGTTCCTGCCGCGATCGGAACCGCGTGTAGAGCGCGGCCGACAGGACGGCCGCGGGCACGGCCTCTTCGATCGCCGCGAAGATGGTCCAGCGTCCCTCGCCGGAATCCTGAACCCTGCCGGTGTACTCGGTCAGCTGAGGGTTCTCGGCCAGCGCCATCGCGGTCAGGTCCAGGAGCCACGAGCCGACGACCGAGCCGCGCCGCCACACCTCCGCGATGTCTGCGATCGGAAGCGAGTAGCGGTGTCCCTCCGGCAGCTCCTTCGAGTCCGCGTTGCGGAAGATGTCGAATCCTTCCGCGTAGGCCTGCATGAGGCCGTACTCGATGCCGTTGTGGACCATCTTCACGAAGTGGCCGGCTCCGGAAGGGCCGCAGTAGAGGTAACCCTCTTCCGCCGTGCCCCCCATCTTTTCGCGGCCCGGCGTGCGCGTGACGTTGCCGCGGCCGGGAGCCAGCGCGCGAAAGATCGGATCGAGGCGTTCGACCGCGGCCTTCTCTCCGCCGATCATCAGACAGTATCCGCGCTCGAGACCCCAGACGCCTCCGCTCGTGCCGACATCGAGATAGGAGATTCTCTTCTCCTTCGCCAGACCGGCCCTCCGAACGTCGTCCTTGAAATACGAATTGCCTCCGTCGATCACGGTGTCCCCGGGCTCCATGCGGCGCAGGAGCTCCACGACGGTCGCTTCCGTCGGCGCTCCGGCCGGCACCATGATCCAGGCCGTGCGCGGCTTTTCGAGCTTGCCGACGAATTCCTCCAGGCTCGCCGAACCCGCCGCGCCTTCCTTGACAAGCGATGCGACCGACTCGGCGCTGCGGTCGTAGACGACGCCGCCGTGGCCGGCGCGCATGACGCGACGGATCATGTTGGCCCCCATGCGGCCGAGGCCGATCATCCCGAGTTGCATGAATCCTCCTTCTCTGAGTCTGAATAAGCTATCTCGGGGCGCGTTCGAGATCGAGGGCCACGTCCCATTCCTGAAAAAAGCGCGCCTTGACAGGGCAAGGGCTGCCCGCCATTCTGGCGGACGTGAGAACCGCCACGGCGGGGCGACCCGACAGCTTTGCTCATCCGCGCGGAGACGCCTGAGCGCTTCCGCGGCTCCCTCGCGGCCGGCCTCGCTTCTGGTCATCGACGACGACGATCAGATCCGCGGGATGATCGTACGGCTCTTGAAACCCGCGGGTTACCGTGTGGAAGAGGCCGGGTCGGCGCGGGAAGGGCTCGAAAGGCTGCGCGCGTCTCCTCACGATCTGGTTCTGCTGGACATGCAGCTGCCGGATCGAAGCGGCCATGAGCTCCTTGCCGAGATCCGGGCCGACCCGCGGACGCGCCTGACGCCGGTCGTCATGATCACCGGAGCCGCGACGCACCACCACAAGCTGAAGGCGATCGAGCTGGGCGTAACGGATTTCATCGCCAAGCCATTTTCTCCCGAGGAGCTCCTGGCACGCGTCCGCGCGCTGGTCGAGCTGAAGTTCGTCACGGATGCTCTCGAGGACGCGGAAGAGGTGATCGTCTCGCTCGCCCGGACGATCGACGCGCGGGACCGGTACACCTACGGTCACAGCGCCCGCGTCTCGTTTTATGCCGGCCTGCTGGGCCGCCGCATCGGCCTGGTGGGGCGCGAGCTCGAGACTGTAGAAAGAGGGGGTCTCTTCCACGACTTCGGCAAGATCGCTGTCCGGGACAGAGTGCTCTTGAAGCCCGGCCCGCTGACGCCGGAGGAGTACGGCGAGATCCAGCGGCATCCGACGGTGGGACGCGACCTGCTGCGCAACATGAAGACGCTCACGCACGCGCTCGGCATCGTGTATCACCACCACGAGCGCATGGACGGCTCCGGTTATCCCGCGGGGCTCTCCGGCGAGGCCATTCCGCTCGTGGCCCGTATCACCACGATCGCCGACATCTTCGACGCTCTCACGACCGCTCGGGTCTACCGCGGCGCCCTCACGCGCCCGGACGCCTTGGAGATCATGACCGACGAAGCGCGCAAGGGCTGGTGGGACCAGCGGCTGCTGGAGGAATTCCGAGGCGTGCTCGTCGACCTGCCGGAAGATGATGTGCGGATCAGGCGTTTGATCCCCCGACACTCCTAGTCTCGAAACGAGAAATGGGAAACTGGAAACGCGAATCAGGCTTTATGTCAGAACCGACATATCGCTCGATGAAACGATGAACCGATTCTCATGAAGTTCCTCTGCATTCATGGTCACTTCTACCAGCCGCCGCGGGAGAACCCGTGGACGGGAGCGATCGATCCGCAAGAGTCCGCCCTTCCGTTTCACGATTGGAACGAGCGGATCACCTCGGAGTGTTACGCGGCCAACGCGGAGCCCGGAGCGAAAGCAGTTCCTCCGGAGGACGTCGCCCCGTTGCCGGCGAACTACTCGAAGATGAGCTTCGACTTCGGGCCGACGCTCCTCTCCTGGCTCGAAGTTCAGGCGCCGGACGTGTATCGGGCGATCCTTCAAGCCGACCGGGACAGCCGCGGGCGCTTCTCCGGCCACGGCTCCGCGCTCGCTCAGGCTTTCAACCACATGATCCTGCCGCTGGCCAACCGGCGCGACAAGCGCACGCAGGTGATCTGGGGGATCCGCGATTTCGAGCACCGATTCGGACGCTCGCCGGAAGGCATGTGGCTGCCGGAGACGGCGGTGGATCGTGAGACCCTCGAGATTCTGGCGGGCGAGTCGATCCGGTTTACGGTTCTCTCACCGCATCAGGTCTGGCGTTGGCGACGCGCGGGGGAGCCGGACTGGCGCGACGGCAGCCGGGAGGCGGTGGATCTCCGCCGTCCGTACGAAGTTCGCCTCCCGAAGGGCCAGCGCCTGGCCCTGTTCTTCTACGACGGCCCGGCCTCGCACGCCGTCGCGTTCGGCGAGCTCGCCCAGGGCAGCGCGGCACTGGTGCGGCGTCTTTCCGACCGCTTCTCCGCCGACGAGACGGATGAGCTCGTTTCGATCGCGACGGACGGCGAAACTTACGGCCATCACCATCGAGGCGGACACCGCGTTCTGGCGGAAATGCTCGACGCGATCGAACGCGCCGGCTCCCCCAGGCTGACCAACTACGGGGAATACCTCGCCTCCCACCCTCCCGCCGATCAGGTCGAGATTCTCGAAAACACGTCCTGGAGCTGCGCGCACGGCCTCGGCCGATGGAGTGAGAGTTGCGGCTGCGTGACGGGCGAGCACCCGAAGTGGACCCAGGCCTGGCGCGCGCCTCTGCGCGCCGCGCTCGACTGGCTGAGGGATCGGCTCGGGGAGCTGTACGAAAGCCGCGCGGGTGCCCTCCTCGCGGACCCCTGGGCCGCGCGCGACGACTCGATCGAGATCTGGCTCGACAGAGATCCCGACGTGCGGCGAAGCTTCCTCGCGCGCCACGCGCGGCGCTCTCTGGATCCGGCCGAGCAAGCGCTCGCGGTCGATCTTCTGGACCTGCAGCGTCAGGCGATGCTCATGTACACGAGCTGCGGCTGGTTCTTCGACGACGTCGGAGGCCTCGAGGGACGACAGATCCTGCAATACGCGGGGCGCGCGATCGAGATCGCGGCTCGCTCTCTCGGCGTCTCGCTCCTCGAGCCGTTTCTGGATCGAGTCGAGTTGGCCCAGAGCAACGTCGCCGAGCGGGGAGACGCGCGCCGCATCTTCGAACGAGACGTGCTGCCCTGGATCGAGCAGCCGGGCACAGGAAAGCAGGAGGGCTGAGAGCCGGGGCCGAGCGCTCGGCCCTGCCCTTGCGGTCTCCTCGTCGAGCCTCCTCGAGACCCGACCCGGTACCGCATTTGCTATGCTGAGACTTCCGAATGTCATCCACTGACGCGACTCGGGTTCCGGGCCTTCCCGACCCTCTCCTCCCGCTCCTGACGCTGGCCAGAGACCTGCGCTGGACGTGGCGGCCGGAGCTGCGAGTCCTCTTCTCCACGCTCGACCGGCAGGCCTGGGAACACGTTCGCGGCAACGCGCTCGCCTTCCTTCATGTCGCCTCCCGGACCGCTCTGGTCCGAGCGGCAGAGGATCCCGAATATCTGTCGCTTCTGGCCCGAGCGGTCGCTTCCCTCGATGCGGAGGACGCCGCGCTCCCCGATCATCCCGCGGCCCGTCAGATGGCGGAACGGGAAGAGCGGGTCGGCTACTTCTGCGCCGAGTTCGGCCTGACCGAGTGGCTCCCGATGTACGCAGGCGGTCTCGGCGTGCTGGCAGGGGACCACATCAAATCCTCCAGCGATTTGGCGATTCCGCTGGCCGCCGTGGGTCTCTTCTATCGCGAGGGGTACTTCCGCCAGAGAGTCGATCCCAACGGGCGACAGCAGGAAGACAACCCGGTCCTCGATCCCAACGAGCTGCCGCTCGAGCCGCCCCGGACGCCTTCGACCCAGGAGCCCATCGTAATCGTCAAAGTCGGCGAGCACGAAGTGAAGGTTCTGGTGCGATCCGCGCGCGTGGGGCGCGTTCCGCTGCTGCTTCTCGACACTCATCTCAAGGAGAACGAGCCCGCAGACCGCGGGATCACGGCGCGGCTCTACGCGGGGGACGTCGAGAATCGGATCCGGCAGGAGATCGTCCTGGGGATCGGCGGTTTGCGGGCTCTCGACCTGCTCGGACTGCGTCCCAAGATCCGGCACATGAACGAAGGGCATGCCGCTTTCGTCACCCTCGAGCGCATTCGCCAGCTGATCCGCGAGGAGGGCCTGTCCTTCGCCGAAGCGCGAGAGCTCGCGGCGGCAGGCAATGTCTTCACGACACACACGCCCGTGCCGGCCGGAATCGATCGTTTCTCGCCGGAGTTGCTGGGCAATTACTTTGGCCATTTCGTCGGGGAGCTCGGGATCTCTTTCGACGAGTTTCTCCAGCTCGGCCGGGAGAATCCGGAGGATCCGGCGGAGCTCTTCTCGATGGCGGTTCTGGCGCTGCGCCTCTCGGCGCACGCCAATGCGGTCTCCCAGCTCCATGCCCGAGTGGCTCGCCGGCTCTGGAGCGGGCTGATGCCGCAGCTGCCTCCCGAGGAGGTTCCCATTCACCCGATCACCAACGGGGTGCACGCGCCGACTTGGACGGCTCCGGAAATCGCGGCGCTCAAGATCGGGGAGAACGCCGAGAGCGTGGACCGCCTGGGCTTCTGGCGGCGCCATGAGGAGCTGCGGGCGCGCCTCGTGCGCCGCAGCCGGCAGAGGCTCGAGGACCTCGAGAGAGAGCACGGCGGCAGTCCCGTGGACATCGAGGCGGCCGCCGGAGTGCTCGATCCGCGTGCGCTGACGATCGGTTTCGCGCGCCGCTTCGCGACCTACAAGCGCGCCGCCCTGATCTTCCACGACCCGGAGCGTCTCGCGCGCCTCCTGCACCAGCCGGGGCGACCCGTGCAGCTGATCTTCGCGGGCAAGGCCCATCCCCACGATGAGCCGGGCAAACAGGTCATGCAGACCATCGTGCATTTCACACGGCTGCCCGAGTTTCGAGGCAAGGTCGTCTTCCTGCCGGGATATGGCATCCAGCTCGCACGGACGCTCGTCTCAGGCTGCGACGTCTGGTTGAACAACCCCATCCGCCCGCTCGAGGCGTCGGGGACGTCCGGCATGAAGGCGGCGTTGAACGGCGCGGTCAACGTCTCGGTTCTGGACGGCTGGTGGGACGAGGCGCCGTACGAGCAAGCCGGGTTTCCGATCGGCGAACGGCGCGAGGACATCCCCGACGAGGAAGTGGCCGCCTCTCTTTACGAGGTCCTCGAGCAGGAAGTCGTCCCCCTTTTCTATGACCGCGATTCGGAAGGCCTGCCGCAGGGATGGATCGAGAAGATGGTCGCGAGCGCTTCCCAGATCAAACGGCTCTTCTCCTCCGACCGAATGGTGACCGAATACCTGGAGTACTGCTACTGGCCGGCGGCGGAGCGGATTCGCAGCCTGCGCGAGGACCCGGCCAGGCTGCGCGAGCTCGTCGCCGCAGGGGAACAGGGGCGGGCGCACGTTTCGCTGGAGTAGGGGCTCGCTCCCGGGTTTCTCCCTCGCGGGGACGCGGCCGACTCGATAGCGTTAGCCTGAACCTGTCGGCCGCTCCGCTCCGCGGGCACTGTATCAATGGCTACTATAGTTCGTTTCCCGCGGTGTGCCCGCGGAGAGGCCCCGCTCCGGGAGAAACCCGACGCTCGTGGGTGCAGCACGACGGAGGCCCGCTGGTCACATCCGGAACCGTTCCCGTGGGAACATGTATGCGTGACCCAGCGCGCCGCCGGCCTTCTGCTCCATCCCACTTCGTTGCCCGGTTCCTTCGGGGTCGGGGATTTCGGCCCGGAGGCCGAGCGATTCCTGGACTGGGCCGCGTCTGCGGGGCAGAGTCTCTGGCAGATCCTGCCCCTGTCTCCGACGGGCAGCTTCGATTCCCCCTACGGCGGGATCTCCGCCTTTGCCGGCAACCCGCTTCTGATCTCGCCGGAACGGATGGTGGAAGAAGGCCTCCTCGAACCGGAAGAGCTCACGCGCGCGCCACGGTTCTCTCCCGACGCGGTCAACTTCGGTTACGTCCGAGCCTGGAAAGAGAGCCTTCTGCGGAGCTCCTGGAGCCGATTCGAGCGCGCGCCGCGCGCCGCTTCCGTTGAGCTCGAGGGGTTCCGCCAATCGCCGCGCCAGGCCGTCTGGCTCGCCGACTGGTCGCTCTATCGAGCGCTCGCGGAAAAGCTCGCGCCGGACCCCTGGAACCGCTGGCCGCCGGAGCTCGCCCGGCGGGAGCCCGACGCGCTGGCGGCGGCGCGCGAGGAACTTTCGGAACCGATCGCCTACCACGAGTACGTCCAGTGGCTTTTCTTCCGGCAGTGGGATCTCGTGCGTCAGGCGGCTAAACGCCGCGGCATCGCGATCATCGGAGACGTCCCGATTTACGTCTCTCACGAGAGCGCCGACGTCTGGTCGCATTCCCGGCAGTTCGAGCTCGACGCGAACGGAGATCCGGAAATGGTCGCCGGCGTTCCCCCCGACGCATTCAGCGAGACCGGCCAGCTCTGGGGTTATCCGCTCTACCGGTGGGACATCATGAAGGAGGACGGCTACTCCTGGTGGATCGAGCGGCTGGCCTGCGCGTCCACCGCGGCCGATCTGCTTCGCATCGATCACTTCCGCGGATTCGAGAGCTACTGGGCGGTGCCGGGCTTCGCCACGGACGCCCGGTCGGGAGCCTGGCGGCCCGGACCGGGAGGTTCGTTCTTTCGCGCGGTTCATGCCGCCCTCAAAGATCTCCGGTTGATCGCGGAAGATCTCGGGGTCATCACGAAGGAAGTCATTGAGCTGCGCGAAGCCGCGGGAATCCCCGGCATGAAGGTGCTCCAGTTCGCCTTTTCGGAAGACGACAGTCCCCACGCTCCCCACCGCCACGTCGCCGACGCCGTCGTCTACACGGGCACGCACGACAACGACACGGCCCGCGGCTGGCACGCCTCTCTGGCGCCGCGGGAGCGTGCGCGGGTGGACGAGTATCTCGGGTCGGCCGGCTCCCAGTTCGAGTGGGATCTGATCCGGGCGGCCTACAGCTCCGTCGCCGACCGCGCGATCGTGCCGCTCCAGGACGTCTTCGGCCTCGGCAGCGAGGCGCGGATGAATACCCCCGCGAAGGCGCACGGCAACTGGTCATGGCGCGCGCGAAGAGAAGACTTCACGCCGGAGCGGGCGGAGAGGCTGAAAAGGTTGGCGGAGCTGACGGGGCGTTTGGGGTCTAAAGTCTAAAGTCTAAAGTCTAAGGTTCGGGAAGAAGTAAGACTAGGCGCAGACCTTAGACCTTAGACCTTAGACCTTAGACGACTACTCCGTCACCCGCACGACCTCTCCGGCTTTCAATCCCTCCCGCACCTCGACATACATCGACGTCGACGTACCGAGCTTGACGGCCCGCCTTGAAGGAGGACCGAGGGCAGAAACCACGAGGACGTAAGGTCCACGGTCGTCGGAGCGCACCGCCTCGACCGGCAGGGCGACGACGTTCTCGAGCTTGCCGCAAATCACCGAGCAGCGGGCAATCATGCCCGGACGAAAGCGCGGATCGGCCTGGTCGACTGCGACGGTGACGGGAAAGGTGCGCGACTCGTTCTTCTCCGAGGCGCCCACCGAGCCGATCGACTTGAGCGCGCCGGTCAGCTCGAGGCTGGGAAACGCATCCAGGTGCACCTTCACCTTCTGGCCGGGCGTGAGCAAATGGATCTCCGACTCGGGAACACGCCCTTCGACCTGCATGTGAGAGAGGTCCGGCAGCGTCACCACCGTCGTCCCTCCCCAGACGGCGTCTCCCACGCGGATCTTTCGCCGCTCGCCTCCCTTATCGAAGACCTCGCTGTGCACCGCCAGCCCGGGAGCCCGCGCCACGACGGTGCAGGCAGCGATTTTCTTCTCGGCCTCTCCGATCTGGCGGCTGGCTTCGTTCAAGCGCGCCTGCGAGACGCGCGCCGCCGCTTCGGCCTGGGCTTTCTCGACCTGGCCGCGCTGCGCTTGCAGGGTGAGGCTCTGGCGAAACGCCTGGGTCTCCTCCGACTTGCGGCGGATCAGGTCCGGGTTGGTCTCGCGCACGAGGGCCGCGTACCGCGCCCGCGCCAGCTTGAGATCGGCGGACGCCTGGTCGCGCCGGGCCACCGCGGAGCGGTACTCCTCCTGGGAGACGTAGCCCTGCGCCACGAAGGGCTCCAGACCGTCGAGCTTGGTTTGCGCTTCCTGGAGAAGTCGTTCCCGCATCTCGACGTCGTTGGCCGACTCCTGCGTGGTCAGCGGCGCCGTCGTATTCACGAGCGTCGACAGCTCCCGCTCCGACCGATCCGCCGACGACCTCTTCTCCTCCAGGTCGCCTGTCATCCGCAGGCCGAGAGCCTGAACGGCCAGACGTCCCTGGTCCGCCTCGCCTCCGAGCTCCTGCGCGCGCGCCCGCGCGGTGTCCAGCTCTTTCTGAAACGGAGCGGGATCGAATTGAATCAGCTTCTGTCCCGGCGCGACGAGTGTGCCCTCCTCGACCAGCCAGAGGATCTTCACCTCGACACCCGGAACGGCCGCGCCGTAGGAATCCGAGAGAGCGGGCGAAAGCGTGCCCACCAGAGCCACCGACGGAGTCAGCGTCAGACGCCGCGCCGCGACATCCCCGGCCCGGCGCTCGGAAAAAATCCAGCCCAGGAGCGGAGCCAGCAGAAGCGCTCCCAGGACGGCCGCGGCCAGGGCCTTGCGCTGCCGGGCCTCGCGGCCGAGCCAGCGCGCTCCTTCGGCGATCACGGATCGGACAGTCGGCGCGGCTTCGGCGTCTCTCATCGCTGCTGGAGGAACGGCGGAATCTCGAGCCGACCAGAAGCGAAGAGGCAGTCCAGGCGGGCGAGCAGGATGGCAATGCGCGAGTCGAGCTCCAGGAGCCGTGCCGAGTTCCAGAGGTTTTCCGCATCCACGACGTTGAAATTGTCCGACAACCCCTTTTCAAAGCGCAACTGGGCCACCTGCGCCTGCAGCCGAGCGACCTCGGCGTTTCGCGAGGCGATCTCGTGATCGTGCTCGGCCTGTGTGAGCCTCCGGTAGGCCCGCCGCACCTCGCGCACCAGATCCTCCTCGAGGACCTGGAAGTTGCGGCGCCGGGTCTCCAGCGCGATCTCCGCTTCGCGGCGCTGAGCGTAAAGGATCGTCGCGTTGAGTCCGTACTGCGATCGCACCCCGAAGAGAAGCGTGTTGTTGCGGGGGCGCAGCGCCTCGCCGGTCGAGGAACCGGCTCCGATCGCCTCGTAGGTCAAGACCCCGTCCAAAGAAGGAAGCTGGAGGCTCTTGGCAATCCGCAGAGCGAACTCGGAGTCGGTGATCTGGTCCCGCGCCTCGATGGCTTCCGGGCGGTGGTCGAGCACACCCTCGGTCGCCTCTCCCTCGTCGGGCTCGATCAACGGGAGCTCCTCGGGCGAGCGGATCCGGAAGCGCAGATCGCGGCCCAGCCCGGCCGCGCGGCGCAGATCGTCTCGAAAATCCTCGACGGAGATGCTGGCGCCGTTGCGCGCGAGCTCCGCGGAAGCTTCCTGCTGCTCCGCCCGCAGCACGTCCAGGCGCGAGAGGCTGCCCGCCTGGAACCGGGCGCGCGAGAACTCCGTCAACTTCGTCGACCGCTCGCTTCGCTCGGCGGCCAGGTGCAAAGCTTCCTGCTCCCGCGCCATGCCGAGATAGGTCTGATAGACGAGCAGCACGGTCCGCCGCCGCTGGATTTCCACCGTGCGCTGGTTCGAGATCGTCGCGCGATGGGCCTGGCGAAGCGGTTCGCGCGTCACCGCCGGATCGGCGCCCCGCAGAAGCGGCTGCGTCAGGGTGACCCGGTAGTCGGACCCATAAGGGTTCTCCACCGGATCGCCGGGAACCCGCGTCACGATGGCGGCGCCGTCGATCCGAGTGCCGAACGGGAAGAGCTCGGAAGCGGTCAGCCCGTAGCTATCCGTCCGCACGCTGGAATCGTGGCTGCGATCCGTGGCGTAGAAGGGGGAGACCTGCGGGAGGAACGTCGAGGCGACACCGAGCTCGGCCACCCGGGCGGTGCGCAGCGCGTCGAGGACGTTCAAGAGATCGGGGTTGCGCTCCATCGCGGCCCGCAGCACCTCGCCGATCGTCAGGACGGGCTCGGGCGGCAGGCGAGGCTGCAGAATGTCGTTCGTGGCGCCGAGCAGAAGAGGGGCGACCAAGAAGAGAAGGATTCTCATCCTTCCCTCAACGCCTGCGCGGGATCGATGCGCGCGGCTCTCTGGGAGGGGCGAATGCCCGTGAGAATGCCGATCACGACGCAGAGTATCGCCAGGGCGGAGAAGGAAAGAAGCGAGAGGGAAGATCCCGAGGCGGACCGGTCGACGGTCGCCAGGCTGATGGCGAGCCCCGAAACCAGCCCGAGCGCTCCCCCGAAGAGACCGAGCAGAACGCCTTCGGCCTGGAATTGCAGGACGATGTCCTCGGCGCGAGCCCCGACCGCCCGGCGCAGGCCGATCTCCTTGCGCCGCGCGAGGACGGAGGCGGAAAGCAGGTTGGAGATGCCGAAGACCGCCGACCCCGCGGTCAGCAACCCGACGAGCCAGACGATCCGATCGAACGTCCTTCGCGTCTGCCGGTATTGTGCGAGCGTCTGCATCGGAGAGGCGATGCGGACGGCTCCCCGGGCGCCGTAGCGGTCGGAGTCGATCCGCTCGAAGAGGCGGACGGCGGCCGCGGCCGCGGACGCGCTCGGCATCGCCATCACCACGAGGTCCAGAGGGTAGCGCCCGAGCGTTTCCGGAGCCGCCGCGGGCTCGGTTCCGAGCGGAACGACGACAGCGCGGCTCCAGTCCAGAGCCGGAATCTCTCCGGCGGACGCGCCTTCCGCCGGAGCTTCATCGATCTCGCCGACGATCTCGTAGGTCCGGCTTCCGGCATTGACGATGCTGCCCACGGCGACCGGCAAACCAGCCGTCCTCGCCACCTCCCTGCCGACGAGGCAGTAGGGGCTCTGGCGGGCGACGTCGAGATCTCCGAGCAACCGCCCCGAGCGGACCCGCGCGCCGAACACCTCCGAGAGAGAGCCGGAAACCGCGTACACAGGAGCGGTGAAGGGATTGCCGCGCGCCGTCATCGAATAGCGCTGGAGCCGGAAGGCGACTGTTGCCCGGACGGGAGCAAGCGGCCGCAATCGGTCGGCGTCCGCGCTCGTCAGAGGGATGGCCGGCGGGCCCCCGCTCGGGCCCGGATGGGCGACCAGGTACACGTTCTTGAGTCCGGCGCGCTCGAGCGCCCGAATCGTGGCGGCCCGCCCGCGCTCGACCAGTGTTGTCAGGCAGACGACGATCGCCATCGAGAGAGCCAGGGCGACGATCGCGGCTCGGGTCCGAACTCCATCGACCCGGATCGCGTCCAGAGCCATCTCGAAAGCTCGGCGGAGATCGGCGCGAGAGAGCCACGCCGACGGACGGAGATTCGAGGCCGGAGGCGGAGGGAAGGGCCCACGAGTCATGCTCTGTCTCACTCTTGAATCCTGAACCTTAAACCCTAAACGGCTCCTCCGGAAAGTGAATGATCCCGGAGGCCGGCTGCGCCGGGCGGCCGCCCGGCCCGTTCGGGGATATATTGAAGACCCGTGAACCGAGTTTTCTCGAGGTCCCGGCCGCCGGCGGCCCTTGTCGGACCGGCAGGCGCCGGCCTCCCTCCGCACCGTTGCCTCTTTCGAGAGGGCGCATGAGCACCGATCCCGGCAGCGCGATCGAAGGCAAATACGAGGTCCTGGGGAAGGTCCGCGAGGGAGGAATGGGCGCCATCTACATGGTGCGCCACCGCCTGCTCGACGAGATCCGGATCATCAAGGTTATGCGCCCGGAGGTCGCCGAGAGCGCGGAGCAGCGCAAGCGCTTCCTGCGCGAGGCGCAGATGGCGACGCGGCTGAAGCACACAAACATCGTGAGCTTCTACGACTTCTTCGTGGACGAAGAAGGCACCGCGTACATGGTCATGGAATACATCGACGGCATCAATGTCCGGGACATGATCCGCAATTGCGGCGCGCTGCCCGTCTCCCTCGGCCTCTACCTGTCCCGCCAGTGCCTCTCGGCGCTGGACTACCTGCACCGCAAGGGGATCATCCACCGCGACATCGCGCCGGACAACATCATGATGACCCAGGAGGAGGATGGGACCCTTCAGGCCAAGCTGATCGACCTGGGGATCGCGAAGCTTCAGCGCTCCGAGGAGCAGGAGCAGCTGACGGCCGGCGACGAGTTCATCGGCAAGCTCCGCTACGCCTCGCCCGAGCAGCTGACCCGCAAAGCCAGCTCCGCCGCAATCGACGGCCGCAGCGATCTCTTCTCCTTCGGCGTCGTCCTCTATGAGGCGCTCACCGGGATCTGCCCCTATGGCGGGGGAAGCCTCCAGGACATTCTCACGGCGCGCCTCCACAAGCCGCCGATGCCGTTCACGCAAAGCGATCCTCAGAGCCGCCTTGGGGCGGTCCTGCGCGGCACGATCCTCCAAGCGCTGCAGACGAAACCGGAAGACCGCTATGCGAACGCTCCCGATTTTTCCCGGGCGATCGAGGCCCTGCCGGCCAGCGAGGCGAACCCGGAGACGCCCGATCAGGTCAATCAATACGTGAGACGCGCCATCGAAGCGGCCCGCAAGGCGGCCGCGGCGGCCAACCCGGGCGTCAGCTCGAGCGTGCAACGGACTCTGCAGTCGAAGTTCCGCGTTTCCGAGATTTCGATTCGGCCTCTCGAGGCGACCGACCTGCACGTTCAGAAAACCATCGCGCGCATGGGAGCGGATACCACTCCGCAACCGACCCGCACGGCAACAAGCGGGCAGATGCGCGGGGATGAAAAGACGATGGCCTACGCGGGACCGCGGGGGACCCGCGGAGCTCCCTCGGGCTCCGGAGCAGGTGCCCTCCCCGAGCCTCGCCGAAGTCCCATGATGGGTTACGTACTCGCGGCTGTGGGCGCGGCGGCTCTCGTCGTGATCGGGATCGTGGTCGCTACGTTCGTCTCGAGCCGCAGCCGCGGAAGCGATGTCGCTCCGATCATGCCCCGGCCGACTTCGGTGGCTGCGACGCCCGCGCTGGCCGAAAGTCCCTCGGCTCCGACATCGATCCCGGTCGTGAACGTGCAGCCGACCGCAGCGCCCGTCCTGCCCACCACCGCTCCGATCGCGGAGGCTCGGCCGACGGCCGCGGCCCGGCCGACCAGGCGCGAGGATCGGGCAAGGCCCGACAAGCGGGAGCCCACGGTGAAAGTCGCCCAGATCGTTCCGCCCGTGAGTGTCCCGGGGTCGAAAGGGCCCAGGATGCATTTCTGCGCGGAAATCGGGCGGACGGCCTACATTCCCGGCGTCTCGAAAGAGGTGCCGCCCGGCTTCAAAGAATCCGCGCCGATCGCGCTGAGGGAAGATGCGGCTCTCATCAACATCCGCATCTCGATCTTGCCGGAGGAGCCGCTGGAGGGACAGGAGTTCACGATAGTGGCCCGGTTCGTCAACGGAGGAGATCAGACCTTCCGGTTGAGCCGAGTGGAGGAGTCCTCTCCGGCGGTCCGGGGAGGCTTCCAGCCGATCGCCGGGGTTCCACTGAATCCGATCGACGCGGGCGGGTCGCTCGAGATCTACCGAAAGCCTCGCGTCATGAGTGCGGGCGAGACATACAGGAAGGCCTTCCGGGTCGTGGAAACTCGCCGGGGGGACGCGTGGGAGAACTCGATCTTCGTCAAGTCCTGCCAGGAGCAATGATCCGCTTCGCGCTCGACGCTTCGCGGAGCGAGCCAAGAAAAAGTCTTGACAAGCCGGTCTGGTTGGCCCAACGTATTCGCCCCATGATGACTGCGATCTTCGCCGCGCGGTTCGGTTCGCCGGAGAGGCTCGCCCGACGCGCCCGGGCCAGGAGGGCTACCTCCATGGCGCCGGCGCTTTAGTCCCGTAAACCCCCACTCAGCCGCCGCCTCATGAAACGCCGCTCGCCGGTCGTGTGCGTCGCCTTTTCCGGTGGTCTCGACACCACCTACTGCGCAGTCCTTCTGCGCGAGGAGGGAAGCCGCGTCCATGCGGTCACGGTGGACACGGGAGGATTTTCCGCGGCGGAAAAGCGGACGATCGCCTCGCGGGCGCGGATGGCGGGAGTCGAGAAGCATCTCTTCTCAGATGGCCGGCGCGACGTATTTGAGAACTATGCCTTGCCCCTCCTCTTCGGAAATGTCCTGCGCGGCGGCGTCTACCCTCTCTCGGTCGCGGCCGAGCGGGCCGTCCAGGCCCAGGCCGTGGCCGCCTACGCCCGCCGCGCGAAAGCCTCCGCGATCATCCACGGTTCCACGGCCGCCGGCAACGATCAGTTCCGCTTCGACGCCGCGCTTCGCGTTCTCGCCCCGGAGATCGAGGTCCGCGCGCCCATCCGCGATCTGGGCGTCAGCCGAGAAGAGGAGACGGCGTACCTGGCCCGCTTCGGTGTGACGATTCCGGCCAGGACCACCCGCTACTCGATCAACGAAGGGCTCTGGGGCACGACGATCGGCGGGGGGGAAACCCACGATCCCTGGGAGCTGCCGCCCGAGGAGCTCTTTCCGGGGGCGACTTTGGCTCGCGCTCCCCGCAAGCCTCGCGTCGGCGTGATCGGGTTTCGCGCCGGGCGCCCGGCGTCTCTCGACGGCCGCTTGCTTGCTCCTTTGACGCTCGTCGAGAGGTTGAACGCAATCGGCCGGACCTATGCCGCCGGCCGCGGCGTCCATCTGGGAGATACGATCCTCGGCGCCAAGGGGCGGATCGTGTTCGAGGCTCCCGCAGCGCTGACGTTGATCGCGGCGCACGCGGAGCTGGAGAAGCTGGTGTTGACTAAAGAGCAGCGTCAGTTGAAGGATGCCGTGGCGGCGACCTACGGGCGGCTCCTTCATGAGGGGCTCCCGTTCGATCCGGCAGCCGCCGACGCGGCCGCGTATCTGCGCGCGACCCAGTCTCGCGTGACGGGGGAGGCGAGGGTGCGTTGGACGCCCGGACGGATCGAAGTCCTCGGTGTGCGCAGCCCACACACGCTTCTACAGCCGGCGGTGGTCCGCTACGGAGAATCCAACGCCTACCTCTCGCCGGCGGAGGCGCGCGGAGTCGGCAAAACTCTCGCCCTGCCCGGCATGCTGGCCGCTCTGGCGCGAGGGCCCCGGCGGAAGGCATGAGCATCATCCTGGACAAGATCGCCTCTTCCACGGCGCGACTCGCCCTTCCGCGGGAGGTGGAGATCTCGCCTCACGTCGAGGCGAAAGAGGGCAACGTTCTGGCCGTCCGCGCGTTGATGGAGAAGAGCGTGTACGACCGGCTCGAGCTGACGACCGGCCGCATGGCCAAGATCAACAAAGGGGACGTGATGGCCGGCACGCTCGGCTATCGGCGGGCCTTGAAGGGCTTCGTCGGCACGATCCCCGACTCGATTCACGTCGGGGACACCATCCACGTTCTGAACATCGGAGGAGTGCTCGGAATCTGCATCGGGAAGAATCCGGACGTGGGATCGCCTCTCGAGGTCGAGGTTCTGGGCGCCGTGATGATGGACGGTTTCCCGGCCAACATCGCGAGGAACGCGATCCCTCCGCGCGAGGACTTGCCCGCTTGCCCGCCTCTGGTCGTCGTCGCGGGGACGTGCATGAGCGCGGGCAAGACCGCCGCCGCCTCGGAAATCGTCAAGCGCTTCGCGCAGTCCGGCACGCGGGTCGCCGCGGCCAAGCTTTCGGGGGTCGCCGCGCTGAGGGACACGCTCGACATGGAGGATCACGGCGCCTTCGCGACGCTCTCGTTTCTCGATTGCGGACTTCCGTCGACGGCGCGCGTCGCGGACCTCGCGCCCTACGCGCGCGCGATCCTCGGGGAGTTGGCCTCCCGCAATCCCGACGTGATCGTCCTGGAGCTGGGAGACGGGATCCTAGGGGACTACCACGTCGGCAGCTTCTTTCAGCACGCGGATCTGCTT
>JBKPDV010000087.1:0-3688 GCA_046728075.1 Acidobacteriota bacterium | reverse complement strand
GTGTAATGATCCCGCGGGTCGATCTGAATCGTAAGCACGCCGACAGAGCAGGCTTGCTGCTGCGCCTTCGCCCATCCGCTACTCAGCCACACGGCAAGAAGGGTCGCCACCCAAACGCGGGCGGAGGAGCTGGCTCGCGTGGGCCTTCAGTACTCTCAATTCTCAACTCTCAATTCTCAATTTCCTCTTCACACCCCTATCGGGTGCCAGGTGGTCTTGATCTCGGTGAAGGCTTCGATGAAATCGAGGCCCTGGGCGCTTTCGGCGAAGTAATCGGGGATCTGGTATCGCCGGATGCGCTTGACGTTGACGGCGGCGTCGGAGGCGATCGACTTGGACAGCGCCGCGTCGCCGCCGGCGTCCGCGATCGCGAGGACGTCCATGTGGCGGGCCAGGTGCGGCACCAGCTCGTCCTTGTGCCCCGAGAGGAGATTCGCGACGCCGGCGGGCAAGTCGGAGGTCGCCAGCACCTCGGCGAGCTCGAGCGAGGCGAGCGGGCTGCTCTCCGAGAGAAGGACGACCGCGGCGTTGCCGGAGACGAGGACGGGGGCGAGATGCGAGATCAGGCCGAGGAGGTCCGGCTCTTCCGGCGCGACGATGCCGACGACTCCCATCGGCTCCGGGACAGAGAAATCGAAGTAGGAGGAGGCGACCGGATTGACCGTGCCGAGCAAGGCGACGTACTTGTCGGACCATCCCGCGTAGTGCACGAGGCGGTCGATCGAGGCTCGGACCTCTCGCGCCGCCCCGGCGGCCGTAAGACCGCGCGTTTCCCTGAGAAGGTCCTCGAATGACGCGGCGCGACCTTCCAGCATCTCCGCCATTCGATAGAGGATCTGTCCCTTCAGATACGCGGACTTCGAGGCCCAAGCCGGCTGCGCGGACCGCGCTGTCCGGACGGCTTCCCGGAGATCCTTGCGCGAGGCGCGGGAGATGTTGGCGAGAAGCTTCTCCGCCTTCCGCCCTCCGCCTCCCGCCTTCCGCGTGGAGGAAAACGCGTAAATCGGGTCGTATCGTCCCGACTCGGTCCGGATGAATTCGCCCCCGACGTAAAGCTTGTAGGTCTTCCGAACTTCGAGTTCCATGGCTCTATATCAGATCTGACATAACTGCCGACTTCGCCCGGCGCCTAGCGCCCCTCTCTCACGAAAGCTCCACGTACGCTCGCAATCCATGAACTCCTCCCTCGCGCCCGAAACCGGACTCCTTGTAGCCCCCGAAAGGCGAAGAGGGATCGAACTTGTTGAACGTGTTCGCCCAGACGACTCCCGCCTTCATCTTCGAGGTGATCTTGAAGATCTTCGACCCCTTGTCGGTCCAGATCCCGGCGGAGAGACCGTACGGAATGTTGTTCGCTTTCTCGACGGCCTCTTCCGGCGTGCGGAACGTCATGACCGCCAGGACCGGGCCGAAGATCTCCTCGCGTGCGATCCGGTGGGACTGTGCGACACCGGTGAAGAAGGTCGGGGGGAACCAGAAGCCCCGGGACGGGATCGCGCAGGCGGACTGATGGATTTGCGCGCCCTCCTCGACGCCGGCGGAGACCATCTCCCGGATCTTCTCGAGCTGCATCCTGGAGTTGATCGCGCCCACATCCGTGTTCTTGTCCAGAGGATCTCCCAGCCGCAGGGTCGCGACCCGGTCGGCCAGCTTGGTCAGAACCGCCGCCGCGACGGATTCCTGGACGAGCAGGCGGGAGCCCGCGCAGCAGACGTGCCCCTGGTTGAAGTAGATTCCGTTGATGATTCCCTCGACCGCCTGATCGAGCGCGGCGTCCTCGAAGATGATGTTGGCGGCCTTGCCGCCGAGCTCGAGCGTCAGCCTCTTTCCGGTGCCGGCGATGGATCGCTGAATGATCTTGCCCACGTCCGTCGAGCCTGTGAACGCGATCTTGCGCACGCGCGGGTGGTTGACCAGATGCGCGCCGGTCTCGCCGGCTCCCGGAACGATATTGACGACTCCCGGCGGCAGGTCGGCCTCCTGGAAGATCCTGGCGAGATGGAGCGAGGTCAGCGGCGTCGTCTCCGCGGGCTTCAATACGACCGTGTTGCCGCAGGCGAGCGCCGGCGCGATCTTCCACGCCGCCATCAGCAGCGGAAAATTCCAGGGAATGATCTGGCCGCAGACGCCGATCGGGGAGACGGAGTGGCGGGCAAAGGCGTACTCGAGCTTATCGGCCCAGCCCGCGTGGTAGAAAAAGTGCGCGACCGCGAGCGGGATATCCACGTCGCGCGACTCCTTGATCGGCTTGCCTCCGTTCATCGTCTCCAGCACGGCGAATTCGCGCGCCTTTTCCTGCAGCAGCCGGGCGATCCGGTAGATGTACTTGCCTCGCTGCGCGCCGGACAGCTTCTTCCAGCGCTTTTCGTAGGCTTGCTCGGCGGCGCGCACGGCCGCGTCGATGTCGGCCGCGTTTCCCTCCGCCACCTCGGCCAGGACTTCCTCGGTGGCCGGGTTGATCGTCTCGAAGTATTTCTTCGATCGCGGGGCCACGAACTCGCCCCCGATGAAGAGGCCGTAGCGCTTCTCCAGCCGGACGTGTTCCTTCGACTCCGGTGCGGGCGCGTAGTCCCACGCGCCGCCGAACTCGAGGTGGGGCTTCTCCGCTTCGATCTTCTTGCGGGCTTCGGTTCGGGCCTTCTCGTCAGCGACTGTCGTGCTCATGTGTCACCAGCTGTGAGCTGTCAGCTGTCAGCTGTCAGCTAATCTTTCGTAAAGTAATCCTCGTTCTGATAGCGCCCGGTGGTTTCCTTGACGAGCTGCATCAGCAGATCGTTGGCCACCGTCGAGGCTCCAATTCGGAAAAGGTCCGGAGTCAGCCAGGCGTCCCCCAGGGTTTCCTTTACCAGCACGAGCAGGTGAAGGGCCTGTTTGGACGTCTTGATTCCCCCCGCGGGTTTCATTCCCACCCGGCGGCCGGTCTCTTTGTAATGATCGCGGATCGCCTCGAGCATCACGAGAACGACGCCCGGGGTCGAGGCCGGCTGGATCTTGCCGGTGGAGGTCTTGATGAAGTCCGCGCCGGCCCCCATGGCCAGCTGCGATGCGCGCCGCACGTTGTCGTACGTCTCGAGCTCGCCTGTCTCCAGGATCACCTTCAGATGGGCCGGGCCGCACGCGTCCTTGACGGCGATGATCTCCTCGAAGACGCGGTCGTAATCACCGGCCAGGAACGCTCCGCGGTCGATCACCATGTCGATCTCGTCGGCTCCCATGGCGACCGCGAGCCGGGTATCCTCGATCTTGACGGGCAGCGGGACCTGGCCCGCGGGAAATCCGGTGGCCACGGAAGCCACCTTCACGCCGCTGCCCGAGAGCGCGTCTTTCGCGATGGACACCAGATTGGGATAGACGCAGACGGCCGCGACGTGCGGGACCGTCGGGTCGCCGGGCATAGGCCGCATCGCCTTCTGGCAGAGCTGACGGACCTTCCCTTCCGAGTCTTTTCCCTCCAGCGTCGTCAGATCCAGCATCGACATCGCCAGACGAATGCCAGCGCGTTTGGCGGTCGTCTTGATGGACCGTTTGGCCAGTGCCGCAGCGCGCTCGTCGATGCCGACTTGATCGACGGGAGGAACTTTCGAAAGGTCGAGGGAGAGTACGGCGCTCATGACGATCTGGGAATTATAGGACTGGTGGGAACGCCGAGAACGCCGGGAACGCGCGTGAACGCCGGGAAGGTAAGTAC
>JBKPDV010000086.1:0-18125 GCA_046728075.1 Acidobacteriota bacterium | reverse complement strand
ACCCCGACGACTCCGCCGGGGTCGTCGCCGCCCATTCGCTGATCCCCGACGCCCTCTACCATGCCTTCGCGACCTTCGGCGCGCTCCTGTCATCGGATTTGCCGCTCACTCGCCGGCAGCACGAGATGATCACGACAGTCGTCTCGGTGACCAACCGATGCTTCTATTGAATCGAATCGCACGCAGAGTTTCTGCGTCGCGTGACCCTGGATGAGGAGCTGGTCGAGGCGATCCGGCGGGACTACCGCAGCGCTCCCATCGAGGAGCGCGACCGCGTCATGCTCGACTACGTCGCCGAGCTGACCCGCGACGCCACGCGTGTGACACCCGCTCACCACGACCGCCTTCGGGCAGCGGGATTCGACGATCGCGGGATCCTGCAGATCACGCTGATCGCCTCGTGGTTCAATTACATCAACCGCGTGGCTGACTCACTCGGCGTAGGCCGGGCTGGCGCAGGGCCGCAGCCGGGAAGCCAGGTGGTCTGACCCGGCGCGAGACTCTTCGCGTCCCGTCCCGAAAGTCATCTTCCGCCCGCTCAATGGAAGCGAGTTACCTTCGTCGTGATGTCGTCGGCCTGGGGCCTGTGCCGCAGAACTGCCGGACGGCGTCCAGTACTGTCGGCATAAAGATCCATGAGCCGGACGCTGTCGTGGACGTTGGCCGCCTCCTGCATTCCGTACGAATGCCACGGCATCCGCTCGCGTCATTCGGTCTCGCCCGTCAGGAAGAATATCGGCGAGACGGTCGCGAGGCAACGATGCCGAGTCCGGGCCGCATCCGAGGGATCGCGCAGGAACTTCATGGGTCCTCTCACGGCGTCGGCCGGAGCCGGGCGGCCAGGCGAGCCCTCGACTCCAGGATCTCGTGACGCACGAAGTCGAGAAACGGGCTCGTGAAAAATCCGCTGTGACCGTGGATGACGTTGTCTTTGGCGCGGACGATCCAGAAGGGCCGCGAGGGATCGATTCCCGACAGGCAAGTCAGGCGGACCCGGCCAAGCGAGATGCCGGACGCGCAGGCCTCCTCGCTGACCGGGTCCGGTGCTAATTTCCCCTCTCGGTCGCGTGAGAGAAAGGAGCCGAGAAAGCGCGACTCCTCCTCGGAGAGATCCGTCATCCGCAAAAGGCACCGACATTGGGAGACCCGGCCAAATGCGTCCGGAAGGTTCGCGTCTCCCAGAGGCGACAATTCCAGTGCCTCCAGGCGATGCGTCAAGAAGGGTGCGTAATTGCCAATCGCGGTCGTCAAGAGGCTCCGGTCGCTACGCGGCCCGGTTCGCTGAAAAGCCGAGTCGATGCTCCGGCCGATTGGGAACCACGCTCGGTTGGGGCCATCCGTTTCCGAGGCGACGATGGCGAGGACAGGAGTTTGGAGAGGAGAGAAGGAGTCGAACCGTTCGAGAAGGTCCTGGAGCGGCGCATAGAGCGAAGCCTCGAAGGCGGGGTTGACCAGCACGACGAGGTCGCCGAAGCCTTCGACGATCTCCTGCCCGCCCCCGCGTGCCCGGCGCCCGAGAGCCTCCACCAATCGTGCCTTCAGGATGTTGGCCAGCGCCTCGAAAACCATCGTTCCGCCGAAGCTGTGTGCGACAACGGTCAGCCCGGCCCGATGTCCGCCCTGTCTTTGCCGCTGGACGAATTGGTCGAGGTGCGTGAGCAGCTCGATGAGCTCGCCGGCGCCGATTCGCTCTGCCGCCCGTTTGCGCGCCCAGAAAGTCAACTCCTCGAGCACCGGGACGGTGACCGAGCGGCCCCGCCATCCCCCATAGATGCCCACCAGGCGGGGCGGCTTGCCGCCGGAAACGCGGGTCGCCGCCTTCAGATCCGCGGCGATCTGCGTCAGGTAGGCTCGGAAACAGGCCACGTTCTCCTCGCAGAGGCGGGCGTCGTGCTTCCAGCCGTGAACGAAGAAGATGAGGACGACTCCCTCTGTGAGGTCTCCAGAGGCTTCGGCCGCGAGCGTCCGGTCCAGCAGATCGAGCTGAGCCCGGCTCCAGAGGCGGCCCTGATCGTCGAATTCGACGAACGCAAGAGTGAACTCGGGGTAAATCTCGACGGAACGTTGTTCGGCATCGCGGCGGCGCGCCGGGTCGGCCAGGTCCGCCGCCGTCATCGCGAAACCTTCCGGAACGTCGGCCGGCGTCGACATCCGGCGCGGGGAATGGGCGGTGCAGAAGAAGCAGCCGAGCACGGCAGCCAGGCAGAGCGACATCTTCGTGCGGGCGCCGACGGCCGCCGAGACCATGGGCTTTGACCTCATCGAGAATCTACACGGTCGGTGCGACCTCGGAGGCCACCGCGTCGGCCCCGAGAGCGATGAGGAACTCGAGCCTGTCGTTGGGAAGCTCTTCTTTCATGCGACGGACGAGAATGCCCTTCTCTTCATCGGTGAGAGATGTCCGTCCCCCCGACAGCGATGCGACCTCGCGTCGGAGGGCCCGCAGATACTTCGCCTGCCAGTCCAGCAAGTCGGTCGAGCCCGGCTCGCCGTGCCCGGGGTGGAGCTCACAGGCCCCCGCGACAAGAGCGCGGACCCGCCTCAGGTTCTCGAGCCACTCGGCGGTGTGGCCATCGGCCGTGCAGGCGTGCATGTGGTTGATCACGACGTCGCCGATGGAGGCGGGCCGCGTCGGGTCGTCCGCGATCCAGATCGAATCGCTGTGCGACTCGCCGGGTCCGAGGTCGTGCACCGTGAAGGACAGGTCGTCGAAGACGATGGCCTCGCCGTCCCGGGCGATTCGGTTCGGGAAGATTCGCCGCTTCGGCCATTCGTCCCCGAAAACCGGCCTCCACTGGCGCTCTTTGGCGGCGTCGTTCTCCCGGATGACGCGGTCGACTCCCGCAGTCGCGACCACCGGAACGCGGTCCACGCCGACCAGATTGGTGACACCGTTGTAATGGTCCGGATGGCCATGGGTGACGAGCACGGCGAGAAGGGGCTTGTGAAGCGCTTCCACCGCCGCGCGAAGAGCCTTGCTGTCGGTCTCGGTCAGCAGCGAATCCACGGCGACGACCGCATTGGCAGTCTCGATCAGATAAGCGTTGGCGAAGATCCCGCCGGCGCCCGAAGCGTGGCGATGGATCTGGACGATTCGACTCATTGGTCTTTCTCCTTCGGCCGCTCGCCGGCCGTTTCTGTTCCTCTCTGTCAGGCGGGCGCCAGCCAGAAGGCGGCGTTCCGAACATAACGGTGGATGCTCGCCAGAGCGCGCGGAGTCGTTCGCATCCCGTCTCCCACCGGCTCGGTGACGAAGGAGGGCGCGCCCCGAGAGGGATTCCAGTTGTAATCGGCGAAGTGGTGAAAGCTCGACTCCGCGATGCCGCGACCGAGCGTGTTCCCGTGCCGGTCCGCCGTCCGTTCGAAGGCGACGACGAGGTTGAAGGGTCGTCGCGTCGCGAGGCTGCATCCTGTGGCCACCACGCGTGCCGAAGCCTCTCCCTGCGGAACGCCAACGGCCCCTTCGTGAGGGTGCGCAGGAAAAAACTCGATCGAGCCTGTCGAGGAGTCGGGCTCGACGAGCAGCTCGTGCAGCGGCGGGACGGCCGTGACCCGCTGAAAGTCCCCGTTGCGGCCGGAGTGATAGTTGGGCCACGAGATCGAGGAGGTGCCCTGGTCGTCGCGGGCATGGCGCAAAGTGTCCGGCTCGGGGTTTTTGGTCTGAAAGAAGTGGGCGCGGCCGATCCCGCCGAGATTGCAGAGCGAAGAGCCCATGTCCTGGTGATCACGAGTCGTGAGGATCCCGCCCCCCCGCTGGCGAAAACGCGTGATGCCGGAACAGTCTTCGGGCGTGAGGCCGTCCCCGGCATCGAGAGCGAACAGCCAGAGCTCGTCGAAGTCCGACTCGGCGAGCCCGACGAGCGCCGGATCGGGGCTTCCCGCCGGCGCCTCACGGTTCCTCGCGACGACCTCGAAACGAGTTCCGTTCTCCTCGAGGCCGGACAAGTGCTCGCGCAGGAGAGTCAGGCTGTCGATCGACCAGTCGTCCGCCCGCTCCGGTGTCGTCGTTTGGACGAGAATCTTGATTTTGCGCGTCATAACGATTCTTTCCACTTGCATGACCTATGTCCTCTCTTTTCAGGCGATTCATCCTTCCGGGCCGGCGAAACACTTCGGATCAGAGCCTGAGATCCGACGAGAGGAGGAGAAAGGTGGTGGATCTTCCGCCGGCATCCCGAATCACGCGACCCGCTCGCGCGTAAACGACCGCGCCCTGAAGCGCGAAGAAGGGAATGGGCCTCCAGGTCACATCCACCTGGCTGGTCGACGTCACCTCGCGGCTATCGGAGACTCCCGGCGGCACGAGGACCCCGCCTCCGGCGCGATAGATCGCGTCTTCCTTCCGCAGGCGCCAGAGAAAATCCACGCCAATCTCGGCGGTCAGAGTCCTCCCCGGGTGCAGCTCCACGTACGGATGGAGATCGTAGGCGTTCGCGGGCGCCTGGATTGCCGCTTCCGAGAAGTAGTTCAGGGCCGGATAGGGCGCCTCGAACGTCTGGAGAACGCCGTCGTGTGCCGTCCTGTCTCCGCTCGCGATATCGGCGCGCACGGCGAGGCGCGGTCGAGCCGGAAGGCTCGCGATCGAGTAACCCGTGTCCGATGCGGCGCCCCATGCGCGGATCGAGGCATCGCCGAAGTCTCCAAATTGGTACCCCGCCTGAACCGAGAAATCCCACGGCGCCGGCCGCGCCCAGATCCGTCCGCCGACGGAGTGGCGTTTCTCGCTGGCCGTGCCTTCGGAATAGACGATCGTGCGCACGCGCCGGCCGAGATAGAAAAGCTCGGCGTTGGGTTTCCGCGCCTCGGGCGCGGCCATCGTCCAATCGAGCGCCCAGAAGGACTCCCGGCCTGTCGGCTTGCTTTCGAAGGTCCCGCGCGCGGAGTCGATCGGACGGCCGACGAATCCGACGACGGTGCTCCCGCCGTCGATCCACTCGGCCTTCACCGCGTCGAATGCCAGGCGGGCGTTGGTGCTGTCCCGGATCGCCACGAGGCGCCCCGAGCCCAACGGAAACTCCTGCCTCCCGACGCGCAAAGTCAGCCGCTTGCTCGCATCGCGGACGGGGAGGAAGTCGAAGAATCCCTGCTGCACTTCCAGGTCTCCGCGGTCGAACGGGCGCTCGACCGGCTCGCGGCCGGTCTCGTGGAAGCTCCCGAGCTCGGCGAAGGCTCGGAAGCGCGGGCCGAGATGCAGATCCGCATCCGCCAGGATCCGCGTGGCGAAGGCGGTGTAGCTGCGGCCTCCTGGCAGACCGAAAAAGGCGTGGTCGTAGCTCTCAACCCGCTCGCGGATCTCGCCGCCCAGGGTCAAGTAGCTCATCTTGGCGTCGTCGAGCGGGAGGAACTTCAGGCGCTCGAGAAAGGTCAGCCCGTCTCGATCGCGAAGAAAGCTGTAGTCCTCCCGCCAGCGGATGACATTGATCTCATCGCCGATCGAGCGAGCCGGCGGCGTCTGCCCGGCGGCGGAGAAGGCGAGACTGATTCCGCCAAGTATGGTCGTGCGGACCTTCGCCGCGAGGGATCGACGCACGAGAGACCTCAGCGGGCGTGGGGGATAGAAGGACAAGGAGCGCCCGCACGCGCCCAGGCGTCGAAGAGCGCCACGACTTCCTCCCGCGGGATGGCGATCGTCGTCCGGCCGGGCCCAGGGCCCCAACCGTGCGCGGCGATCGGATCGTTGGCAAGGTGCTCCTTCAGGGCTTCGAGATCGCGGCCGCCGTTTCGCCGCGGATCCTTCAGCATGCGGCAGAGCGCGCCGTCGGACAATCCCTCCCACGCCATCGAGAGGGGAGCCAGATGCCAGTTGGGCTGTCCCGGGACGCCGCTCGAAAGATTGTTCCGGTCCTGATGGCAGGTGCTGCAGAGCTGGCCCGGTACGCCCTTGTCTTCCGGGCCCCGACGGACGAGGTTCGCATGAGTATGCCGATCGTCCCCCTGCCGCGGGGAGTTTCCCGCTGGATGGCAGTTCATGCACCGAGGATGGCGCAAGACCTCGGCGACTCGGCCGAAGGCTTGGAGGCCGGCCGCCCGGTCGGAAGACGCGACAGTCGAGCTCGTCTGAGCGCGCGAGTTGCCGGCCGCGAGCAGCAAGAGCGCGAACGCGGCCAGCGCTCTCGAGGCCTTTTGATTCCGCGCGGCGTCAGGCATGGAACACCTGTCCGCTCGCCCGCTTGATGGCCTTGCGAATGCGGAAGTAGGTGCCGCATCGGCAGAGGTTCGTCATCGCGAAATCGATCTCCTCGTCCGTCGGACGCGGCCGTTCGCGCAGCAGCGCCGCCGCCGTCATCAGCATCCCGGACTGGCAATATCCGCATTGAGGCACCTGCTCGGCGATCCAGGCCTGCTGCAGCGGATGGGATCGGTTCTCCGAAAGACCCTCGATCGTCGTGATCTCTTTCCCAACGGCCGCCGAGAGAGGAAAGGAGCAGGAACGGGTCGGGATTCCATCGACGTGCAGAGTGCAGGCTCCGCAGCGCGCGATGCCGCAGCCGAACTTGGTGCCGGTCAGGCCGAGCTGCTCCCGAACCACCCAGAGGAGCGGCGTGTCGGGGTCGGCGTCGACCTGGTGAGTCTTTCCGTTGACCTTGATCTCAGGCATATCCCTTCCCCTTCGGAGGGCGCGAGAGCCCGAAGCGCATCCCGTTGCGCGAGAGCGGCATCACGCGCAGCCGCTTGCCGGTCGCCGCGAAGATCGCATTGGCGAGGGCGGGCGCGACGGGCACCGGGCCGGTCTCGCCGATGCCTCCCAGCTTCTCGCCGCTCGTCACGAACTCGGTGACGAGGTCCGGCGACTCTGCGAGATAGGGCAGCTCGTAACCGTCGAAGTTGCCTGGAACGACCGCGCCCCTGTCGAACGTGATCTCCGACTTGCAGTAGGAAAGCCCGTAAATCACGCCGCACTCGATGTTGGACTTCGCGATGCCGGGGTCGAGCACGCGGCCGCAGTCCACGACCGAGGTGACGCGCAGAACGCGGACCTCCTGCTTCGTCGACGCAACCTCGATCACTTGAGCGATGAAGGATCCGAATGCTTCTGTCACCGCCACGCCGCGGCCGCGTCCCTTCGGCAGAGGCTTGCCCCAGCCAGCGAGCTCAGCCGCCCGATCGAGCAGCCGCAGCACGCGGGGATTCTTCGAGAGAAGCCGGCGCCGGTAGGCGACCGGGTCGACGCTCGCGGTATGGGCCAGCTCGTCGACGAAGCTCTCGATCGCGAAGACATTAGGTCCGTATCCCGTCGTGCGCATGACAGACGTCGGAACGGTCGTCTTGAAGAGGTTGAAATCGACTCGCCGATTGGGGAGGTCGTAGACCGACTCCATCATTCCTTCGAGCGCGCTCGGATCGATTCCTTGCTCGCGCAGAACTTTCTCGATCAGCGGGAACACCGGGTGGAGGATCGTCGGCGACACCACGCGGGCGGACACGGAAGCGGGACGGCCGTTCCTGTCGAGCCCGGCTGTCATCCGAACCATCGTGGCCGGGCGATACCAATCGCGGCGGATGTCTTCCTCGCGGTCCCAGATGACCTTGACGGGATGGCCGGCGGCCTTCGAAATGAGAGCGGCCTGGACGACGAAGTCCGGTAAGAGACGGCGGCCGAAGCCTCCGCCGACGTAGGGGCTGCGGTTGACTTGGACCTGATCGTCTTTCAAGCCCAGGGTTGCCTTGAGTGCTTCGAACGCCAGCTCCTGACCTTGTGTGGGCGCCCAGATCTCGCAGCGATCGTTCGTGACCGAGGCCGTGCAGTTCATCGGCTCCATCGTCGCGTGCGCGAGAAAGGGATTCTCGAAGTCCGCGGTGACGGTTCGAGCCGAGGCCTTCAAAGCGGCTTCGACGTCTCCCGTGTTGACGGGCCTCGCCCAAGGGCCGTTCTCGAGTGCTTGGCGGTATTGGGCTCGAAGGCCGGCGCTCGAGAGGTCGGTTTCCGACCCGGACTCGAACTCGAGCGCGAGCTTCTTCAAGGCGGTCCGGGCCTGCCAGTAGGTGTCCGCGACGACGGCGGCTCCCCTCTCCAGAGGAACGACGGCGCGGACTCCGGGCATGCCGGCGACCGATGCCGGATCGACGGTGCGCAGCTTGCCTTGGAGCGTCGGAGCCGTTCGAACTGCCGCCGCGAGCATACCGGGGACTTTCATGTCGATGCCGAACCGAGCGGTCCCATCCGACTTTTCCGCGATGTCGACTCGCGGGAGAGGCCGGCCGATCAAAGTCAACTCGGAGTCCGGCTTGATTCGCGGGCTCGCCGGAACGGGAACCTTGGCCGCGTCGGCGGCGAGCTCGCCGAAGGTCGCCCGTCTTCCGGACGCCTCGTGCACGACCGAGCCCTTCCGCGTCGTGCAGGAGTCGGCCGGCACGCCCCATCGGGACGCCGCGGCATTGACCAGCATCTCGCGGGCCGCAGCTCCCATCTTGCGCATGTGATCGTGGAAGGCTTCCACACTTTCGCTGTTGCCCGTAAACATCCACTCGCGAGCGGGATTGCGGTAGGCGCGGGCAAAGGGGGCAGTCTCGAGCTTCACCGCATCCCAGTCGGCGCCGAGCTCGTCGGCCAAAATGGCCGGCAGAGTCGTCGAGATCCCTTGTCCGATCTCCGCCTGCGAAATGATGATCGTGACCGCGTTGTCCGGGGTGATGCGGACCCAGGGGGTCAGCGCGAACTCGTCCTTCGCAGGCATGACGCCTGCAGAGCCCACGAGCCTGGCCGCGCGCGCCGGCAGCGCGTAGCCGAGCAGAAACCCGCCACCCGCAAGGGCAGCGCTCTTGAGGAAGAGACGCCGCGACATTGCGGCGGGCGACGATTTCATGGAGTGTTCGAGGGCCGTCGATGTCATACGCGTCGACCTCTCAGGGCGAGTACCGTTTTCCACCTCGCTGAAGTCATTACCGATTCTCGCGCGGCGTCAGCTTCTGCGTTAGCCTTGACGCGCGCAATTAGGCACGTTTTGGAAACCGGGCACTTCTTTGAAGTCAGGGACCATCGTCACCTCTGGGCCGCCTACTGAATCGGAACTTCGATCCCGACGACCGGACGTGGAACATAAGGCTCTTCTAGCGTGGCGATTTCCTCGGCGGTCAGGCTCAAAGACAACGCCGCAACGGCATCCTCCAAGTGGTCGGGCCTGGACACGCCGACAATCGGCGATGTGACGACCGGCTTCTGTGCTATCCATGCGAGCGCGACCTGAGCCCGGGGTACGCCGCGCTTCGCCGCGATTTGGCCGACCCGTTCCACAATTTTTCGGTCTGCATCCGCCGTCGCGCTGTAGAGCATCTTGCCGTATTGGTCAGTCTCCATTCGCTTGCTGCTTTCGTTCCAGCCGCGGGTGAGACGACCACGCGCCAACGGACTCCAGGGCAACACACCGATGCTCTCAGCCTCGCAGAATGGCAGCATTTCGCGTTCTTCCTCGCGATAGAGGAGATTCAAGTGGTTCTGCATGGTCGCAAAACGCGCCCAGCCGTTCCGATCGGCGATGTAGAGCGCCTTTGCGAACTGCCAGGCATGCATGGAGGATGCGCCGATATAGCGCGCCTTACCCGCTTTGATCACGTCGTGGAGAGCCTCCAGCGTTTCTTCGATCGGCGTTCCGTCGTCCCACCGGTGGATCTGGTAAAGATCGATATAATCGGTGCCCAGGCGACCCAGGCTGGCATCGATCTCGGTCATGATTGCCTTGCGTGAGAGTCCGCAGCTGTTTGGCCCCTTCCGCATCGGGAAGAACACCTTAGTGGCGATGACAACCTCTTCCCGCCGGGCGAACTCTTTGAGCGCCCGTCCCACGATCTCCTCGCTCGTGCCGTCCGAGTAGCTGTTCGCGGTGTCAAAGAAGTTGACGCCGAGCTCAAGGGCCCGGCGGATGAGCGGGCGGCCGCCCTCCTCGTCCAGCATCCAGGGACGCGAGCTCGGCATTCCATAGGTCATACAGCCAAGACAGAGCCGAGAAATCTCCAAACCTGTGGTGCCGAGCTTCACGTACTCCATTTCATTTCCTTTCATCGCCGACCCCGGGACCGCCGGAGACGGCCAGAGCGCCGGTGTTATGAGGTCGCAGCGAAGGGCAGAGGTCGCCGTCGCGAGCGGGTGAATGCGCATGCGTCTTTTGCGCGCTGGTTGCCGAAGGCGCCGGTTTGTGCACGGCGACGCCCATCATTACCAGGAGCACGCCGAGGACGTCCTTTGCGCTCGGGATTTGCGCGAGCACGATCATGCCCATGATCGTCGCTGTCGCTGGTAGTAAGGCAAGGAGAAGTGCGAAGCTCGATCGCGGCAGACGGGACATCGCAAGCTGGTCGCACACATAAGGGATCACCGACGAGCAGATGCCCACTCCAATTCCTGCCAGGACGAGATCGATCGAACCAAAGGCCGCCACCGCCTGAGAGAATCCGATTGGCATCACGAAGAGAAACGCGATCGCCATGGCGGCTCCCAGACGTTCGACGCCGCCGCTCGCGCCGCGCTCGGAGATCTTGTGACCGAGAACGATGTAGCCGACAAAGAGCGCTCCGTTTAGAAAGGCCCAGCAGAGCCCGATGAGATCGCTCGACCATTTCACTTCGATCAACAGGAAGACTCCCGCAACGGCGAGTGCGAGAGCGAAGAGATTGCGGCCCGTACGCAAGCCGTACAGTGCGAGTCCAATTGTTCCGACGAACTCGATGGCGGCGACGAGGCTCATGGGCAGGCGATTGAGCGCGAGGTAGAAGGCCGTATTCATCACCGCGAGGCACGCGCCGAGAAGAATGAGCAGAAGACGCGTTTGGCCGTCGGTGCCGCGAAGAGTCCGCCACGGCCTCGTCCACGGCGCGAAGATCGCGGCGGCCGAGGAGATGCGCATCCAGGCGACGCCGACAACCCCAACGGCCGGAAATAGCAATACGGCAAAGGACGGCCCAAGGTAGTGGAAGACGGCGCTGACGCCGAACCAGGCATGGGGTGGAACTGCTTGGGCGGCCTTGCTCAACGTCAGGTTCCGAACGGTCATGACACTTATATGATGTAAGGCTGTGATGGCTTTTGGTATATTTGTCGAGAGGTGAAAACCTGGATTCCGCCTTCCTTCAGAAGGGAAAACAGATGAAACGCCTACGATATGAAAACGGCACTTTGGATGAGCTCGATGCGCGCATCTTGTCTGCGCTCACCGAGGATGGCCGGATCAGTGTCGCTGAGCTCGCCCGCAAAGTCGGGTTGTCCTCGCCGAGCGTATCCGAGCGAATCCGGCGGCTCGAGGAGGCAGGCGTGATTGAAGGCTACACAATCAGGATCAACCCGCAGGCGCTGGGCCTGCCGCTTTCCGCTTGGCTGCGAATCCGGCCGATTCCGGGCAAAATGCAGAAGGTGGCGGAGATTCTTCGCGATCTGCCCGAGATCGTCGAGTGCGATCGGATAACAGGCGAGGACTGCTTCATCGCACGCGCCCACGTCCGAGCTGTAGACGATCTGGAGGCCCTGATCGACGAGATCATTTCCTACGCGATGACGAATACGTCGATTATCCAGTCATCCCCGGTGCCGCGTCGTCTGCCTCCAATACCCTCGGCAAGTCCCAGGTCCAGGGGAGAGAAGTCGCGCCCGGCCACCTCCGCGATGACTTCCTGACCATCTGCAAGGAGCTCTGACGCTGCGCTAACAGAGACAAGGGACAAGGCCTCCGCGGCCTCGCCCGCGGTCAGTTTTTGCGTTAACGTTCGCCCCATCCGGCGTAACTCTTGGAGACCGGGGAGGATTCCATGCTCAGACTCTCTCGAGCGCAATGTCCGGTCGCGGCGACGGTCGACGTCATCGCCGGCAAGTGGAAGCCGCTGATCCTCCACGAATTGAAGGACGGTCCGCAGCGGTACGGCGCCCTGCTGCGCGGGATCGAGGGCTCGACACGCAAGGTCTTGACAGAGCAGCTGCGGCAGCTCGAACAGCAAGGAATCGTCCAGAGGCGAGTTGACAAACAGGAGCCGGTCCTCAAGGTCGAGTATTCGCTCTCCAGCTACGGCGAAACTCTGCGCCCGATCTTGAAGCAGATGTGCGATTGGGGCCTCGTCCACATGTCGCGATCGAAGCGCAGCCTCGGAGCCCGCACCCACCGAGCGGTGTGAGGCGGCCCCTGCAGTTGTCTCAAAGCCCGGTCTTGGAGGCCAGGCCATGACCGCCCACGGGCGCGGTCGTGAAGCGTTCGCCAAAACGGGCGATCAGCGGTTTTCCCTTGGCCATAGCTTGCTTGACAGAAGGCAGGGACAGCGAAGATTGGTGACTTTCACGGCTGTCCCATACTTCCGTCACCCAAAAAGAGTCTGAGCCTTCCGGGTCTACCGCGACGATGTAGCTCAAGCATCCCGGCATACCTTCGGTTCCCTCCAGCAGAATGGCGATCAGCGCATCCCGTTGGCCGGGAACGGCATACACCCTCGAGATCAGGCCGTCCATCGTGCTTGCTCCTTTCCAGGCGATTAGCCAATGCTCGGAGCCGGAGAGCGCCAACGCCCCGGTCAGCTTGACGAAATGCCGGCGACTCAGCTTCATCACAGCTCATTCCAGAAAGTGAAAACCTCTAACGATGGCCCGAGGCCTGTCCTGCTTGCGCCTCACGCACCATCTTGCACATCGTCCGGTAACCGAACCCGCGCGTCGAACTCGATTTGGCCGGGTGCTCTTCAACGCACACGTGGTCAGGCGGAGCCGGCCTGCAGGAGGCGGCGCGCCGGTGGGCGCAGCGCCCAGGACGCTAGGCCTGTCCTGGCTCGCATGAGGGAAAGCGCGACGCCAGTGGTGTGGCGACGGCCTCGACCCTAATGCTAGCGACGGCCACCGCCATCTGCTATGACCGACCCTGTGGGACAGCGTCCGAAACGGGGCGGCGGGGGTCCTCTTCGGGTCCTGCCGTGCGCCTGCGCGAATCTCCGTCGCGCTTCTCGAGCGGTCACGCAGCTCTACGACGCGCAGCTGCGCCCTCTCGGCCTGACGATCGCTCAGTTCACACTGCTCCAGACTCTGTCCCTCGCCGGGAAATTGACCCAGAGACGCCTGAGCAAGCTTCTCGTGCTCGACAGCACGACCCTCAGCCGCACCCTGCGGCTTCTGGAGAGAAAAGGGTGGATCCGGCGCCGATCGGGCGAGGATCGGCGCGAACGGCAAATCGAGCTGACACGCGCCGGCCGGTCGGCGTTTCGGGCGGCTGTTCCCGTCTGGAATCGAGCCCAGAAGCGGGTCCTCGCTCGGCTTGGCCGGCGACGGTGGAACGCGCTCATGGCGGAGCTCTCGCTCATCGCCGACCTCGGGCAACCGGTCTAACCGGGCGCCCGCCTGCCTCGCGGTGAAACCTTCTCACCGAAAAGATGTATATACATGTTTATGGATCGGTCCGATGGAACCCGAGACGGCGGCTCGAGGCTCTTTTCGTACCGGGGCCACGCGGGAGGTGTGAATGGCTCCTGACGCATCATCGAGTTTCACCCTCATCACCGGCGCCAATTCCGGGATCGGGCTCGAGCTCGCTCGCCAGGCTGCGGCCGATGGTCACGATCTCATCCTCGTCGCGAGCAACGCCGTCCGCCTCGAAACCGCCGCCAGCGAGCTTCGGCGCCGCGTCACGGTACATACGATCACCGAGGACCTCAGCCAGCCGGGAGCGGCACAAAGAGTCTGGGGTCGGGTCCGATCGCTCGGCGCAGAGGTGGATTGCCTGATCAACGACGCTGGGTTCGGAGATCACGGCTCTTTTGCCGATTCTGACCTCGCCAAGCAGGAGCGCATGATCGGTGTCAACGTCACCGCGCTGACGGCGCTCACCCGTTTGTTTCTGCCGCCCATGCTCCAGCGGAGGCGGGGACGGATTCTGAATGTTGCTTCGGTGACGGGTTTTCTTCCCGGGCCGCTCATGAGCGTCTACTTCGCGACCAAGCATTACGTCCTCGCGTTCTCGGAGGCGCTGATCGAGGAGTTGCGTGGCAGCGGCGTGACCGTGACCGCGCTTTGTCCGCCGCCGGTCCGAACCTCCTTCAGCAGGGGAGCGCAGATCTCACCGGCGAGCTACATGGCGACCACGCGGACCACGCCGGCGGAAGTGGCGCGGTACGGTTACCGGATGATGAAGAGCGGGAGAGCCGTCGCCGTGTACAGCCCACTGTACAAATTCCTGACGGGCTTCCTCGTCCGGATCACCCCGCGGTTTGCTTTGCGGAGGCTGATGCACCGATTGAACACGCAGGAGTAAGCAATCGACGGAACGACGTGGCTCCGCCGGAATCTCGGCAGCCGCAAGGAGACCGGCCGCGGTCCGAAAAAGCCCCGGCCATCTTGGAAAGGACAGAGCTATGGCGTCGAACACTTCCCGAATGATCTTCGTCAATCTTCCCGTCCGCGATCTGAAGAAGTCGATGACCTTTTTCTCGAAGCTCGGCTTCGAGTTCAACCCGAAGTTCACCGACGAGAAGGCCGCCTGCATGGTCATCAGCCCGGATGCCTTCGTGATGCTGGCGCAGTAGCGCTCAGCGCGTCCGCGACGAGGAAGGAGCGGAGCTACGGCAAGGATTTTGGATCGAACGGCCGCGTCGAGGCGACACCGTTGTCCGACAGCAGGTCATCGCTCGCGGCTCCGAAGGCGGAAATGACCGCAAGGCTGCTGTTCGGTGCGAAAACGGCCGTCGGCGAAGTGATATCGCCGCAGTCATCCGGAACACAAGGAGGCTCGCGATGAAGATGATTTCCCGCATTCTGCTGGGAGTTCTGTCCTTGGAAGTGACCGCGGTTCTCCTGGCGGCCGATACCTCTTCCAAACGGCCCCGCGCGCCGCGCCCGGAGCTCGCCTACCTTCAGGCTGTCAATTCGCAGGGCCCGCCGAAGGATCCTCAGCTGCTCTTCTTGCTGATGGCCGAATACGCCAATGCCAACCGGCATCGGGAAGGGGCGGAATTTCTCGAGGCGCGCCTGAAGGCTTTCGATTCTCACCTGTCGGATCCGCAAAGATCCCTCTATCTGGCGGCGATCGCCGCTTTGCGGGCGGGCGCGGCCGGACAAATCCCGCTCCTCCAACGGTCCGGTTGGGTGCGCGAGACGATCGTCAGGCTGGACCAGTCAGAGAAGCTCTCCGGCGGAAACATCTTCGTGGTGCGATGGATTTCGGGGGTGGTCCGTTCGCAGCTTCCCGGTCGGTTTCATCAGAAGGCCAGGGCCTACGAGGACCTCCAGTGGTGTCTGGCCAACGCGGCCAAGGCGCCCGATGACGGATGGATCCGGCCGGCGGCGCTCCGGCTGGCCGTGCTTTACCGGGAAGATGGCGATGCGGCGAAGGCGCAGCAATTCCTGACCCTGTCGGGGTCTTCGAGCTTCGAGAGTCCGGTCACGCTGTCCCCTTACAGAGAGGACGCGACGACCGGCCACACCTTTTCTGCCAGGCGCATACAGGAGATCGTGCCCGGGCGCGTCTACCAGGTTTCCGGGTACGACTTCGCTGAACTCTATTTCGTCGTGTCTCAGGACCGGCGCGAGCTCATCGGCATCGACGCCGGGACCCGTCCGGACTCCGCGCAGTCGGGCTATGAGGCCCTGCGGGCCTTCGCTCCGAACCTGCCGGAGCTGACCAGGATCCTGGTGACGCACTCGCATTGGGACCACATCGGCGGGCACCGATTCTTCCGGAGTCTCAAGCCGGCTCCGAAGTTCTATGCTCGGGACAACTTCGCCGAGGAGCTGGCGCTCGCAGCCCAAACTCCGCGTTGGCTGGGCCAGCGCTTCTTCGGAAACCGCTTCCGGATGGAGGACATCGAAGATTTCCGCCCCGACGTGACGGTTCACGCGCGCCAAGAGATCTCCATCGGCGGCACACGTTTCGTTCTTCTGCCGGTGGAAGGAGGCGAGACTCGTGACGCGCTGCTGGTATTCCTCCCGGAAGAGAGCGTGATGTTCGTCGGCGACATCCTGATGCCTTATCTGGGTGCCCCGTTCGTGGAAGAGGGAAATCTGCCCGGCTTGCTCGATGCGATCGACATCGTCGTGCGCGAGAACCCCCGGCTGCTTCTGCACGGCCACGATCCATTGAGGCGCCTCTTTCCCACGCCGCCGGTCCTGGCGAGCTTGAAACCTCATCTGCAATGGCTCCAAGGCCAGGTCCTGGAGGGCATTCGGCAGGGGCGATCGCGGGCCGCGCTTCAGCAGGCCAACTTGATTCCGCCCGGACTTCTGGCCGGCAATCCCGCGGCGCAACAGCCTTACCTCGTCTTGCGCGAGAACGTGATCAATCGAATCTACGACCAGCACGCGGGATATTGGCAGCCCGATCTCCAAGGCATCGACTACATCTCGGACCCCGATCGGGGAGCACTCCTTGTCGACTATCTCGGCGTCTCCGAGAGCCGACTGGCCGGCGCCGTCAAGCAGATGATCGACGACGGCAACTACGAGCTCGCGGCCGAGACGCTCGAGTGGACCAGGAGTCGGTTTCCGGCGAGTCGCTCGCTCCCCGAGCTGGAACGGCAGGTCTACTTCAAGCTCTCCGAGAAGTACCAGGGCTACAGTCCTTTCAAGTTCATCGTTTACACGGGAAAGGTCTCCGCCGCGGCGCCCTCCGCGGAGCCGAAAAGACCAGCGGCCTCGGCAGCTGCCGCGGGAAAGTCGCTTCCAGCGGCGGGCCAGCGGCCATCCGCGGAATAGCGTCGGCCAGGTCTCCGGCGGCTGCGACTGGGCCGAAAGGGGTGCTCCGCCGAACGATATCGCTCGACTCGACCTCGGCGGCGCCGCGACGCTCGTCGCGGACGACCTCTCATGCAGCCGAGCGCGGCCCCTTCGGCGCTGCAGGCGACGATGCCAATCTGCTTCCGCAGCTTTTCGGGGCGGCATCACCCGGTCGCGCGGATGAGGACAATCGTCTCATCGTCGGACGGCGGGGCGCCGGAGATGAAGCCGTGCACGTCGTGAAGCAAACTCTCGACGGTTGCGCTCTCCGCATCGAAGTGTCGCCGGATCCGGTCGGTTCCGTACTCTTCTCCGGTGGGGCTGGTGGCCTCGGACAGACCGTCCGAGTACAGGACGAGGCGGCTGCCCGCGGGCAGTTCCACCTCGCGCTCGGCGAATGCGCCGTCACGAATGCCCAGGGGAAAACCGGCCTCGGTCGAGAGGAATTGCCCGCCCCTCGAATCGACGAAAAGCGGATAGAGGTGCCCGGCGTTCGCGAACACGAGTCGGCCATGCCCGGCGTCGAGAACGGCATAGATCATCGTCACGAAGCGGCGGGTCGGCAGATCTTTCATGAGAGTTCGATTGATGCGCTGGAGGACCTCGCCCGGCGGCAGCCCGTCCTGCGCCAGCAGTCGCAGGATGCTGCGCGTCGAGGACATCAGCAGCGCGGCCGCGAGCCCCTTTCCAGAGACGTCCGCCAGGACGATGCCCAGACGACCGTCGTCGAGCGGCAGGTAGTCGAACCAGTCGCCTCCCACTTCGTGGTATGGGATGCATCGCGCATCGATCGCGAAGCCCGGCATCACCGGGGGTTCAGCGGGAAAGAGACCGAACTGGATCTGCCGCGCTTCCTGGAGCTCGTGCGACATGCGCTCCTTCTCGAGCCGCTCCTGCTGGAAGAGCCGCGCGTTCTCGACGGCGGTTGCGACGTGCCCCGCGAGCGCTTCGAGGAGCTGAATCCGAGCGGGTGAGAACGCCTCGAGCTCCGTGTCTTCGAGGTCGAAGATACCGATCAGCCGACCTCCGACGAGCAGCGGGATCGCGACTTCGGACCGGCTTTGGTCGTCACTCAGCCGATAGAACGGATCGGCCTCCACGTTGGGTGCGTAGTACGTCTTCTGCGTGACGCCCACGTGCCCGACGATTCCGTCGACGCCGATGCGAAAGCGGTCGCCCTCGTTCCAATAAGAGCCGGTCCAGCCGTGCAGAACGAGCTCGTTGGTCGCATCGTCCTTCAGCCAGATCGTGGATCGGTCATAACCGAACGTGCGGCACACATCGGTGAGGATCTCCTCGAGAAGAGGGTCAAGATCGAGGATCGAGCTGATTCGTTGGGCGACCCGCTGGATCAGGAGAAGCTCCCGGATCCGCTCCTCGTGCTCGCTCAAGTCTTCATCCTCTTCGCGTTGGCGGCGAACGAGATGAGGTCCTGACGAAGCGGCGTGGTCTCGAAAAAGCA
>JBKPDV010000085.1:0-13740 GCA_046728075.1 Acidobacteriota bacterium | reverse complement strand
GCTCTTTCTCGCGAAGCGCTTTCCGGCGGACGTCCTTCCGCCTTCTTTCTACGCGTTCTCCCATCCGGAATACCCGCTCGGCCTGCCCCTGATCTACGCCGGTGCGGCTTCGCTCCTCAACCGATGGGACGATCACGCGCTGGCTCTGCTCTTCCCATTTTTTCAGGTCGCCTCGCTCGCGGCGCTCTTCGGGTGGCTGCGGCGGCGCGGCGTCTCCTGGCCTGTCCCCCTCGCCGCGGCGGCACTGCTCTCTCAGCTCGAGCCGCTCTACTCCGGGTTCCTGACCGGAATGGCCGAGATTCCGCTCTCCTGCCTCTTCCTCCTTTTCGGCGCGGCTTACTCCGACTGCATGGACGAGACGGACACAGGAGCCCCGCGGCGACTGGCCGTCGCGTCCCTCTTGTCGGCGGCGCTCAAGAACGAGGGCCTGCTCCTGGCGGCCGCCGGCGCAGTCGGTTCGATGGCGGCGCGGCGTTCGGTCCGCTGGCGGGCGGCCGCCGCCTGTGCGCTTCCGGCCCTCGTGGTCTTCGGCCTGAACCGGATCGTCTCTGGCGGGGCGACGCCGCGTGACTTCGACCTTGCCTTTCTTGGCTCGCGGATCGGCGAGCTGCCAGCGCGCCTGGCCGAATCGCTGCGCGTCTGCTTCGCCGAGGGATTCCGGCCGGCCTGGCCCATTCTCGCGTGTCTGACCCTTCTGTTCGCCGCCGGGCGTCGGACTCCCTTCGCGGATCGCCTGCTCGGTCTGGCCGCCGTATGCCTCGTCGTGTATGTGTCGATTCCGGCTCTCGCCGTCCTCGGCCCCACCTGGCTGGCGCGCACGACGCTGTCGCGGACGGCCATTGCGCTGGCACCTTTGGTGGCGGCAGGACTAGCGGGCCGCCTGAGGGGCGTGAGACGTGAGCCGTGAGACGTAAGACGGAAAGCGGAAGCTGACGAGATCCTTCCCGTGCTGTCGACTGTCGACTGTCGACTACCGACTACCGACTCCCTCCCCGTCCTTCCTGTGGATCCACCTCAGCCGCAGCAGATCCCAGAGCGTCGGGAGGGCATGACGAAACACCGAGACTTTCGATTCCGGGGAGTTGAACCAGAGCACGGGCACCTCGGCTATGTCGATTCCGTGCCGCCGCGCAAGAAACAGGATCTCGATGTCGTAGGCGAAGCCGTCGATCTTGGCCTCGCGGAAGAGCTCCCGCGCGATGTCGCCGCGGAGAAGCTTGAAACCGCACTGCGTGTCGAGGATTCCGGGAACGGCGAGCAGTCTGACGAGGCGGTTGCCTGTCTTTCCGAGCACCTGGCGGTAGAACGGCTGAGGCCTTTGCACGAGGTCGTCGCGCATTCCGCGCGATCCGATCGCGATCGGGTGGGTCGGTAACCGTTCGGCGAGCTTGATCCACTCCGAAAGGGGAGTCGAGAGGTCCGTGTCGGAGAGCAGAACAGGATCTCCTTTCGAGGCCAGCACCCCCGTCCGCAACGCGTGTCCCTTCCCGCGATTGACCTCGCTGCGATGCACCCGGAGCGCAAGTTGGTTCTCCTCGGCGGTGCGGCGCGCGGCGGCGAGCGTCCCGTCCTGCGACCCGTCATCGACCAGGAGGACTTCCCAGTCCCACCCCCCCGGCCGGCCGCGCACCCACTCGGCGACTCCCCGGATGCAGGCTTCGATCCGCCGGCGCTCGTTGTAGGCGGGAATGACGAGCGAGGCGACTTCGGACTGCGGCTTTCGAATCTCGAATGGAGAATCCGACCCGTTCATCTTCGCCGCTCCGGGTTCCTTGCTCCGGATTCGGAAATCCCGTTTCATTTCTTCTGCGCCTCGAACACGAACTGGTAGCCGAACATCGTCGGCCACGCGTGAGCCGTCAGGCGCGCGATCCCGCGAACCGGGACTCGGACCGCCGCGCTGCGGGTGAGAGTGGGCAGCGCCAGCTCGTAAGGCATCGCCGTCGCTTCGACGGCGCGCACGTGGAAGCCCGAGTCCTGCAGCAGGTGGCGAGCGCTGGCACGCGTATAGAAGGAGAGGTGCGTGCGGTCGAGGATGCCGCGCTCCGTGTAGCGAAAGTGGCCCAGCAGGAGCGCGGCCCGGACGGAGACGTTGGCGATGTTGGGCAGCGAGACAAGAAGAAGGCCCTCCGGCTTGAGCCAGGACCGCACTTTTTCCAGAAGCGCTTCGGGGGAGGCCAGATGCTCGAGCACGTCTGCGGCGACCACGACGTCGAACGGCTGCGACCAGTCACCCGCGGAAAGCGCGTCCGCCGCCCGCCACTCGTCGTATCCCTGCCGCGCCTCGGCCGGGACGCGCGGGTCCGGTTCCACGCCGGCGAGAAAGGCACATCGGTCCCGCACCTCGCGGCCCAGGTGTCCCCCCGCAGCGCCGAGGTCGAGGAGGCGCAGGCCCGCGGGAAGGGCACGAATATGCCGGCGCAGCAAGTCGTGGGAGGACCCGGGGATTTCCTTCCAGGTGTACTTTTCGACGGGGTGCACGGCGGGGAAGCTATCAGAACGCAGCGGGAACGCAGCGGGAACGCAGCGGGAAGTATGAAGTGAAATTCGAAGTGCGAACGATCGAAGTTGAATACTTCATCCGTTCACACTTCACTTCCCGGCGTTCCCCTTGCGTTCTCGGCGTTCCCGCCGCGTACCTCTCAGACTCGGAATTTCTGCGCAATCGGATACCGTCTTCCTTCGCCGAAGGCGCGCGCGGTGACCTTCGGGCCGGGAGGGATCTGGCGACGCTTGTACTCGTTGCGATCGACCCGGCCGGCGATCTCGCGGGCGAGGGCCGGAGAGGCGCCGGTCTTTCGCGCCGCGACCGAGGCCGGGAGCGACTGGTCGACGAGGGCTTCGATCAGAGGGTCGAGGATCGGATACGGAGGAAGCGAATCGCTGTCCTTCTGGTTGAGCGCGAGCTCCGCCGACGGCTCCTTCGAGATCGAGGCGGCCGGGATCCGCACGCGGTCCCGGTTGATCTCGTTGGCGAGCGCGTAGACGAGAGTCTTGGGGATGTCGGAGAGAAGCGCGTAGCCGCCGGCCATGTCGCCGTAGAGCGTGCAGTAACCGACGGCGAGCTCCGACTTGTTGCCGGTCGAGAGAACGAGGTGCCCGAACTGGTTGGACAGCGCCATCAGAATCGCTCCCCGAATCCGGGCCTGGAGATTCTCCTGCGCCGCCTTGCAGTCCTTCCCCTCGAAGGCGCGGGACAGAGTCGAGAGGTACGCCTCGAAGACCGGACCGATCGGAATCTCGAGCAGCCGGATCCCGAGCCGCTCCGCCAGATCCCGAGCGTCGCGCAGACTTCCCTGCGACGAGTACGGGCCCGGCATGGCGACGCCGAGAACGCGATCCGGGCCGAGCGCCTCCACGGCGAGGGCGGCCGTCACCGCCGAGTCGATGCCGCCCGAGACGCCCAACACCGCGCTCGTGAAGCCGGTCTTCTCCGCGTAATCCTTGAGCGCCAGCACGAGGGCGCGGCGGATCTGCTCGGTGTCCGAGCCGAGCTCGGCGATCGGCGCCGGGTCTCCCGGAACGTCGATCGTCCAGTAGTCCTCCTCGAACGAGTGCCCGCGCCCGACCAGTTTTCCCTGGTCGTCGAACGCGACCGACCGGCCGTCGAAAACGAGCCCGTCGTTTCCGCCGACGAGGTTGCAGGACACGAGGGGTATTCCGGAACCGAGCGCGATCTTTCGCATCATCCGTTCCCGTAGCTTTTCTTTGCCGAGAGTCCAGGGCGAGGCGGAAATGTTCGCGTGGAGATCCAGGCGCAGCGGCCGCAGATCCTTCACGGGATCGGCCTCGTAGAGAGGCCGCTTCCAGAATGTCTTGTCGTTCCAGATGTCTTCGCAGATCGTCACGCCCACGCGCCGTCCCCGCACGGCGAGCACGAACGGCGGCTTGACGCCCGGCTGGAAGTAGCGCCCCTCGTCGAAGACGTCGTAGGTGGGAAGCAGCCGCTTGTGGTAGATGCCCGTGACGCGCCCGCGGCGGGCGGCGACGGCCGCATTGAAGACCGACCGTCCGGCGCGCGCCCGGTTCTTCGCGAGCGAGCCGAAGAGCCAGACGGCCTCTCCGGATGCGCGCGCGAGGCGACGCGTGGCGCGCGCGCACTCTTCGAGGAACGACCGCCGTTCGAGAAGGTCCTTGGGAGGGTAACCGCAGACCGCGAGCTCCGGGAAGAGGACGAGGTCCGCCCCGTCCTTTTCCGCTCGCCGGCCTCCGGCCAGGATCTTTTCCGAGTTGCCGGCGAAGTCCCCGACGGTGGTGTCGATCTGGGCGACGGCGACTTTGAGGGACCGATTCATGGATTCATCGGTTCATCGGTGAAGGTTGAAACGATGAAACGATGAAACGATGAAACGGGTGAGTCGAGGTTTTGCGGGCAAAGAGGCCGAGAAATCGAGAAGCTGATCGAAATCCTCCCAACTCCTAATTCTCTAACTCGTCCGGGACCAAAGATCTTCCCGACAACCCATCCGCCGGAGTGGGCGCCTCGCCGTCCCGCATCGTCCAGAGAAGGGGCAGACCCAATGCGGCCGCGGTCACGATCGTTCCGACCCAGCGACGAGCCGCCTCCGCCGCTTCCAGGCGACGGCTCGAAGCTCGGGGAGCGACGGTCAGGCCCGCCAGGGCCATCCCCACCGTCCTTCCAAACAGCATCAGAGGAAGAACTGTCGTGAAGAACGAGAGCAGGAGGAGGAACGCCCCCGCCCAGGGCAGGCCGGCGGTCGACGGCAACTCTCCCGTGAGCACGCGGGCCCCGAGCAGTGTCGCGGAAACGAGCAGGAGAATCGTCGCGGCGTCCGCGCCGAACGCTCCGGCCCGGGCCCCGAGGCCCGCGGCACGGCCGGCCGATTCGCCTTCGGGCGCCGATGCTTTCGGCGGGACGGGAGGCGAAAGGGACTCCTCGTCGGTGTCGGAGCGCAATGGCAGATCGACGAGCGAAAACTCCGAAAGATTCGAGACGGCCGGCGAGAGCTTCAACCTGCTCAACGGCGCGGTGTCAGATGCCGCACGTAGATCCGACCCATCAGATCGAGATCCCCCTTCAGGTAGTGCTCGGCGAACTTGCGATGACGGATGATTTCGCTGTCCTTGGGGTCGATGGCGAGCGCCTCGTCGAAAGACTGGATCGCCTTGGGAAAGAGCCCGTTCTGAAGCTGCGCCACACCCTGGTTGTAGTAGGAGTGCAGGAGATAGGAGCGGGCGTCCTGATTCTGGCGGTCCTCCTGATAGATCCGCCACAGGAATGGGATGGCGGTCTCGTACTCCGCCTCGTTGTAGAGCTTGACGGCCGGCGCCAGGGTCTGAACCTTGTCGGACGCCACGCCCATCGACTGGGCGAACGTCGGGTCATTGCGGAAGGAGGGCGCCGCGAGATTGAAATTCTTGAGGGCATCGATATAGCGCTTTTCGGCGAGCGCCTGCTCGGCCGTCGCGCGCAGGCGGGCCGGGTCGTTCGGGCCCGGTGACGCCGGCGGCGGGCCTCCGACCGCGGGAGTCTGCACCACGGCCACGGACGACGGGCCTCCCGGCTGAGGGGCGGCGCCGAGCTCGGAGAGCAAGCGACGAGCCTCCTCGAAGTCCGGGCTGCTGCGCGGGATGCGCAACAGCTCTCGTCGGGCTTCGGCGACCTGACCCGCGTCGGAAAGCTCCCGCGCGTGCGCCAGCGACGCAGCACCAGCGCCCGCAGCCGTCGAGGCGGGACCGGACTGTGCGGAGGAGGCGGCGCGCCGAGGGCTCTTCAGGACCAGAGAAACTCCTACACCGATGATCACGACCGCTGCAGCGATCATCGCGAGCACCCGTGGCGGAACAGGCAGACCTCGGGAGGGTTTCTTCGCCGGCGGCGGTGCGGGCGCGGCGGCGACCGGCCCCGCGGGGCGGGCGGCCTCCTCGAAATCGAGGCTCCCGGCCGGCATCGCTGTTTTCGCGGAAGAGCCCGTTCCACGGGCCATCTCTGCTTCGATCTTGTCGATATAGAACCGAGCAGTCGCGTCATTCTCGTCGACGGCCAGCACCTGCAGGAACAGCTCGCGGGCGGCCGGTAGGTCTCCCGCCTCGAACTTTTCCCGTCCCGCCTTGAGGCCGTCGGAAACGACGCGATTGCCTTCGGCCATTTCCTGACGCGTTGCCTCGATCCGGCTGACGGCTTCGGAGTTGTTGATGTCGATCAAGAAGATGCGGGACCACACCTCGATGGCCTGCTGGCGGTCGCCTCGCCGGGCGAACTCGTCCCCCTGGCGCATGAGAGCGGCGATCTCGCGCTCGTTGGTTTGAGCCTCGTCCTCTTCTGGAGAGGCGGTCGGCGATGGCCGGAAACTGGGCTGCGGCGGCGGGACGAAAGTGGGAGGCGGGGCGACGCCGGCAGGCTCCTCCAAATCGAAGCCGGGAGTCGCGCTCCACAGATCCGCCGGTGAGCCCGGCGGAGCCGAGGGAGGCATCTGCCGAGACGCCGAGCCCGGATTTGTCGAATCCATATCCACGACCGCTCGGGCTGGCGGACTCGGGTCGAGCGACAGCGAATCCAGCGAGAGAGATTCGAGCCCAAGTTCCTCGGGCTTCGGCGACGCGGGCTTGGGAGGCGCCACGGGCTGCTGGCCGGCCTCGATGTTCAACGAAACGGTCCTGCCGCTGTCGAACTGGATATCCGGCTCGCTCATTCCGCCGCCGAGACCACCGAAGTGAGCCGGTTCGGGCGAAGTCAGGTCGAAGTGGATCTCATCATTGGCCGGCGGGGGAGGGGTGACGCGGGTGCTGGGCCTGGGCGGCGCGGCGGAGCCGCCGCCGAGCCGACGTTCGAGCAGGGTGACGGCGGGATGATCCGCATCGAGCCCTCGCATCCGGTCCAGCTCTTGCCGAGCCTCCTCGGGGCGCTTGTTCTCCAGGGCCGCCAGGGCGCGCTGGCGCGAAGCATCGAAGAGGGGCTGCGCCGCCTTCTTGCCGGCGGCTTTGTCGAGAATCTCCAGGGCATCACGATTGCCCGGCAGAACCGCGAGGACCTGCTCGGACGTTGCAATGGCGGCGTCGAAGTCGCGGGCGTTGTAGCTCTCGACCGCTCGCACCAGCAAGCGCTCCGGATCGGCCGCCTGGACGCGCTCCTGCCGCGTCGGTGTGGCGGTCACGAGCGCTTCGAGCTCGGTCACATCCACGTCGGCCGCGGAATTCTTGGCCTTCTCCATCAGCTTGCGCGCGGGTCCGAACCGCGGGTCCATTTTCAGAATGAAATCGCAGCCGATCACGCAGTCGTCGCTCTTCCCCTGATGGTAGAGGTTGAGCGTGTGGCGGAAGGTGGAGAGGATCTTCTCGCGGACCTCACGCGGGAGGGACGGGTTGCCCGGGTAGTTGGCGGCCGGGGGGGTGCTCATGCCGGAACCCCAGTGGGTAATCGGTAGGCAGTCGGCGGCCGGCGAAGGAAAGTCTCCCCGCCCGAAACGCCTCCCGCCTCCCGCCTCCCGCCTCCCGGAAGGGGGTTGGTGGTCTCTGTCGTGCGCACGATACACCGATTATAAACTGCCCGTCTCCATGAAGCAGATCATCGAGTGCATTCCGAATATTTCGGAGGGCGGCGACCGCGAGAAGATCGAGGCGATTGCAGGGGCGCTGCGCGCCGTGGAGGGGGTCCGCTTGCTGGGCGTCTCCTCGGATGTTTCGCATAACCGCAGCGTTCTGACCTTCGTCGGCGACGCCGCTGCGGTCCGCTCCGGCGTGGACGCTCTCTTCGCCTCGGCCCTTCCGATCATCGACCTCACCCGTCACAAGGGGGGGCATCCGCGGATGGGAGCCGTGGACGTCGTTCCCTTGGTCCCCATCCGGGGCGTGAGCCTGGATGACTGCGTCCGGCTGTCGCGCGAGATCGGGGCGGAAATCGCACGGCGGTGGAAGGTTCCCGTCTACTTCTACGAGGAATCGGCCGCCTCCGAGGCGCGCCGCAATCTGGCGGAGATCCGAAAAGGGGAGTTCGAGGGCTTCGCCCGCAAAATGGAAGGGCCGGACTGGAAACCCGACGTCGGCCCGGCCGCTCCTCATCCAACCGCCGGAGTCGTTGCGGTCGGCGCCCGCGCCCCCCTGATCGCATACAACATCAACCTCGGCACGCGTGATCTCGCGGTGGCCGATCGAATCGCCCGCTCGATTCGCCACATCGGGGGAGGCTTTCGATACGTCAAGGCGATGGGCGTCGAGCTCGCGGAGCGCGGCTGCGTGCAGGTCTCCATCAACATGACCAATTACAGCAAGACGCCGCTGCACCGCGTCTTCGAGTGCGTCCGGTCCGAAGCGCAACGCTACGGGGTGCCGATCATCGGCTCGGAGATCGTGGGGTTGGCGCCCGCGGACGCCCTTTTTGCCGCCGCCGAGCACTATTTGAGGCTAGAGAACTTTTCCAGCGATCAAGTCCTGGAGATGCGGTTGCTAGAGGAGAGCGAGTAGGCCGCGAGTCGGTAGTCAGTAGTCGGTAGTCGTTAGGGAAGGGGGGCCCAACTACTGACTACCGACTATCGACTACCGACTATTCTCTTTCCACCTCAATCCCATACCCCTTCAGCTTCCGGTGAAGGTGCGACCGCTCCACGTCGAGAGCCTCCGCGGTCCGCGTGACGTTGCCCCGGTGACGCCGAAGAGCGGCGAGGATGTAACGCCGCTCGAAGTCCTCGCGAGCCTGCTTGAGGGTCCCGTCCGCCGCGACGCCCGCCGCGACGGCGGGGAAAGGAAGGTCATCGGCCCCGATCTCTTCGCTCGGCCCGAGGATCATCAGCCGTTCGACGACGTTCTTGAGCTCCCGAACATTGCCCGGCCATCCATAGCTCTGAAGAGCCTGGAGGGCTCCCGGCGTCAGGCGGCGCGGCTTCATTCCGAAATGTTCTGCCGCGATCTTCAAGAAGTGTTCCGCGAGGCGCGGGATGTCCTCGGACCGCTCGCGCAACGCCGGCACGCGCAGAGGGACGACCGCGAGGCGAAAGTAGAGGTCCTCGCGGAAAGTTCCGCGGCGAATCTCGGCCGGAAGGTCCTTGTTGGTCGCCGAAAGGATCCGCGCGTCGGAGGAGACCGCGCGGGTACCTCCGACCGGCGTGAAGCGCCCTTCCTGGAGCGCGCGGAGCACCTTGGCCTGCGTCTTGGGAGACATGTCGCCCACTTCGTCTAAGAAGAGGGTCGCGCCGTCGGCTTCCTCGAACTTGCCGCGCCGATCCTCCGTCGCGCCGGTGAAGGAGCCGCGCACGTGCCCGAAGAGCTCGGACTCGATGAGCTCTTCCGGGATCGCGGCGCAGTTGACCTCGACGAGCGGCGAGTCGGCGCGTGCCGAGAGCCGATGAAGCGCGCGGGCGACGAGCTCCTTGCCGGTCCCGTTCTCGCCCACGATGAGAGCGCGCGCGTCGGTAGGCGCGACCCGCGCGATTTCCTCTTTCAGTCGGGTCATCGCGGAAGATTCCCCCATGAGCTCCTCTTCCCCCTGCGCCTTTCCCCGAAAGGAGGCCACCTCCGCGAGCAGGTCCCGGCGCTCGATCGCCTTTCGGGCCGTCAGCAGGACCCGCTCGAGGGAAAGGGGTTTCTCGAGGAAATCGTCCGCACCGAGGCGGAGGGCGCGAACCGCCATCTCCACATTGGCATGTCCGGAAATCATGACCACCGGGACCTGCCGCAGCCGCAGTCCGGCCGCCTCCAGGATCGAGAGCCCGTCTTTGTCTTTCAGCCAGACGTCGAGAAAGACCAGGTCGTGGGTTTCCTCGAGCAGCTGCCGCAATCCTTCCTCGCCGGAAGCGACGGCGGTGACCGCGTAACCCTCGTCGGTCAGGATCGCGGCGAGCGTCTCGCGAATGGCCTTCTCGTCATCGATGACGAGGACGCGTCGTTTCTTCACGCCGCTGGAAGCTCGATGATGAACCGGGCGCCGCGCGGCCGGTTGTCCTCGACGCGAATCGTGCCGTTGTGGTCGGCAACGATGCGGGAGACGATCGCGAGCCCGAGACCGGTCCCGCGCCCCTTCGTCGTGAAATCGGGAAGGAAGAGTTTTTCACGGTCCCGCGTCGGCACGCCCCGTCCCGTGTCGGCCACCTCGATGGTGATGCCCGATTCGCGGCCTTCCAGGCGTACCAGGATCTCACCGGACTCGCCGCAGGCCTCCAGCGCATTGTCGATGAGGTTGATCAACACGCGCTTGATCTGCTCCGGATCGACCGTCGCTGTTTCGCGCTGGAGGTTCGACTCCACGCGTATCGTCACTCCGTCCCGCGCGCCTTCGAAGAGACGGACAGCCGAGCGCGCCAGTGCGGGCAGATCCGTCGGCTCGGGACGCATTTCCGGCAGCCGCGCGAATCGGGAGAACTCGTCGACGAGAGACTTCAGGAAATCCACTTCCTCCACGATGATGCGCGTTCCTCGCTCCACGGCCTCCTCCAGACCGGGTCCGCCGGACCGAAGCCGCTTCGCGATCCGCTCCGCGGAGAGACGAATCGGAGTGAGAGGGTTCTTGATCTCATGGGCCACCCGGCGCGCGACCTCGCTCCAGGCCGCGAGCTTCTGCTCCCTCGCGACGTGAGTCGTGTTTTCGATCGCGACCACCCAACCGGCGCGTCCTCCGGTGGCCGGCGCGAGGGGCCGGACGGCGGCTTCCAGCCGCTCCTCCCCCTCCTCCCCCGGAACCGTCCATTGGCCGGAAGCGCCGCCCAGCGCTCCGGCGCGAGCCTGGTCGATCAGCGCGACGAGGGGACTCAAATGGGTCGTCCCGCGAATCGACTCGAGCGAGACCTCTCCGGACAGTGAGAGAAGAGAGCGGGCTGCGGGATTGCACACGAGGACCAGGCCGTCGGCGTCGAACGCGAGAACTCCCGTCGTGACCGACGTGAGCACGGTCGAGAAAAGCCGGCGTTCCAGGTCCAGGCGCTGATTGGACGCCTGCAGATCCTCGTTGGACCGCAACAGGGCGTCGCGCGTCTCCTGCAGACCCGCCGCCATCCGGTTGAAGGAGTCGACCAGAACGCCGAGCTCGTTATCGGCAAGCACGGCCACGCGCGCCGAGAGATCTCCGGCGCGGAGCTTGGCGGTCGATTCGGCCAGCGCGGCGATCGGTCCGGTGATCCGCCGTGCCAGCGTCGTGCCCGTCCAGATCGACGCGAAGAGAATCGCCAGGGTAATCAGAAGAAAAGTCGAAATGTTGGCGGCCTTGATGGCCGGCTTCTGGACCTCGAGCTTTCGATACTCGCTCCACGCCGCGGCGATCGCCGCCATGGCTCGGGCCTCCTCCGGAGGAATGCGAATCCCCGCTACCCAGATGTCGCTCCCGACTCCGCGGGGCGCGCGGTAACGGTGCGCGCCGTCGCGGAGGACTTCGATCTTCGTCTCTCCGAGATTCTCGCGCGCGAGCGGTTCGACTTCCTCCGGGCGCTCGGCCGCGAGCGCGATACGACGGCCCTGGCGGTAGATCTCCACCGAGTCGAGGTGGTGTTTCCGCCGGAAGAGCTCGAGGGCCGGCGCCGCCGGTTCCGCCGCTCCCGTGGCGAGATCGCGCGCATCCTCGAGCGCCTCCTGGAGAATCCGCTTTTCGACCAGCTCCTGCAGGGCGCGAGCCTTGTCCACGACCTCTCGAACGGGAGTCGAAAACCAGCGGTCGATCGAGCGCTGGAGCAATCCGGTCGCAGTGAAGAAAAGCACTCCGATCGGAATCGCCGTCAGCACGACGTAGCTCAGGAGCAGTTTCGTCGTGAACTGGGATCCGAGCTCTCCCCGGCGCCGCTCGAGCCAGGTCTTCACGAGAGTTCGGCCAAAAACAAAGAGCACTGCGGCGATCAGCGTGATGTTGAGATAGGAGAGCACGAAGAGGATGAGACCCCTCGTGATCGTCGCCGGATCGTCCGCGCGGCGCTCGAGGACCGAGACCGCGGCCCAGACCAGCAGCACGGCGAGAGCGAGCCCGACGATCAACCGGTTATCTTTGCGCCGTCTCTGGATCTCCGAGAGCAGACTCATCGGGCCGGTACCTTGACCTCGAAGCGGTTGGATTGCTTCCAGGGAGTCCGCGCGTCGATCGGAATGATCGCGAGGACGTAACGGGAGTCGAAGGTGGCCCTCATCGAAACGTAGAGGTTGGTGCGCCAGTCGTCGAAGCGCACCCGGAATGCCAGGAGGTTGTCCTGCGACACCAACCGGCGGGTCGCTTCTGAAAAGTCTTTCGTGGCGGCCCGCGTCAACGGTCTTCCGTCAATGGTTTCGACGATCACGTACTCCCGGGTCACCGGATCGTACGTGACCGCGACTCGAACCTCCCGCGTGTCCATTCGATTATCCCAGAGCCAGTGCGCGTTGTGGCGGTAGAGGCGGATTTCGTAGCGAATCGCCGTCTCGAGCCCCGTCTGGATCTTCGTGGCTAGCTCGGGGTTGAGGGCGCCGTCCAGATGAAACCGAAGGAAGACGTCGGATCCTCGGGCGTCGGCGCGGAGAAGGTCGATCGTGGCCGGCCGGGGCGCCGGCTGGGCCGCCGCTGCGGCCGCGACGAGGATCGCGCCCGAAACCGGGAGAAGGAGCCTTCCACGGATCATGCCTCGGATTGTAACCGTCGCTCCGCGCTGCGCGAGCGACGCGGCCACGGCCGCCGACGGTCGGCTCGGCCAAAGGGCCTCGACCGCCCGCATCGTCGCTCGCTCCGCTCTACGCTTCCGCGGCGCGCGCCTCCTCCCTCGGTTACTTCGGGAGACTTCGCGCGCTGTGAGCGGATTGTGACGGGTCGACGAAGCGAGGAGCTCTCAGCTTTAAGCTCCTCCGTTGCGACCTCGCGGATGGACTCGAATCCTGGCGCCGAGTCGGGAGGAGAGCGGGGCTCTGCCCGATGGCTCGAAGAAATCTCGCTGTTGGGGAGACCTGTTTTGGAGGGAGGGCGCGAAGCGGAAAGCCTAGCTTCCGGCGGCCGCTTCCGATTGGGAACCGGGGGCCTGGGACTGCCAGGCCGGAGAGCGCAGCGCCGCGTCGAGGGCGCGGGCGAACTCGATGTGAAGGGCGTGTCCGGCCTTGCGCGCGTAGATATGGCCGCCGAGGGGGCGGCCGAGCAGCGCGAGATCGCCGAGAAGATCGAGGACTTTGTGACGCACGAACTCGTCGCGGAAACGCAGCGGACCCGAGAGGATGCCGGAGTCGTCCAGCACGACTGCGTTCTGAAGCGTTCCTCCGCGAGCGAGACCGCGGGCCCGGAGGGCTTCGACGTCGCGGGCAAAACCGAAGGTTCGGGCCGGGGCGACCCGCGCGGAATATTCCTCCGGGCGAATCGCGACCGTCAGCGACTGGCGTCCCACGATCGGGTGAGGGAAATCGATCTCATACGTCACGGTCAGCGACGGGCCATCGGGCTCGTATCGAATCGAGCGGTCCCCGCGAACCACAGAGACCTCGCGCGAAAGCTGAAGCGGACGGATCGGGTGGGCGAGCCTCTCGAAGCCCGCGGCGTGGAAGAGACGCACGAACGGGAGAGCCGAGCCATCCAGGATCGGCACCTCCGGTCCCTCGATCTCGATGGCGCAGTTGTCCAGTCCCTCTCCGAGAGCGGCCGATAACACGTGCTCCACCGTCCCGATCGAGACTCCTTTGGCGGCCAGCGTCGTCGCGTAGTCGAAGGTGCTCGCGGAGGAGAGCCGCGCCGGGATCGCGACGCCCGGATGGTCGGAACGGACGAAAACGATCCCGTGATCGGCGGGCGCCGGGCGGAAATGCGCGCGGACGGGATGCCCGGAATGGAGACCGACGCCGTCGATCGAAACGGTCGTGCGA
>JBKPDV010000084.1:0-8909 GCA_046728075.1 Acidobacteriota bacterium | reverse complement strand
CCTTGACCGTGACGCCTTCCGAGAGGAACACGGGCCCGCTCGGCAGCGGTTTCTTGAACTCGAGGAGCTTTCCCGAATCGTGGGCCCGCGTCTCCTTGGCGGCGCGCCGCAACGCCGATTTCGAGACGCGAGGAGCCGGCTCTTCGCTCTCCGCGGTCTTTTCGATCAACGGAAGAGAAATGTCCGAGTACGTGTCTTCCTGATAAGTGCCGACGAACTCTCTCAGATCGACCTCGTCGGCGACGGTGATCTTCGGCTTGGCGCCCCCCTTCTTGGCGGGCTTCTTCGCGTCGTCCTTGTCGTCCTTCTTGCGTTTGGCCGTGCCTCGATCGCTGACCGGAACGGCGGCTGCCCCTCGGGCGGCGACCGCGCCGGGCCGGCCGGCTGGCCCCATCGGAGCGCCTGGCCGTCCCGTCGGTCCCGGTCGACCGGCCGGTCCACCCAGCGGTCGAGCGCCCGGGCCTCCCGGTGTGGGCCGATAGACCGACGGACCCGGGCGGGACGGACCCGTCGGCGTCGTCCGCGCTGCCGGCCGGGCCGGTCCCATCGGGCGCGCTGCCGTCGCGGTCACCGAAGGCCGTGGGGGCACAGTCGGGCGCGGGGGCAGAACGATCTTGCGCGGCGGCGGCGCGGCGGCGGGTTTGGGAGCTTCGGGTTCCGGCTCCGACGCCACGACTGCCGTGCGTGTGGGCTCCGCCTGCTTTGCGGGCGCGGCCTTGGGCTCCGGCTGCCGGGACTCGCGGATGGGTTCCTCGGGCGCCGTCTCGGCCGGGGCCGAGCCCGCGGGCCCGGCCACTTTCTCGATGATCTTGATTCGAGAGAGCGCGCTCTTCTGCGGCCGGAACGCCTTGGATTCCGTGTCGCGTACGATCAGCTGCTTGGGCGCGTGGGTCTTGCCTTGCAGGATCGCGAGGACGGTGGATTCATCCAGAGCCGCCTGCGGAGACTTCACATCGACGCCGATCGACTGGAGCAGAAAGAGAACCTCTTTGCTCCCGATGCCCATCTGGGCTGCCAGTTCTTCGACTCGGATCTTTCCCATGTTTCCCTGATTACTCTCGGACCGTTGTCGGTTCGGCCGTTTCCGTCACGTTCTCGTTCTCGGCGGCGGCGGCCTCTGCTTCGGCGGCGGCCGCATCGTCTTCTTCCTGCGCTTCCTGCTCCGCGAGTGCCTGTTCGAACGCTCGCGCGGCCTCGAGAAGCTTCTCGGCCGTCTTTTCTCCGATTCCCTCGACTTGGGCCAGCTCTTCGGCCGATTTGTCGAGGAGCTCTCCGAGCGTCGTGACTCCCGCCTCGGCGAGCTTCTCGGCCGTCTTCTCTCCGATCCCCTCGATCGCGGTGACCGGGGACGAGCGCCGCCGGGACGCCTCGAGCATGCGGGACAGCGCCTCCGCCACCTCGCCCTTGACCTCGGTCTCTCCCTTGATCTCGATCTTCAATCCGATCAGGGCGGACGCGAGCCGGACGTTCTGTCCCTTCTTGCCGATCGCCAGCGAGAGCTGTTCATCCTCCACCACGCAGTCCAGACTCATCGTCCCGTCCTCGTGATGGATCGGAGAAACGCGCGTGATCTTCGCCGGCGCGAGGGCATTCTGAGCGAACGTGATCAGGTCGTCGGAATAGAGAATCACGTCGATCTTCTCTCCGTGAAGCTCCCGCATGATCGCCTGGACGCGGCTGCCCCGCATGCCCACGCACGCGCCGACCGGATCGACGTCCCGCTCGCGCGAGCGGACGGCCACCTTGGCCCGCTCGCCCGGCTGCCGGACGGCCCCCTTGATCACGACGGTCCCGTCGTAGATCTCGGGAACCTCCATTTCGAAGAGACGGATCAGCAGTCGAGGATCCGTCCGCGAGAGAACGAGCTGAGGTCCCTTCGGATTCTTGTGGACGTCATAGAGAATCGAGCGAATCCGCTCTCCCTGGCCATAGCGCTCGGCGCGCGATTGTTGCTCCCGAGGGATCACTCCTTCGGTTTTTCCGAGATCGACGATCATGTCGCCGCGCTCGAAGCGCTTCACCGTCCCGCTCATCAGCTCGCCGACCTTCGGAAAGTACTCGTTGTAGATGTTCTCGCGCTCGGCCTCACGGACCTTCTGGTAGAGAACCTGCTTGGCCGTCTGAGCGGCGATGCGGCCCAAGCCGATGGGTTCGCGATAGAGACGGACGGTGTCGCCCAGCTGAACGTCGGAGACTTCCGTCGCAGGCTCGCCTTCGCCCGCGGGCCGGAGGACCCGCAGGTCGGCCTTAGTTCCGTGCTTGGCGACCAGTTCCCGGGCCTCCTCGAGCAGGACCTGGGGCGGCGGCTCCTCGGATTCGGTGTCCAGCTCGGCGACGACGGCCCTCGGGGCATAAACGGTCATTTCGCCGGTCTTTCGATCGATCGCCGTGATGACGGCCCGGTCATGGTAGAACTTCCGCGCTGCCGAGGACATCGCTTCCTCGAGCGCGCCGAACATCTTTTCCGGATCGATGTCTTTCTCGCGTGAAACCTGTCGGATGACCGACGGATCAATGATCATGGAAAAACCGTACCCCTCATTTCGCTCTCACCGGCCACAGAAAGTCGAGTCTCGCGACCCGGATATCGCCGAAACGGACATTATAGATTTTGCGATTCTCCTCATCAACGACAGTGAGGAGGTCTCCCTCCACACCGCGCAGCGTTCCCGCGAAGCGGCGTGAAGGCGCCCCCGGGCGCACTGGCGCACCCTCCAACGGTTCCGCAGCGACCGGATTCTCGGCCGTCACACGAACCCTCCGGCCGACGAATCGGACCGCGTCTTCCAAAGAGTAGAGCTTGCGGTCCAGCCCCGCCGACGAGACCTCGAGGGTGTAGCGATGGGGGATCTCATCGGAGGCATCGAGCACTGCCGAGACGTCCCGGGAAACCCCCTCGCAGTCGTCCACGGTCACCGGCTCACCGGTCGCCCGCTCCAGGACCACGCGCAGGACCGAGTATCGGCCTGCCCCCGCCCCTTCCAGGGCCAGAAGACGGCACCCCCTGCGCTCTGCGACCGCTCGAATTGCTTCCGTCGTCATTTCACTCAATTTCATCGAACAAAAAAGCGGGCGCGAGCCCGCTTGGTTCCCCCAAACGCTTGATTCTTTTATCAGATAAAGACGCCGCAGCGCAAGCCGCGGAGACCCGGACCTTCCGACTCGAGACTCCGGACGCGAGATTCAGTCGCTTGCCCGAGTCCCAAGAGGAAACCGTCCCGAGCGGCTGCGCGCGGCTAGGGACGGGCTTGTTCGAAGGCTTTCCGGCTCGGATAGGCCAGAACGAGACCGGCGATCGACAGGCCGAGAAAGAGCAAGACCGAGCCCGCCGGTGTCCCGAGAAAATGAAGTGTGATCCCGAAGGTGCCGATGGCCCCTGCCGCGGCGAAGCGGATCAGGTATCCGGACCGGACGCGTTCGAGGGCGCCCCGCGTGCTCAAAGAGGCCCTGCGCCGAGCCAGTATCGTCGCAAACAGGTACTCTCCGGCACCGAGAGCCAGCAGTGTCCCGCGCGCCCTCACAGAGGGGGCTGAGGGGCTGGCCGGAACGGGAAGCCAGGCGACGAGGAGAAAGCAAACGCCGACTGCCGCGATCGTGGCGACATAAACGACTGTGACGATCCTCCGGACTTGCTCGGTTTCACCCATGCGTTCCAAAAACTTACAACGAAACGAAATCGGCGAACCGAAGCCCACGTTAAAGGGAAGGGGTACGTGTGCCCCTCCAACGAGAATTCGTGTTTGATTTTGAGCGAAAGGGAGAGCCTTCAGAACCTGAGGAGGACTCTGCCCCGAGATCGATTCTGCACCTGGAGGGGGCCATTCCCGCTCTTCGACCCCCTTCCCCGGCACCCGCTCCGCCGGCTCGGACGAATGGCGGCCCGACAACGGCGCTCTCCCCGTCGCCGTCCTCGGCTCCGCCGCCTTCCTCAGCTCCGTTGCCTTCTTCCGCTCCGGTGCCTTCCTCCGGAGGTCGCCGACGCGATCCTCTCTCTCTTTCGGCGCCTTCCCCCGCTGTCCCGGAGCTCGAAGTCCCGGAATTCGAACGCGACCTTCAGCCATCCAATCGGCAACCCATTCCCGTCGAGCGCGCGATTCTTCTCTCTTTGGGACTCCACATTCTTCTGTTCCTCCTGCTGCGCTGGCTGCCGGCGGGCGGTGGAACGGATTCGCGTCACGGCCTCTTCGGCGCGCTCTTTCCGGAGCCCAAACCGGTGGACCGGATTCCTCTCGTTTTTCGCTCCGCTCCGGGACCCGAGCGCGAGAATCCCAAGCGATCCGACCTTTCGGACAAGACGCGGCGAGCGGGCGGAGGCGATCCATCGCGGCCTCGGTCGGAAACGCCGTTTGTTCGCGAGAGACCGGGGATCGAGGGGCTGGCTCCCGGAGCCGGAAAATCGGCCCGAGCCGCGGCACCCCGAACCTCGGGAGACAACGGCGAGCGCACGGCCGCGGCGAGCACGGAGACCGCGAAGTCGACGGCGCCCGATGCGTTTGCGATTCCACCGCCAGGTGCGAAGAGCTCGGGCCGCGCCGGGCAACCTTTGACCGATCTCGATCGCGCCATTCGCGATGCGGCAAAAGAAGTGGGGGCGGGGGAGTCGGGAGCCGGCATTCCAAATCCCGATGGAGGCTTCGTCGACTCGGGGCCGGTTTCCTTCGACACGAGCTGGTACGACTGGGGAGCCTACGCGGACGAAATGGTCCGCCGGATCAAACTGCATTGGGACATTCCCGAGCTCGCGCGGCTGGGCTGGAAAGGAAGGCTGACCGTCCGCTTCTACATCATGGCGGACGGGCGGGTCGCCGACGCGAAGTACATTGCCAGGTCCGGCGTTCCACCCTTTGACTTTGCCGCGTTCCAGGCGATCATCAAGTCCGATCCCTTCCGTCCTCTGCCAAAGGACTTGCTCGCGCAGGTGCCCGGCAAGGATCGGGAGGGAATCACGGTCACTTTTTTCTACAATATGCGACCCAACAGAGAGTAATCAGTTATCAGTTGACAGTTCTCAGTTCCGATCCCCAAACTGATGACTGAAAACTGAGAACTGAAAACTGAGAACTCGTGCAATGAACGACTCGAAACAGATTCAACGCGCGCTGGAGACCGCCGAGACGATCGCGGTTGTGGGCTGCTCGCCCAACCCGGCGCGGCCTTCGAACTCGATCGCGCGCTATCTCTTGGAGAGCGGCTACCGTGTGATCCCGGTCAATCCGGGACATCGCGAGATTCTCGGTGAGCGTTGCTATCCATCCCTTGCCGACATACCGAGCGAGATCCGCGTCGACATTGTGGATGTGTTCCGCCGCTCCGAGCACGTGGCGCCCGTCGCCGCTCAAACGCTCGAGCGGGGAGCCGGATTCTTCTTCATGCAGCAGGGAATCGTCGACGCCGAATCCGCGGCCCAGCTCGAGGCCGCTGGCATTCCCGTCGCGATGGACCGGTGCATACTGGTCGAGCGCGAGCGGCTGATCGGCTCCGGTGTCCGCAGGTAGGAGACCATACGAGTGATGGCGGTGAGACACGTATCCCAGCCGGTGCGCCGACAGGCGCAGGTCACGAGCAAGCGGGCGATCTCCTCTGGCCGCTTGCAGGTTTCGCGGACCGGATCCCTCGCTGCGCTCGGGATGAAAGCGTTTCCGCTCTTGCTCGGAAGCGAGGATCCTTCGACCGCCGACCGGGTAGTAGTCTGGGTCGCGGCGCGCGCCGGAATGAGGAAGAAAAGGGAAGCGTTGATCTGTTGATCCGGGTGGAACCGGGATTGAGGAGTGCACGATCCATGCAAAAGTCGACCAAACAAGCGCTTTCCTTCTCCGTCCTGATCGCCGGCGCCGTCATTTTTGGGATGGTCGTGGCCGGCGCCGTCAACGTCACCCCGCGCACGGAAGCGCAGCATGAAGCTCCGGCTGCCCGGGTGCGTCCCCCGTCGGTTGTCGCTCCCTCGTTCGCAGATATCGCCGACGGAGCCATGCCCTCCGTCGTCTCCATCACCTCGACAGAGACCGTCAAAGGTTCCGCCCAACGCCGATTCTCCGGCCCCTTTGGCAACGGCGAGGACCCCTTCGAGTTCTTTTTCGGACAGCCTCGGGACCGCCGCGGCAGACCCAAAGACGACGACGAGCACCGCGAGCAGCAAAGCGGCACCGGCTTCCTCATTTCGGATGATGGCTACATCGTGACGAATTTCCACGTCATCGAGGGGGCGGAGAAGATCGAGGTTCGCCACAACAAGGAGCGGTTCACCGCCCGGGTGGTGGGCAAGGATCCGGCGACGGATCTCGCTCTTCTCAAGATCGATTCGCGCGAGCGTTTCATGGCGCTTCCCTTGGGGGATTCCGACAGGCTTCGCGTCGGCGAGTGGGTGATGGCAATCGGCGATCCGATCATCTTCGACAAGACCGTGACCGTCGGGGTGGTCTCCGCCAAGGACCGCCAGGGCATTTCGGCCGACCAGACGACGCGCTCCTTCGAGAACTTCATCCAGACCGACGCGGCGATCAACCTGGGAAATTCCGGAGGACCGCTCATCAACGTCAACGGTGAGGTGGTGGGCATCAATACCGCGATTTACCGGCCCGCCCAGAACATCGGGTTTGCCGTACCCGTGAACACCCTGCGCACCATCCTGCCGCAGTTGAAGGACAAGGGAAAGGTCGTGCGCGGCTACCTCGGGATCAACATCGAGAACGTCGATGCGGACAAGGAAGCGGCCTTCCGGCTGAAATCCAAGGAGGGCGCTTTCGTTCAATCCGTTCTCCCGGGAGAGCCCGCGGAGAACGCCGGAGTCAAACCGGGCGACACCATCGTGCGCGTGGACAGCGTCCCTGTCAAAGATACGCGCGATCTGATCGGCTATGTCTCCAGCAAGAATCCCGGCAGCAAGGTCAAGTTGACCCTCATGCGCGACGGTCGAGAGATCACCGTCAACGCCACGCTGGCCGAGAGGCAGCTCGAGGGCGGGCCCAGCGGCGAAAAGGGCAGCGGCACCACCGACGAGCCGCGGGGCAAGATCGGCATCTCGGTGGCGCCCGTGACGCCCCAGATCCGCAAGTCTCTGGGGATGGAGACATCGGTGGAGGGCCTTTATGTCGAGCATGTCAAGGAGGTCTCGCCCGCCTATGACGCCAACATCCGGGACGGAGACATCATCACGCAGGTGAACGGCCGGACAGTGACCTCGACGGACGAGTTCGCGAAGCTTGTGAAGGCCGCGGGCAAGGGCGAGTACCTGCGTCTCTACGTGTTCCGACCCCAGGCGAAGGCCTCGTTCTTCGCCCTGGTCAAAATCGGAGACTAGGGCGCGAAGCAGAGGCACCGAGCCTCAGGCACCACGCTCCTTGGACCCCAGAGACCCGATTCGAGAGACCCCTGGCGTATGAGATTCTCGATTTCCGTTTCCCGCTTCCCGATTCGCGCCCTCGAGGGCGCGGCCTTTGCTAGAAGGTAGCCCGATGGCCCGTCGAATCTTGGTAGTCGACGATGACGCGGGGATCCGGGACGCCCTCCGGATGATTCTCGAGTACGAAGGCTACGAGGTCTTGACGGCTCCCGACGCCCGGACGGCCCTCGCCGACATCGACGCCAATCCGCCCGACGCCATCTTGATGGACATCAAGATGCCCGGGATGGACGGCTTCGAGGCGCTCGATCGGATCGTGGCGCGCGAGACTTCTCCTCCGGTCCTGATGATCTCCGGACACGGAGACATCGCGACCGCGATCGAAGCGACCAGGCGAGGGGCCGTGGATTTTCTCGAGAAGCCGCTCCAGCGCGAGCGAATCCTGGTTTCCCTGCGCAACGCCCTTTCCCGCAACACGCTCGCTGCCGAGAATGAGCGTCTCCGCAAGAAGGTCGAGGAAGAGTCGGTTCTCGTGGGGCACAGTGCACCCATGATCCGCCTGAGGGAGGAGGTCGCCCGCGCCGCGCCCACGACAGCTACCGTCCTGATCGTGGGAGAGAGTGGTACGGGCAAGGAGCTCGTGGCGCGCGAGATCCACCAGGGCTCGAAAGTGGCCGGCGCTCCGTTCATCCAGGTCAACTGCGCGGCGATTCCCGAGGAGCTGATCGAGTCGGAGCTCTTCGGGCATGAGAAGGGCTCCTTCACCGGCGCGGTGAGGAAGCAGACCGGCAAGTTCGTGGAGGCCGACGGCGGGACGATCTTCCTGGATGAGATCGGTGACATGTCCGCCCGCGCCCAGGCCAAGGTCTTGCGCGTGCTCGAGGCCGGTGAGGTCGAATCGGTCGGGGCGGCACGCGTGCGCCGGGTCAATGTCCGCGTCATCGCGGCCACGAACCGGGATCTGACGGAGTCGATCAAGGAAGGGCGTTTCCGGGAGGACCTCTACTTCCGATTGAACGTCGTGCCGATCCGCACGCCGCCGCTGCGCGAGCGAACGGACGATATCCCGGAGTTAGTCGAGCATTTCACGCGCCGCTTTTCCGAACGCGACCACCGCCGGCCTCGCCGGTTCGCAGGCAGCGCAATGGGGCTGCTGAAGGCGCGAGCCTGGGCAGGCAACGTGCGCGAGCTGAAGAACCTGGTCGAGAGAGTTCTCATCATGGCGGACTCCGACCCGATCGAGGCCAAGGATCTGCCGCCGGAGGCGCGCGTGTCCCCGACCGAGATCTCGGAACGGGGCCTGACCTTGGCGACACTCTCCGAGTTCAAGGAGTATGCGGAGCGGGAGTTCCTAGTGACCAAGCTGCGCGAGAATGGTTGGAACATTAGCCGGACGGCCGAGATGATCCGGACGCCGCGCTCGAACCTCTACAAAAAGATCGATCACCACAAGATCAGTCGGGAGGGCGACGCTTGAGGGAAGAAGTCGGTAGTCAGTAGTTGGTAGTCGGTAGTGATGCCGCTCTTGACTACCGACTACCGACTACCGACTATTGACTCGGTGATTACC
>JBKPDV010000083.1:0-5972 GCA_046728075.1 Acidobacteriota bacterium | reverse complement strand
CTCTGGCACCGAGACTGAAGTCACAAAGCGAGCCCGGAGGCGGCGGCGTTTCCCGGCGGAGGTGATGGGTGAGGAGCAAGGATGGGAGTAACTCTGTGCGTAACAAAACTGCGACGAACTCTCAGCGCCGGCCGGTGTGTTCTGTTCGCGGCCGGCCGGCGCGTACCTCCAAGGGAAATGCCGACGACTCCGGGCGGGCTTTCCGCGCGATTCCGATATGCATCCTGCAAACTCGATTTCTATTTCGGCTCTCGTTCCGTTCTGACTCTTCCCGTCACTGCATTTGAATTTCACGGAGTGCAGCTGCAACGAACCGCTTGACCATCTCCTTGCGCCAGAGAAACGAGAAGTCCGTGTTGTCCATGGGCTTCGCGGGCCCGGAGGCGGCGTCGGCGGCTTCGGCTATGGCGTCCTCATCCAGAGGCCGTCCTGCGAGAATCTCCTCGGAGCGCGTGAGTCGCACCGGAGCGGAGGCGACGCCTCCCAGCACCAGGCGGGCTTGCGTGACCTGATCCCCCTCACGCCGGATTGCGGCTCCGACGCCGAGCACCGGAAAGTCAAACGACCCGCGGCGGCGCAGCTTCTTGTAGGAGGCCCGCCAGCCGTCCGGAGGCGAGAGACGGATCTCGGTCAGCAGCTCGTCGGGTGACTTGGTCAGATACTGGATGCCGTCGTTCTGATAGAGAGACTCGACTGGAACCTCTCTCTCTCCGCGAGCGGAAACGAGAACGGCTCGCGCCTCCAGAGCGATCAGGATGGGCACGGAGTCGGCCGACTGGACCGCGAGGCACTTGGGAGAGCCGGGCGCCACCCAGCAGATGTCTCCGTCCTTCTTCATGCAGAAGTGGATCGCCTGCCGCCACTCGTAGTTCTGGTCGTAGTAATTGCAGCGGGTATCGAGGAGGAGATTTCCGCCGAGAGTGCCCATGTTGCGCAGAGGCGGAGTCGAGATCTCGGCGATCGCGTGGGCGAGGGCGGGATAACCGCGGCGAATGCGCCGGTCAGTCTCGAGCGCCGACAGCAGCGCCGAGGCTCCGATCGACACACCGTCTTTGGAGAAGCGCACTCGGCCGAGGCCACGGACTCGCGAGAGGCCGATGACTTCTTTGGGAGTCTGTTGCCGGCGCTTCATGTTCGGGTAGAGGTCCGTTCCTCCGGCAACGTACGCTCCCTCCGGCCCGGACTCCCCCTTGATGCGCACGGCTTCCGCCGCCGTCTTCGGCATCCAGTAACGGAATCGCGGCAGGCGCATCATGGCGTGGGGTCCCAGGCGGAAGGCGAAAGGCGAAAGGCGAAAGGCGAAGAGATGGAAGGAAAGTCGATGGCATTCGCCGTTCGCCCTTCGGCCTTCGCTCTTCGCCCGCCCCTCACCGCACGCCTCCTGCTCCTGTAGCAACTGCGTCCACCGCCCGTCCGTCTCCTCCCTCTTCGGGAGTCGGGACGTGGATCGGCTCCGGATAGGGGATGTGCGGAAATTTCGTCGGGCCGTAGCGGGCCGGTTTTCCCTGGGTCTTCGATCGAAGCGCCTGCCGGATCTTCTCGGGCGTGGCCGGAACCTCGTCGATGCGCACGCCGACGGCGTCGAAGATCGCGTTGGCGACGGCCGGCGGCACGGGCAGCAGCGGGCCCTGCCCGACCTCCTTGGCTCCGAAGGGGCCGTTGGGATCCGGGTCTTCGATAAGGAACGTCTCGACTTCGCACATCTCGAGCGTAGTCGGGCTCTTGTATTCGAGAAGCGAGGGGAACTTGTGGACGAGATTCCCGGGGACATCATCGCGATAGGCCATCTCCTCCATCATCACTTCGCCGAGCCCCATGTAGATCGAGCCTTCCACCTGGCCGACGACGAGCGCCGGGTTGATGCACTTGCCGACGTCGTGCGCGATCCAGATCTTCGGAACTCGATAGATCCCCGTCTCCGGATCGATCTCGACTTCCGCGACCGCGGCGGAATAGGAGTAGGCCGGTGAAGGACCAACGCCCGCTCCGCGGTAGCGCCCGGGGGAGGGCGGCGGACTATAGGAGCCGACGGTGCCGAGTGTGCCGAATTTGGATTCCGCGGCGACGACCGCGTCGGCGAACGGCATTCCCTTCTCCGGCTCCTCCACGTCGAAGACCCGCCCGTCCGCGAAGGCGACACGAACGCCGGGAATCGAAAGCTTCGCGGCTGCCGCCTCGACGAGGAGCTCCCGGGCGCGCTCGGCGGCCTGCAGAGCGGCGTTGCCGGTCATGAGAGTGACGCGCGAGGAATAGGAGCCCAGATCCACGGGCGTCAGGTCGGTGTCGCCCGTGACGACGCGGATGTCGAAGGGGTCGATCCCCAGGACCTCCGCGACGATGTAGGCGAGAATCGAGTCGCTGCCCTGCCCGATCTCCGTCGACCCGCAGAAGATGGTCACTCCCCCGCTGCGGTCGAGCTTGAGCTGGACCCCCGACTGCGGCATCGCGTTCCAGTAGATCGGAAGCCCGGCTCCGCAGATGTAGGAGGAGCAGGCCATTCCGAGTCCCCGCCCTTCCGGTAGTTTTCCGCGGCGCTGCCTCCAGCCGGATGCGCCAACGACCTTGTCGATGCAGGGTCCCAATCCCATCGACCCGATGCGCAGGAAGTTCGCGGTCAGGGAGTTGCCGGGCTGCAGATGCTCCCGGCGCATCGCCGCCGGATCGAGACCCAGATCGCACGCGATCTTGTCGAGCTGGACCTCGAGCGCCCAGCGCGGCTGAGGCGTGCCGTGCCCGCGCTTGGGACCGCACGGAGGCTTGTTGGTAAAGACACGGGCTCCGTCGAATCGATACGCGGGTACCTTGTAAGTCACCGTCTGCAGGGCGCCGGTGTAGTACGTCGAAGCCACGCCGTAAGACCCGTAGCCGCCGCCGTCGAGCGCCGTCTGGAAGTGCATCGCCGTAATCGATCCGTCCTTCTTCACGCCGGTCTTGACCTTCATCAGCGTGGGATGCCGACCGCGGTGGCAGTAGAAGACTTCCTCGCGGGTCAGGCAGATCTTCACGGGCCTCCCCGTGACGCGCGAGAGATGCGCCACGACGATCTCGTGGTTGAACGGATCGGACTTGCCTCCGAAGCCGCCGCCGTTGGGGGTTGCGATCACGCGGATGCGCGCCGCCGGCATCTCGAGCACTTTGGCCAACGCCCGGTGCACGTAGTGCGGCGTCTGCGTCGCCGACCAGACGGTCAGCTTGCCGTCGGGCCCGAAATCGGCGACCGCCGCGTGCTGCTCTATGGGAAGGTGCGTGTTTCCTTCGTAGAAGAAGAGGTCCTCATAGATCCGGTCCGCCCGCGCGAATCCCTCTTCCAGGTGCCCGAACTCCATCGCGACGAGCTTGTGGAAGTTGCCTCCGTCGCCGTAGTCGTGGATCCGCGGCTCCGGCAGATTCACCGCGCCTTCGATCGAGCCGATCGGGCGCAGAGGCTCGTACTCGACCTGGATCGCGTCGAGCGCGTCGAAGGCCGTGTCCTCGTCCACCGCGGCCACGGCCGCGACCGGATCTCCCACGTAGCGGACCTTGTCCGGAGCGAGCGCGTGCTCGTCCTGAGAGACGGGAAGAATGCCGAACGGAATCGGCAGATCCCGGCCCGTCGCAACGGCGAGGACGCCCGGCATCGCGAGCGCCTTCGAGATGTCGACGCGAAGGATTCGGGCGTGCGCGAGCTTGGAACGCAGCAGCTTGCAGTGGAGCATGCGCGGCAGAAAGAGATCGTCCGCGAACTTCGTCTGCCCTGTGACCTTGGCCGCCGCGTCGACCTTCGCGTACGGGCGGCCGACGATGCGGGTCTTCATATGCCCCCTCTCCCGGCGGGAGAGGGCCGGGGTGAGGGGCACTCTCTCTCTTCTCCCCCCTCACCCTGCCCTCTCCCCCCACCGGGGGGAGAGGGATGTTGGGGCAGCAGTCCGCTCTCGTCGAAGTCCTGGCCGTAGAGCGACTCTTTCGTCGGAACGGCATCTTCGCCGCGCATCCAGGCGGCCGCGAGCTCCACGGCCTCGAAGATCTTGATGTAGCCGGTGCAGCGGCAGAGGTTTCCAGCGAGAGCCTGGGCGATTTCTTCCCGGGTTGGGCTCCGGCGGCGCTCGAGCAGCTCCTTCGCGGTCAGAAGGAAGCCGGGGGTACAATATCCACATTGTGCCGCCCCGAGATCGGCGAATGCCTTCTGCAGGGGGTGCAGGCCTTCCGGCCCGGCCATCCCCTCGACGGACTCGACGCGCCGGCCCGCGCACTCGAGCCCCAGATAGAGGCAGGAGAGAACGGGTTGCCCGTCGACCAAGACCGCGCAGGTCCCGCATTCTCCGAGCTCGCAGCCGTGTTTGGTCCCCGTCAATCTCAAGTCCTCCCGCAATACTTCCAGCAGCGTCTTGTGGGGGGCGAACGAGACCTCGACCGGCTCGCCGTTCAGGGTAAAGGCGACGAGCGCGGAGCCCGGCACCGGGGACTTCTTTTTCCGAGTTACAGCCACAATCTGATCAATCTAATCCCTTTGTTTTGAGAAGGAAATGGGCATTCTCCTGTCTATCCGGTCAGTCAGGGTGCCGCTCCAGCGGAAAGCCCTCTGCAGAAGGGCCCGCGGCGCGTGCGCGTGCGAAGGGGAAAGCCTGGACCGTCAGGGAACTACGTGGATGACTCCCAACATGTTGTCGTGACCGACGCCGCAACCGGACTCCGTGCAGAGAAAGGGAAAGTCTCCGAGCGTGTTGGGCGTGAAGGTCTGAGTGAAGCTGGTGCCGGGATCGATTGATCCGCCACTCAACCCCAGCGCAGCAATCCCGGAAAACGCGTGGCCCAGAGTGTCGGACGGGGCGTCGTTGAAGATCTGGATCGAGTAGGTCTGCCCTTTGTGGAGCGTGGCGCTTGGTCCGCCGTCGCGCTGCCCCGGCACGGAATAGAAGTCCCATTGCCACGGAATCCCGCGCAATGCGATCGAGATCGTCACGTTCCCGGGAGTCGGGGTGCGAGTGGGAGTCCGTGTCGGGGTCGGGCTCGGGGTCGAAGTGGGGTCCGCCGTCGTTGCAGTGGGGGTGGGGAAGGCCGTCGACGTCGGAACCGGTGTCGGAGAGCCCAGAGGCGTCGGAGTCGGCGTGGGGGTCCCGCGGGGGGGAACACGGACAATCGGCATACGAGCCGGAAGATCCGCCTCCGTGACCGAGCTCGGCTTCTCCTTGGCAGGCTCCGTCGGCAAACGGCCTCGCTCGGAGTCGGAACATGCCGATGTTCCGACCCCGACCGCGAGAATTGCCACCAGGGCGAGAGTGCGACCCCGAATCGTGTGCCTGGTCCTGTCCCTGATCACATGAGGAATCCAAGGTTTGGGGTTGCGAATCGCCCGATGAGCGGAAAGATCGTCGGGATATCCGAGCTCTGGACACCCAACCAGGTCGCCAGCGTGGCAGCGTATTGGTCCACGGCCCCGGTGGGAATCCACCGGCCAGCGCTGTCGGTGTCATCGGGCCCCGAGAGTTGAAGCGTCGGGTAGACGGTTCCGTTGCTCGTCGGAACGCCATAAAAGTTTCCGCCCAGCACCGACGCCCCCATCACGAAGTGGTGGTTTGCCCAGGCGTGGTCCGAGCCTACGGATCCGCCGGTCCCGGACGGTCGAAATGTTCTGCCGAAGTCCGACAGCGTGAAGGTGGTGACCCGATCCGAGATCCCGAGCTCCACCGTCGCATTGTAGAAGGCGGTCATCGCGGCATTGAGCTGTGTAAACAGGCCAGACTGGCCGGCAATCTGATTCTGATGGGTATCGAATCCCCCGATCGACGTAAAAAAGATCTGCCGGTTGAGGTTGATCGTCGATCCCGTCAAATTGAGCTTCATGATCTTGGCGACCTGCTTCAACTGATTGCCCAGGCCGGTGTTGGGGAAGACCGTTGTCAGGGTCGGATCGACTCCGAGCGACGCGCTGATGTCCAGCGCCTGCTGTGTCGTGCTGCTTGCCCCCGAGATGTTCGACAGGGTGAGGTCGAGCG
>JBKPDV010000082.1:0-16938 GCA_046728075.1 Acidobacteriota bacterium | reverse complement strand
ACATGGCGCTACTCCCTTTCCGGGCTTCGTTCGAGCCCACCTGACCTGCTCCCGAAGTTGGACCCCGAGAGACTGTGAACGTCCGCGTTGGAATCACCGCAGCCGTCACGCGATGGAAACCGGGGAGATCTGCCTCACGCGCGAAGACCGCCCGGTGATTCATTCCCGGGCGCCCGCTGTTTCTCCGGGGAGTCTTTCTCAAAGCGGCGCCTGACGCAACCGATTCATATGAATCAGACGACCACTCCCTCGCAACCGCGGAGGCAGGGGCCCCGTTTGCGACCGCGAGCATATCGCCGATCGCGGGTACCCGACGCCGGTCCCCGCGGCGGGAGGCCCGAATGGGAGCTCACGCCGAGCCTCCCGGCCTTCATGCGTCCGGATCGAAGGCCTTCAATCGCTCAGGAGCCGGTGCACGAAGGAAACGGCGTTGGATCCCTCCCCGACTGCCGAGGCGACGCGCTTCCGGTCGCCCGCCCGGACGTCGCCGACGGCGAGCACTCCGGGAAGGTTCACATCGAAGTCAGGCGTCACGAAGCGCGATCATGGGCTCGACCTTCGTCGCGCGGCGCGCCGGAATATAGCAGGCGAAAAGGGCCACCACGACGAGAAGAAGAGCGACACCCGCAAACGTCAGAGGGTCTGTCGGCTTCACTCCGTAGAGGAGACCGGCCATCCCATGGGACAGGATCAGGGCGCCGACCAGTCCGATCGCGGCGCCGGCGGTGGCGAGCCTCAATCCCTGGCCCAGCACGTCCCTAAGGATGTTTCTCCGCGCGGCGCCCAGGGCGAGGCGGATCCCGATTTCGCGAGTGCGCTCGGCAACCATGTAGGAGATCACTCCATAGATCCCGATGGCCGCGAGAAACAGCGCCGTCAGAGCGAACAGCCCGACCATTTCCAGCGAGAACCTCCGCTCGGACAGCGACGCGGAGACAGTGTCATCGAGCATCTGTCCGCCGAACACGGGGAGCGTCGGATCCACCTTCTGTACCTGCGCGCGCGCCTGTTTCGAAGTCGCGGACGGATCGAGTTGCCCGCGCAGAAAGATCGCGAGGTGATGCGACCACGTCTGGGAGAGGCTCACGTAGACCTGCGGAGAGTCGGTTTCCGCCAGCGATCCCGTCCGTGAGTTGGCGACCACGCCCACGACGGTGATCCACGGAGCGTCCGGGCGGTCCCGCCGGAAGCGCTTTCCGATCGCGTTCTCGGCCGGCCAATATCTTCGGGCGAACGCCTCGTTCACAACGGCGACCTGCGGGCTCCTGGCATCGTCCGACTCGTTGAGCAGGCGCCCACGCAGCAGCGGGATGCCGAGCAGATGAAAGTAGTTCGGCGTGACCATCAGGCGATCCACGACCGGCGACTCGCGGCTGTCGAGGACGCGGCCTTCGAGCGTGAAGAAGAACCGTCCCGCGAGCCGGTTCAATTCGCGCTGGCTCGAGTCGAGCGGGATCGCGCCGCTGTCGCCGATCGCGACCTCCTCCACCCCCGGCAGCGCGTTGCCGCGGCGCAGCAACTCACCGACGAACGCTGCCCGCTGTGCGGCGCTGGCATAGCGGTCGGTCTTCACATCGTTCGGATACGGCAGGCGCGTCCGCACGGTCATGACGCTCTGCGGATTGAAGCCCATCGGCGCGCGCAACAGGTCCCGGAAGCTGCGAAGCAGAAGCGAGGCCGCGATCGTCAGCACCAGAGACAGCGCCAGTTCCACCACCACCAGCGCGCGGCGCATGCGGACCTGCTTCCCCGAGCCGATCGCACCGCGCGCGGCGTTCTTGAGAGCTTCGACGAGCGCAAACCTGCCCGAGTGCAGCGCGGGCGCCAGTCCAAAGACGACGCCCGAAATGAGCGAAGCTGCTGCGGCAAACATCAGGACTGTCCAGTTGATCGAGACGGCGGTAAGCCGCGGCAGACTGTTGGGCACGAGCCGCAACAGGAAACGTTGCGCTCCGACCAGGACCGCCACCCCGGCGATCCCGCCGAGGAGCGACAGCAGTAGGCTCTCCGTGAGGAGCTGGGAAATCAGCCGGTGACGCCCGGCGCCGAGCGCCTGCCGGATCGCCATTTCGCGGCCTCGGACGCTGGCGCGCGCCAGGAGGAGGTTCGCGACGTTCAGGCACCCGATCGGCAGCACGAGTCCGACCGCGGCGAGCATCAGGATCAGCGATCGCCGGGCGTCGCCGACGATCGTTTCTTTCAGAGGGACCAGGCGGATTCTCCATGCGCTCTGTGCCGGATAATCCGCGGGATACTGCTTCTGGAGCGCGGCGACCAGGGCGTTGACGCGGCTCTGGGCCGTATCGAGAGTCAGCCCTGGCTTGATCCGCGCAATTGCTTCCGGAAGGTTGCGGCCATTTCGCGGCGGGTGATCCAACAGCGGTGCGCCGTAGAAGCTCGTTGCGGGCCAGACTTCGGCGTTGCGTTGCGCGGACGTGCGCTCCGGCGAGCGAAAACCCGGAGGCATGACGCCGATGACCGTGTACAGGTCGGTGTCGAGCCGAATGCCTCGGCCGAGGACATGCGGATCGCGGCCGAAGGCGCGCTTCCACAATCCGTCGCTGATGACCGCCTCGCCGGTGAATCGCGGCGCGTGGTTCCGCGGATCGAAAGTGGTGCCCAACTGGGGCTTCACGCCGAGCAGCGCGAAATAGTCGGGCGCGACACTCAGCAGGCTGACACGCTCCGGCGTTGAAACTCCAGTCATGTTGTTCTCGTCGAACCATGCCGGCGAGACCCACTCGAAGATGCCGGAACGCTGAAGGTCCTGCCACTCGGGCTCGGACAGACCCACGTCGCGGGCGCCCACGCCGGGCAGATCGTCCTGGATGCTGACGAGTTGGTCCGGATGCGGATAGGGAAGCGGACGCCACAAGGTGGCCTCGACGACGCTGAAGATGGCCGTCGTTGCGCCGATGCCCAGGGCGATCGTCAGGATCGCGATGGCCGTGAAGCCGGGGGCCTGGCGCAGCCGGCGCAGTCCATAACGAGCGTCCTGCCAGAAGTGGTCCCACCATAGCCAGCGGGCCGATTCATAAAAGCGCTCCCGGGCTCGTGTGGCGTTGCCGAAGCTGCGCTGCGCCGCAAACCGCGCGTCCTCCGCGCTCAGGCCCCGCTCCCGGAGACGCTCGCTCTCGAGCTCCAGGTGAGCCTCGATTTCCGCGGCGAAGTCGTCCGGGTTCCGGTCGCGTCGACGCATGGCTCAGCTCTCCACGGCCTCCGACCCCAGGATCCGCCCGACGGCCAGCGCGAGCCGCTTCCACTTCGTGGTTTCTCTGACGAGCTGTTTGCGGCCGGCGGCGGTCAGCGTGTAGAAGCGGGCCTTGCGGTTATTCGAAGAAGTTCCCCACTTCGCGGACACCCAGCCGCGCTCCTCGAGCCTCTGGAGGGCTGGATAGAGAGCGCCGTGCTCGACGAGAAGCTCTTCTTCCGACGTCTCCTGGATGGCGCGCGCAATGCCCTGTCCATGCTGCGGCCCGAAGATGAGAGTCCGGAGGATCAATAGATCCAGCGTCCCCTGAAGCAGCTCGAGCCGGCTGTTTTCCGTTTGGGTCGACATTCGACCCGAGTATCCATCTGCTCGGGTCAGATGTCAACCCGAAAAGGGAGACGTAGGCGGCGAGCCCTGCTAGGGCTTCTCCGCCTTGCGGATGCCGGCGACGAAGTGGGCCCACAAGGTGTCGTCGGACGTGGTCCGCTTCTTTGGCTGGTAGTAGTTCACGAGCAGGGTGTTGGAGGAAAAGCGCGTGTTGCCGAGGTAGAGCATGTAGACGCGCCCGGCGCCGGGGAGATCGGCGACGATCTGGAGGGCGGGAAGGCCGGCGAGAGTTTCCTTCTTCCACGTGACGAGCGACGCACCTGTCGCTTCAAACTGCTGTCGGATTCCCGCTTCGCCCGTGCCGTCCATCGAATCGAAAGTGCCGGTCCTCGTACAGACAACATTTGTCGATACGCGCGCGCGGAAGACGCCGCGGTTGAGGGCCGAGAAGTCCCCCTCCTCGGGCGAGGCCGTCACCCGATCGAGGTCCTCCCTGGTTCCCCAGAGGCATCCGCCTTCCACGGTCTTGCCGACGGAGCGCGAGAGATAGTCCGCCGGCATCGAGAAGGTCACGGGAACGGAAGGCATCCGCCGGCAGACCGCGTCGACGTAGCTGATCGTCTGAAACTTTCCGGCCGGCGCGGCCGAGGCGGGCGCATCTGGAGCAGCCGTCGTGAGCCGGAATGAGTTGAAGAATCTCTCGAGGTCCTCCTTCTTCGTCGCTCCACTCGCTCCCATGGCGACCACCGAGTACATCCGGTCGGCTGTCAGTACGATCCGCTGCGTCGCGTCGATCGTCGTGCCTTCGACCACGCCGCTGAAGGCGAAGAAGACGGACGGCGAACCCTCGAAGTCGTCCTCATTCGACCCGATCAGAGTCCCTTTTATTCCGTTGACTGTGCCGTCGCGCAGGATCTCGAGGATCTTCTCCATGCGCTTCCGGTTTCCACCCTGGATCAACTCGCGCACAGCGGGATCCATCGGCTCGTGCTCGACGATCCAGGTGGTGGCGCCCTTGCTGACGGCAAACCGGCCCGGCTTCTTCGAGTCGAGCTTCGGAGTGCCGGGCATGTGGATCGCGAACCCGCCATCCTTCGGAGAGACCTCGACCCAACCCGAACGGGAAGTAGCCGCCAGCGGCGCCCCGGGCAGCAGGACCAGGGCGGAGAGGCCGAAGCAGACTGCGAGAGCCCGGCGCGAGAAGTGGCGCTGGAGCATCGTCGAACTCCTTTTTTTGGAATCGATTAGCGCCAATTATAGTCTTCCGCGCTTCCTGTAGCTATCGAAGAGAGCTCGCCTTACCTATGAATTGGCGTGGAGAGGGCAAAGTTGGACAGGAGATTTGAGTTTTTTGAGGGGAGGCCCGTCACCCGGCCCCTCTCCGGAGGGAGAGGCAGTTTTTGCTGCGACACGCTCCGCACGCCGCGATTTGGACTTGAGTTGCTTCTGCCGGAGCAAGTAGCGCTGAATCTTTCCGGTCGCCAACATCTCATTCCAGCCGCGGATCATTCCCGCCGACTCGCCCTGCGGCTAAATCGAAGGCGGCTGCGATGTGTACGGCCGAGCTGTTGACATATGTCATGCCATCGACCACAAAGGATTCGAGCGTCTTCCATTCCGGAAACGCGAGCGGAAGTTCCGTGCAGGCCAGGCAAACGATCGGTCGACCCGCGAACTGCCGGGGAAACGAGGTTCGGGCGATCCTTCCGATTTGGCGCGCGGCCTCCTCGCTCTCGCCTCCCTGGAGCTCTGCAATCAGATCGGCCGTCAGGGTCCTTGCGGCCTCATCTCTCGGGCCGGCGGCTTCGATCCCCCGGTGCGCGAACCGTTTCCGGAATTCCGGGGACCCCATCGTCACGGCCGTGCCCAGGATCAGAACCTGCTCGGCTTCGAGCCGTGCGCATTCCTTTGCCACAGCTTCGAAAATGTTGAGCACGGGAATCCCAATGCCGCGCACGATCGAGTCGAAACGATGGTGCGGCGTATTGCTCGCGATGAGCGCGAAGTCGGCGCCGCTCGCTTCGAGGCGTCGCAAAGCAGAGCGATGGTATTCGTCGAACCGCGACCAGGATTCGTCGTCCCGATCGACACCGATGAGGGAGGCAGCCTTGCTCAGGTCCAGCGACTCAATGCTCATCTCGGGCGTCGAAGGCGGGTGATTTCGATCCCCGGCGATGCTCTGTCTCTCGCTACGGCGGCAAATCTCCGTGTAGTAATCGACGGTGGATAGCCAGCCGACACCCCCCACAATTCCGATCTTCTTCATCGCCGCGAAGGCGGCCGCCGGAACAATCCGTTGCCGAGCTCCGACGGAATCGCGAAGCTCCGGGGATCGCCTCGCGGCCCCATCAGGACATTCCCTCCGCTCGGGTTGCTGGAACGCCGAAGGTGCCGTCGACCACCTCCACGAACGTCCGCTCTTCGCGAAGAATGAAGCGCTTCCCTTGCGCCAGGGCGAAATTCGCGCGCGATTCGGGATCCTCTTTCAAGCGTGCCCGGTAAGCCTCATAGGAGCCGAGGCTGTCGAAGGCGATCAGGCCCCACGCCACAGTGTTCGTTCCCTCGTGGGGAAGGAAGTACCCAACGAGATGGCCTCCGCATCGAGGGATGATGCGGCCCCAATTGGCGGCGTACTCTTTGAAGGCATCTCGTTGGAACGGATCGATTTCATAGCGGATGAAGCAGGTGATCGTCATCGCGCCTCTCTCAGTCTCGCGTGCCCCGCCAAGCTCACGATTTGGCCGATTTGGTTACGTGGCCGTTATGGCTTCTCCAGCTCGACGATGATGGCGTGGAGCTGTGTCTTGCCGATGTTTTCGGTGGTATGGGTGACGGGCTCACGGTAGCGGATGTCGCCGGCCGTGAATTCGACGTCGTTGCTCTTGCCATCGGGGGTGTTAATGCGCAGCGTGCCGCCGGTCACCACGTACACGACGAATGCAGGGTGGGAGTGCCAACCCTCCCTGTCGCCGGGATCGCTGATAAATTCCAGGACGCGGACGCGGTCGTTTTCGAGCTTCACCTTGACGACCTTCGGTGTCACCGTGGCAGCGTCCTGCTCAGTCGTTTTCATCGACGTCCTCCTTGCGTCCAGCGGGGTCGGTCCATGGCAGGCGACGGTCAACGCCGCGCCCGTCGCGCGGCAACGTGTATGGCCTCGCGGCGGCTTAGCTTCGTGGCTGAGAGTTCCTCCGCAAGCGGCATAGTACGGAGTATCCTCTTTGCAGGACCGGGACGCTTCGTCCACTGTCAAAGGATGAATTCCGAAGCGGCTGACGCTTGCCTCTCCCGAATCGCCGCGGCCATCGCCGAGCCGGCTCGGACCCGCATGCTCTGCTGCCTGCTGGATGGCCGCGCGCGGACGAGCACGGAGCTTGCCGTCGTGGCCGGTGTGAGCCCGTCGACCGCCAGCGTGCACCTGGCTCGGCTCAAAGATCAGCAGCTCGTCCAGGCGCTCGCCCAGGGGAAGCATCGCTACTACAGCCTGGAGGGCGCCGAGGTCGCCAAAGCGCTCGAAGCGTTGATGGTCGTCGCGGGCGGGCCTCGCGAACGCTTCGTGCCGAACACCCCGAGCCGTCTTCGAGCCGCACGCACTTGCTACGACCACATGGCAGGCGGAGTCGCGGTCTCGCTGCACGACGGATTCAAGCGGCTGCGATGGCTGTCATCCACGTCGGCGGCGGGCAATGCTTACGACCTCACAAGGAATGGAGCGACGGAGCTTGAAGCGCTGGGTATCGACATCGGAGCGACCCGGGCCCTGCGCCGGCGCTTCGCCTACGCCTGCGTCGACTGGAGCGAGCGACGGCCTCACATCGGCGGCGCGCTCGGCGCGGCCCTCCTGAATCTCGCGCTGCGACGGAACTGGGTCGTTCGGGACCTGGACAGCCGGATCTTGAGCGTCACTCGGGCTGGCCGGCGCGAAATGCAGACTCGGTTCGGCGTTCCCTTCGGCCAGGTCATCGACGCACGAGGCGTGAGCTGACCCGATCCTTACATCCGAGATCGATCCTTCGCCTGGCTCTCATTCGGGCCATGCGCAACGGCGCGTTCTTGTCGGCCATCGCACTGCTCGCCGCGGCGGCCGCCGTAGGCGAATCCGGCAAGACGACCGAGGAGAAGATTTCCTGGAAAGGCAGGGAGCGGACTTATTTCCTTCACCTTCCGCCGGGCACCACCTTGGACCAGAAACTCCCGCTCATTCTGACTCTTCACGGCTCCGGACAAGATCCCAGGAGTCTCGTCTCGAAGTGGGAGGACCTGGGCGACAAGGAGAAAATCATCCTGCTGGGTCCCGCGGCGACCGACCCTGCCCGTTGGAACGTGCCGGCGGACGGTCCGCTTTTTCTTCACGATCTGGTCGAAGCCGTGAAGGCGCGATACTCCATCGACAGACGGCGCGTGTTTCTCTTCGGCCATTCGGCTGGCGCGGTCTTCGCACTCGAGATGGCGGCGCTCGAGTCGGAGTACTTTGCCGCGGCGGCCGTTCACGCGGGAGCGATCAGGCCCGCCTACGTCACAATCCTCGACTACGCAGCCCGCAAGATCCCGTTTCTGATGCTCATCGGCACCCGCGACGCTTTCTTTCCGCTCGATCTGGTTCGGGCCACCCGCGACGCCCTGAAAGCGCGCGGCTTCCCCGTCGAATACGTCGAGATGCCGGGCCACACGCACGACTACCAGGACGTCGCGAAAGAGATCAATCAGAAAGCCTGGGATTTCTTTTCGAAGAACGCGCTCGCATCCGAACCGAAGTACACCGTTTATTGAGGAGCCGGCGCTGTGGATTAGGAGCAGGTTACCTCTGCGCGTGTCAACTAGTTCTTGTGAGCGGGTGTTCTTTCTGGATCCGCCTCGGCCGCGCCAGCGAGTCCGCCACGACTCAGGCGGCGCCCATTACGGCGAGATTCGTGGTGTTCTCGATCCTGATCATATGCCTGGAGGGATCGGCCATCGGCGCGTGCACCAGGAGGGCGAAGGATACGAACAATCCTCCTAGCTAATGGGCTAAAGCCTCTCGAACTCTTCCAAACATCGGTTTCCGAACGTGAAGGAGCAAATCCTCGCGCCCTTCTTGCTCGGGGACACCACGATTTCGTGTGTTCGCGTGTCGTCTTCGTTCGTGACCAGGTAGTACATTCGCGGCTCGTCGATCGTGAGGACGGTCCGGCCGTCCGGCAGCACGCGGATATCCTTGCCGCGCTGAGCCTCCGGGATCGGCTTGCCGTCGCGGGTCAGGACGACCTCGACCGGCTCTCGTGTCCCCCGATCGAGCACGGCGAAGACGTCGCGGGCGCGGTAGGAGATCCCGAGTGAGACCGTTTTTCCGGTGGCCGGGTCTTCCGCGGCCTCGAAATCGTCCGGTCGATTTTTCCACGGACCTTCGGCGAAGAACCCTCGGATCGTGCGTTGTTCGGTCGGCTTATAGTCGACGACGCGCCCCTGTTGAAAACCCTCCGCGTTGACGATCCCTCCCCCTCCCAAAGAACCGAACTTGGTGCCGACCATGATCTCCGGACTCATGGGACCACACTGCCTGCCGAAGAGCTCCTTGTCCTCCGGAATCGCGATCGCGGAGTAGTCCAGCTCGGAATGCCCCTGTTTCAAGAGCTCCTGGACCAGCCGCTCTTCCTTTCCGTAGTCTCCTTCCCCCTGGTGAACCTCGGCAATAACGCCGGCCCGATCGATGACAAACGTGTCGGGCCAGGTGCTGCACTTGTAGGCGCGCCAGACCTCGTCGCGCACGTCGGCGATCGCCGGATACGGAAGTCGGAAACGTCCGTAAGCGCGCTCGACATTTTTCGCTTCCGATGCGAAGGCGAACTCTCCCTTGTGCACCCCGATGATCTCGAGGCCGTCCTTTTGGTAGCGGGCATACAGCTGTTTCAGATGCGGGAAGGTGCGGATGCAGTTGATGCAGGTGTAGTCCCAGAAATCCACGATCACGACCTTCCCGCGAAGCTGACGCATCGAGGGATGCGGTCCCTGCGTACCGACCCAGATCGCGCTGGCCGGAAACTCCGGCGCCGGGGCGCCGGTTTTGAGCTCGGCGCGCGCCTCGAAGCTCCATCCGAGAAGAAGCGCCGCAAAGGCAGGCGGAAGGACTCTTCCGGCACCGATCCAACTCATCGCGGCCACGAGTCTGTCCCTGGATGTGGTCGCTCACAATAACCACTTGCGCGTTAATCGATAAGACCACTATCGTAGGGGTGTGAGGACAGCGCCACCGGCAATTCTCCCCGTCATTGCCATCGACCGGGCCATACCGAAGCCCCTGTATCGGCAGATCTACGAGGGTTATCGCGATGCTATCGTCGAGCGGCGGCTGCGCGCGGGCCAGCGGTTGCCCTCGAGTCGCACTCTCGCCGCCGAGCTCCAGATGTCGCGCATTCCCATCCTCAATGCCTTCGAGCAACTGCTGGCCGAGGGCTATTTCGAGAGCCGCGTCGGATCGGGAACGTTCGTGGCAAGGTCTCTTCCAGGTGAGCTCCTGATTTCCGCGCGCCGATCGGTCTCTCAAAGACCTCGCGTCCGGCTCGCTGCGCGAATCATTGCGCGCCGCGCCGAGGCACTCCGTCGGGACGAGCCGGGACCGTGGCTCAGAGGCTCAGGCGCGTTCCACATGGGCCAGCCGCCCATCGATCGCTTTCCTCTCAAAGTTTGGTCGAAGCTGGTCGGACGCCATTGCCGAAACGCGGACCCGAGCCTCCTCCATTACGGCCAGGCTATGGGCCTCCTGCCGCTGCGCGAGGCGGTGGCCGAGTACCTGAGGACCGCTCGCGCTGTCCGCTGCGAAGCCGAGCAGATCATGATCGTCAACGGATCCCTGCAAGGGGTGGAACTCGCTTCCCACGTTCTGCTCGATCCCGACAGTCCGGTCTGGGTCGAGGAGCCCGGTTACTTCGGAGCACGCGGCGCCCTGACCCTGGCGGGAGCGCGGCTCGTTCCGGTCGGAGTCGACGAGGAAGGGCTCGACGTGTCCGCCGGAATCGCCCGCTGCCCGCGGCCGCGCGCGATCTTCGTCACGCCTTCGCATCAGTTTCCCCTCGGCGCCACGATGAGCGCCTCGCGACGGCTGCGGCTGTTGGACTGTGCCAGGGACGGCGGCTCGTGGATCATCGAGGACGATTACGACAGCGAGTATCGCTACGGGAACCTGCCGATCGCCTCGCTGCAAGGACTGGATCGGGATTCTCGGGTCATCTACATCGGGACATTTTCCAAAATCATGTTCCCGGCGCTGCGCCTCGGCTACATTGTCCTGCCCCCAGATCTTGTCGAGGCCTTCGTGCAGGCGCGACGGGCAATGGATTCGAGCTCCCCGACTTTTCTCCAGGCGGTCCTCGCGGACTTCATCCGCGAGGGACACTTTGCCCGCCACATCCGCAGGATGCGCGTGCTCTGCCGCGAGCGGCGCCGCGCCCTCGTCGATGCCCTCCAACTCGAGTTCGGCGACGCGCTCGCGGTGCTGGGCGATCAAGCCGGTATGTTCCTGACGGCGGCCCTTCCCAAGGGGTGGAGCGACCGCGAGATCTGCGAAGCCGCCGCGCGGCAAGAACTCTGGGTGGCGCCGCTGTCGGAGGCCTACCTCGGAAAGGTTCTCCGGCAGGGTTTGATCCTGGGATACGGTGGGTCGACCGTTGAGGAAATCCAGGCCGGCATCCACCGGCTTCGCAACGTGGTCACATCCTGCTCGATTCCTCAACGCCTCGCGACCACCCCCGGCCGGCGTCGCACACCTGGAGCCGCGAAGCCCAAGCGAGCGCCAGAGCAAGAAAAAGCCCCGAACAGCGGAGAGAACGCATGGCGCTCGTCCAATAAAAGAAAACCCCGACGGGCCACAAGCCCGTCGGGGTGAGAGTTTGTTCCGAGATTAGAAGGAGAGGCGAACGCCGGCTCGCACGACCCGGGGACTCTCCACCTGGCTGATCTGGTTGAAAGTCGCCGTGCCCGTGGGGGGCGGCTTGGTCGGGTCATAGGTCTTGCTGTTGATCGTGCCGCTGTTGACCTTGCCCAGCCGCTGGAGCACCGTGCCCGAATTTGCCACGTTGAAGACGTCGAGCGAGAGGCTGACTTGGAGCGGCTTGATGTCCAGGACCTTCTCGATCCTCGCGTCGAAATCGAAGACGTTGGGATAGCGCTGGCTGTCGAGCCCGGTCGCGAGAATGTTCTGACTGCCGATCCCGTCCTGCGCGTTGACCGTGATCCAGGCCAACTTCGGATAGCCCTGGCGGCCGTAGAAGTTGCCGGCGACGTTGAAGCCCCACGGCAGCTGGTACAGGCCGTTGACGTTGAAGTTCCACTTGGAGTTGACGAAGACGTTTCCGAAGGCTCCGCTGCCTGTACCCGACGGCCCGACCATGATGGTGTCGCCCGCGCAGCTGCCGCCGTAAGTCCCGTTCAAGATGTTGTTCGGGTTCTGGCACGAGGTAATGGGAGCACTCTGCTTCCAGTCCTGATAGCCGAAGTCGCCGCGAATCATCCATTTTCTGGAGAGGCGCTTCTGGAACGTCAGCTCGATCCCGTTGTAGGTCGTATTGAAGTCCGGCCGGTTCTGTAATTCGGTGCCTCCCGGACGAGGCTTTCCCGTCAATGCATTGACCGGGACGCTGTAGAGCACCCCGTCAACGCCCTTCACCGTCACCGTTTTCTGGAAAGTCCAATCGGAGGTGTGCAGTCCCTGGAGAAAGCCGCCCTGCGCTACGGTTGTCGTTGCGGCCGGGTCCGTGTACTTGCGGTACGTGTAAGCCAGCCCGACAACAAACTCCGGCAGGACCTCGACGTCGAAACCGACAAGGGCTTCGTCCGTCTTCCCCGCGTTGAAGCCGGGGTGGATGGTGTTCGGAGAAGTTGCGGATGTCGGATGGGCCGGATCGAAGCCGTAGAAGCCCTGGTTGCCTTGCGAGAAGTCGATCTGGCTGCGGGTCAACGGGACTCCGCCCGGGTTGTTGACGTAGTAATAGATCCCCGCCAGCGCAGCGGGGTTGTCCCTTGAGATGGGGCTGAATCCGAGCTGGTCGGCGAAACGTGCGTAGCTCGCCTTCAGGAGAACCTTCCTGGCTGTTCCGAGTGCATAGGTCAAACCAATTCTCGGCTGCCAGTCCTTCCACTCGATTTCCGTTGGCCCGTCCGCCGTCGTCAGCGCCGGGAGGATGTCCGGAATGACCGGGTTGGCTGGCACCGAGGCACCGGCGTTATTCCCTTTCTGCACGTCGTAGCGCACTCCGGCGTTGACCGTCAGATTGCCGGCCGTGATCACGTCTCCGATATAGCCGTTGTACCACTGCGCATGTTCTATCCCGAGCGCCGGCCGTGTGAACACGCCGAGGTTCTGCGCGCCGCCGGTCTGGATCACGTAGTTTCCCTCTCCGGGCCAGGTAGTCGTCGTGTTCGCCTTACCCGTCCGATAGGAGAAACCGAACTTCAGCTCGTTGCCTACCGAACCGGTGTTGAAGAAGAAGGAGCCGTTTCCGCCGACATTGTGCAGCGGCCGCTGGATCAGTGCCGCGTAATAACTGTTGTGCCAGACACCGCCGGTATCCTGATACGTGTTGTTCACGGAAAGACCCGTTCCAATCGGCGAACCCTCCGGGATGAGCTGGAAGCCGCCCCGGAAATAAGAGTAGTTCGCCGTCGCGAACAAGGATGAAGAAAAGACCTGCGAGACCTCGACCTTGTCCAGAGCCGACGGGTCGCCCTTGAACCCGCCCTGATCCCAGGAGGTGGGTTGGGGACGCGTTATCCCGGCGTTTCTTCCGAACTTGTCCTTCTCGCCCTGTGTGTAGCTGAACGTCACCGCCGTCGACTCCAGCGGCTGGACGTTGACCTTCGCGTTCACGTCGATCAGCGTCGTCTTGTCCGACACGCCGCCAATCTGGATCAAGTCCACCTGGTTGCGCCCATACGCGCCCCACCCCCAGGCGTGGTCTCTCCAGATCGGGCCGCCCACCTCGGCCCCGTAGTCCTGAACCTCCGAGATGCGCGTGGACGTGTTGTTCGGCGGGGGCTGAGCCTTAAGTTCCGATGAAGTGTTCTGCGACTGCCACTGCTCCGGCGTCCGGTAGACGCGAGCCGAGCCGTGGATGTCGTTGGTGCCGCGCTTGGTCACCAGGTTCAACTGCACCCCGGGCGTCATCTGCGTGATGTCCGCTCCGCCCGTCGTCGCGTTGATCTCTTCGAACGAATCAAAGTCGTAGTACGTGCCCGTCGTGCCCGTGGCCGCCATGTCCGTGATGTTGACGCCGTCCAGGTTGAAGACGTTGTTCATCGCGAGCGAACCCTTGCCGTAGAAGGCGGACTGCTGGCCGCTCTGATCGCCGCCGATATTCAGCCGGTCCGTCAGAACGCCCGGAACCGTCTGGAGGATGACCCAGGGATCCCGGGCGGTCGGGATCTCTTTCAACTCCACTTGACTGACGACCGCGCCGGTCGAGACCTTGCGCGGATCCAGAATGGCCGCCTCGCCGCGGACTGTCACTGCCGCTTCGACGCTCGAAAGCTTCATCGACGCGGAGGTCTCGGTGTTCTTCCCGACGGCCACCTGCACGTCGGACTTCGTGACCTTCCCGAAACCTTGCAACTCATAGTTCAGCGTGTAGTTGCCTGGGGAAAGGTTCAAGAAACGATACTCGCCCCGCGCATCTGTCGTCTGCGTCTTCGGGGCGCCGATCCCGGAAAGTGTGACGGTGACGCCAGGGAGTCTTCCCCCCTGCTCGTCCGTCGCGTAGCCGAAGACGTTGCCCGTCAGCTGCTGCGCCAAAAGCGCGCCGCTGAAGGCGAGGAGCGCCAGGCTGATGGTCGCGAAGGCTGCCGCCTTTCGCAGCGTTCTCGTTCGAAATCTCATCTTTCTCCTCTCTTCTTGTTGTGTTCTCTGCGTTTCACTGGAACTGATTGGGCAGAAGACCGTCGAGTCGGTCCGGATTGATCTGGCGAGCTCCCTCCTTCCATTCGATCGAGAGACTTCTCATTCCATCGAGAGACTTCATGGCCTCCCCCCTTCATCGCTCTCGGCGGGTGAGACAGAGCAATGAGATCGCCATGACCGCGTCAATCCCGTCAGGCCCTTCGGAGTCAGGAATTTGCAGCAACGGATGATTTCAATTAAGACGTCCCGATCCGTTGCTTCGGCAACGGCGGATTGGAGACGAGTGGATAAATCTGGATTCCGAACACCCCGAAAGGAGGGACCAGTTGCGCGGGAGAGGTGTCGTCTTAGACCGTATCGACGGGAAGGCGAACTCGCGCAGGCGCGAAGACCCTCCGCGACCGCGATCGCGAAGGGCGTCGCTCCGCCAGGAAAGGAGAGGAACGGACGATTCGGCGCAGGTCCGCCAACGAGCGCGCCTCCGTTTCTGCGCGTGGGATCAGGAACCCTTCGTCACGCGCTTTCCGGACCGCCGCTTCGATGCGATGACCGCGCCGAGCCGAGGCTTCCCGGCAAAGGGCCCAGGACGCGTCGTCATAGCTGCAGCGGGCCCTCGAACAGGTGAAGGCCAGACGCTCCGCCGTCGTTCCGCGGCTCTTCTCGGCGGCCCGGCACACGCGCTGCAGGAGAAGGACCCGCTGATGTGCGAACCAGAAATGCTGGGCAATGGCCGCCTGATCTCGATCGCCTTTTCCAGTAAGGCGTTGAAAGACGATTCGGAGCTGCCGAATGGCACCCCGAACCGAACCGCCTCGGGCCTGGCAAGCGAGGCTTTCGATCTGGTCCCGAACGCGCCATGACCGCAGCAAGGAGAACGACAGAATCGTGACCGCGGACGGAAGAAGGCTCTCGCTTTCGATTTCGGCGAGGTAACGTCGAAGTTTCTGCTCCGCTTCGATCTCTCCGAGAAGAATCCGTTTCCAGGGGATTCCAAGACTCTCGGCGCGGCCGACGATCTCGGGCAGCGAAGAGGCCTCCGACAGAGCTGAGGGCATCGGAGACGAGGGATCCCCGTCGCGGAGGGGGAGTATCGCGATTGGTCGAGCCCGAAGCGGCATAAGGGAACTCATGCGGGCCCGGATCGTCTGCGCTTCTCTGCGAACCGAAAATGGCTTCCGACAAAGAACATCGCGGCAAGAGTTTGTCTGGGAGAGCGGTATCCCACAATACCCACTCAGGCAAAGATCGATATGACCACTATGGCCGCGGCGGACCCGATTCGCCGAGCCTCTCCGACCAAAAGGACCGGCACCGTTGAATCCGAGCCCTGGACCGCCGCCCGATGGGAGCGGAGATAGGTCAACCCCCTGGATTTCAAGTTGGTTCCTCGTTTCGACGCGAAGTGACAAAACTTCCGGTCCACCTTCTTTTCCATCTCGTTGGCTCACGCAAGGCTTCCACTCTCATCAGAAACCTCTTTGTTGATTTCTCATTCACCACAGCCCAAGAGCAATGCAAGTGCCACGGAATCCATCCGAGCGCCGGAACGAATCGACCGCAGATGGGAACAAAAGTCCTTGTTGAGGGAACGAGCGGAGACCGCGATTCCACTTCTTGGATTTGTGGCCGGGATTATTGGATCCGGATCCGCGGCCGCGGAGTTGTTAAAGGCGGATTGTTCGGCGGCTACAAGATAGCCACTTTCGCGTCGAGGCCTGTTACCACTTGTCAGGTCAGCCGATCCGGTAGGATCCCTTCATCATGATGAAGAAAAGCCTTGGGCCGGGATTCTTCGCCCTGGCAGCGCTGACATTCGCCAGCCCGACGGCGAAGTCGCCTTCCGAGCATACGCAAAGGGTGCAGGCGCAGGCCGAGCCGCGGCTCCTGTCTGCGATCAAGAAGGCGAATACCGATTTCGAGGTCGCCATGACGAAGGCCGATACGGCGACGATCGCGGAGCCGTACACGCCGGACGCCGTCTTCGTCAGTCCCGACGGGACCGCTACGAAGGGACGCGCCCGGATCGAGCAGCTCTACCGCGATCGGTTCGCAAAATCGGGCCCGGCAGTCGCGGCCAGGATCGAGTCTGAGGAGCTGATGCTCGGCGGCAACCTCGCCTATGAGCGGGGGCGGGGCGAGCTCACACGCCTCGAGAACGGCAAACGCGTAAGCGACTGGGCGCGGTTCCTGACCATCTGGCAGCGCCAGGCCGACGGCGACTGGAAGATCTTCCGCAACGTCGTGCTGCCCGCGCAGTGAAAGTGCCGGCTTACTTAGCCAGGCACTGAGCGCCGCAGCGCATCAGGATCTTGCCGGTGTGGTCGACGAGCCAGAAGGAAGGACCCCCCTCACCCCGCCCCTCTCCCGGAGGGAGAGGGAGTTCTTGTTGCAGCACGCTCCGCACGCCGCGACTTGGATTTGAGTTCCTCACCCCGCCCCTCTCCCGGAGGGAGAGGGAGTTCTTGTTGCAGCACGCTCCGCACGCCGCGACTTGGATTTGAGTTCCTCACCCCGCCCCTCTCCCGGAGGGAGAGGG
>JBKPDV010000081.1:0-29554 GCA_046728075.1 Acidobacteriota bacterium | reverse complement strand
CTATTGACTCGGTGATTACCCTCCGAGATTTCGAGGAGACCGGGGCGCTGCTAACCGGCCACTTCCGCCTCTCCTCGGGTCTCCATTCCGCTCAATATCTCCAGTGCGCGCGCTTGCTGATGTGGCCTCGCCGCGCGGAGGCCGCCGGTAAGGCCCTGGCTGAGAAGCTAAAGGAATTCGAGGTGGCTGCCGTGGTCTCGCCGGCCCTGGGGGGAATCGTGATCGGTCACGAGACCGCCCGGGCTCTGGACGTCCCCTTTCTTTTCGCGGAGCGGCCGGACGGGACATTCCGTCTGCGCCGCGGTTTCCGCCTGGATCCCGCGGCCTCCGTCGCCGTCGTCGAGGACGTCTTCACGACCGGCAAGTCAACGAGGGAAGTGGTCGAGCTCTGCCGGCAGACGGGAGCAAGCGTCGTGGCGGCCGGCTCGATCGTGGACCGGGGGATGCCTCCGGGCGCCCTGCCGGTTCCGTCGCGCTCCCTGTTGTCTCTGGAAGTTCCGGCCTGGGCCGAATCCGAGTGTCCTCTTTGCCGGGAGGGAAAACCGCTCGATTCGCCGGGGAGTCGCCACTTAGCCGGGAATCGGTGAACGGGAATCGGGAATCGGCGATCCCCGCCTCTTAATCGTTTCCGATTTCCGATTTCCGATTTCCGATTCCCCGATTAAACTTCGGCCATGGACTTGAAGCGCATCTGCGTCTACTGCAGCAGTTCCTCCAATGCGCGCGATCCCGTCATCGAAGAAGAGATTCGCAAGTTCGGCCGCGAGATCGCGCGGCGAGGCATCGGCCTGGTCTACGGCGGCTCGTCCCTCGGGCTGATGGGCGCGCTCGCCGCCGAAGTGATCGGCGCGGGTGGGAAGGTTACCGGTGTGATCCCGAAGGCGCTCGAGGGACGAGAGGCGGCGCATCACGGGTTGACCGAGCTCAAGGTCGTCGCGACGATGCACGACCGCGAGCAGATGATGTTCGACCTCGCCGACGCCTTCGTGGCCTTTCCGGGCGGCTTCGGGACGCTGGAAGAGATCATCGAGATGCTCACCTGGAAACAGCTCGGCATTCACGGCAAACCGATCATCTTCGCCAACATCAGCGGATATTTCGCCCCCTTGCTCGCGCAGTTCGATCTGGCCATCAAGAAAAAGTTCGTCCGCCCGGAGGATCGCATCCTGTTCGCCGTCGCGGACAATACGGAGGCGATTCTCACCTTCCTGGAAGGCGCCCCGGTACTGTCCAGGAAGGCGGGAGACTGGGCCTAACGCTGAGGTATCCCTTCGGGGGGTAAAAGCCTAGGCGTCCTCCGCTTCGACCGGCTTCTCGTCTGTCGTGCGCCGGGCCTCGCCCGACCAGCGGCGGCGCAGCTCGCCGCCGCGCCCCCGGCCCTCGCGCAGCTTCAGATCCTCGAGGAACTCGCGGTTCAGCGCCATCAGATCCGCCAGCAGCGCGATCAGGAACGTCAGCATTCCGGTGATCGTGAAAACCGCCGACACCCAGAGAGCGAGCACGTGGCTCTGCGGATCGTTGGAGAGGTGCGCCGCAAGAACTCGCAGCCCGAAGAGCGTGCCGATACCCAGAAACACGGCGGCAAAGGCCGAGAAAATCTTCAGGGGCTTGTACAGAGCGGTGATCCGCAGGATGTTGGCGCCCTGGATCAGCACGTACTTCGTCGGCGACGCCAGCAAGCGGGAATCCCGCGGAACGGGATTGGCGCGGACGGGAACCGAGGCGACCCGGAGGTCCTTGAAGCCGGCCTGGATCAGCGTCTCGAGCGTGTAGGTCATCTTCGAAAACACATTGATCCGCCGGGCGGCCTCCCGGGAGAACGCGCGGAAACCCGAGGTCGCGTCGTGCACCTGGAGCCCCGAGACCTGCCGTACCATCCAGGAGCCCAGACGCTGAAGGAGCCGCTTGACCGGCGAGAAATGGGCGAGCCTGCCCGGATGCCGGTCGCCGACCACAATATCGGCCTTGTCCGCGAGGATCGGCGCGACGAGCGCGGGAATGTCGGCTCCGTCGTACTGGAGATCCGCGTCGAAGTTGACGACGACGTCGGCGCCCATCGTCAAGGCTTCCTCGAGGCCGACCCGAAAGGCTGTCGCCAGGCCGCGGTGAATCGCGAAGCTGACGACCCGGTCCGCTCCGTTCAACCGGGCGACCTCGGCGGTCCTGTCCGTGGACCCGTCGTCGATCACCAGAATCGTGACCTGGGAAAAGCCCGGGACCGAGCGTGGGAGCGCCGCCAGCGCGCGCGGCAGCATCTCTTCCTCGTTCAAGGCGGGCATCTGAATCACCAGTTTCATGGGGCGGGTTGCTCCACCAAAGGCCGGACCGGCCTTCCAATCAACACACCTCGTCTCGATTCTTTAGACGCCTGAACCGGCCTTCTGGATTACTCCCTTTTTGCCACGATCACACGGAAGTAAGAGCGGACCCAGTCCTTTTCCAGCAGGTGGTCTTCCAGGGCGATCAGGCGCGTCAGGATGCCGGTCGTGTCGCTGCGCAATCGCTCCATGTCGAGGCACGGGAAAACGAACCACAGGATGTTACCGCCGTAGGGACGGTCTTCCAGAACGCGGAACAGCCGCGCCGTCTGAGGATGGATCGCGCTCGAGCGAATGGACTCGAGCGGATCGTCGAGCGGCAGCGGAATCATCAGCTCCGGGCGATTCTTGATTTCTTCCGGAAGGGCTTCGAACGCGCTGCGGGCGAAGGACCAATCGGCATCGGTCCATTCCGTCCGCGAAGGGCCCATGTACTCGTCCAGGTAAAGGAGTCCCCCCGGCTTCAGGCTTTGACGCACCTGGGTCAGAACCCGTTCCACGGATCGGACGTGGTGAAGCGAGCCATGAAAGAAGGCGATGTCGTACCGCTCTTGTGGAAGGTCGAGAGCATTGATGTCTTCGAGGCGATAGGCGAGCGCTCGAGACAAGCCCGCCTCCTCGGCCCCTCGCCGGGCCTCTGCGACCGCTTCTCTGGAAAAATCGATTCCTTCCATCGCCGAGCAGATGCCTTTCGCGACGGCGTCCCGCTCGAGGAGCCCCCCGCCGCAACCGACGGAGATGCCGAGCGGCAGAGGGGAGGCCGCATACCGGCGTCGAAACCAGTCCATGGGCCAGCAGTTCGGGTCGCCCGTCACCCGCCGATTGATCGCCCGGCGCACGAGGGGCTGCGCTCCCCAGTAGTGATCTTCGGGCTCGCCGGGTGCCCCTTCGTCCCAATAGCGCCGGGCCGCCTCTGTCTCCGCCCGCGCCTCGCGAGACGAGCTCCAGCGGCGCGCTAAGGAGTGGAGCGAGTCGCGGATGGCGAAAGCCATGCAGTGTTGGCAGTCTAGCAGGAGAAATTCGTAAGGCGTAAGGGGGTGAAGCGTCGAGCGAAGCCCGAACTCTCTCTCGCCTGGCGCCTTACGTCCTTGCGTTGCGCTCACCCGTCGGGTCTGCTAGATTCTCCAGTCCTCGAAGCGGGTCTTCGAGATTGCTCTTTATCAACCAGGGACGAAGGCCGGACAGAAGGGCGGGGAACTCTACGGTGACCCGGCCCCGAGGAAATGCCCCCGCGGGCTTCCGGCCCGTAGCCCCTCGGGCGAGCAGGAGTGAGCTGGGAACCTTGCGGTCCCCAAACCCTGGGCCCGGGAACGAAGGAACAGGCTCGTAGCTCAGGGGGAGAGCACTACCTTGACACGGTAGGGGTCAGCGGTTCAAATCCGCTCGAGCCTACCAACTTTCGGAAACGAAGGCGCTTAGCTCAGCTGGGAGAGCGCTACCTTCACACGGTAGAGGTCAACGGTTCGATCCCGTTAGCGCCTACCAAAAACGAAAAGAGGACGCGGGGCAACCCGCGTTTTTGTTTTTCGGAGGAGATCGCAGGACGAGGTTCATGGAAGCACAGCAGGAGAGGGTCACGGTCACACTGCCCGACGGATCGACGAGGTCGGTTCCGAAGGGGAGCACTGTGCGCCAGCTGGCGGAAATGATCGGTCCGCGGCTGGCGCGCGATGCCGTCGCCGGGAAGCTCGATAGCCGCGTGGTCGACCTCGTTACGCCGATCGTTGGCGACGCGAAGCTGGAGATCCTGACCTGGAAATCGCCGGATACGCTCACGATCTATCGTCATTCCACGGCGCACCTCACGGCTCAGGCCGTTAAGCGCCTCTTCCCCGACGTGCAGATCGGGATCGGTCCGCCCATCGAGAACGGCTACTACTACGACTTCCTGCCCCAACGCCCGTTCACGCCCGAAGATCTCGAATCCATCGAGCGGGAGATGCGCAAGATCATCGGCGAAGACCTGGCGATCGAACGCCTCGAGATGCCGATGTCGGAAGCGATCGGAATCTTCGAGAAGCAGAACGACCCGCTGAAGGTCGAGATCGCCCGCGGCCTCGGAGACGAGCAGGTCTCCTGCTACCGGCAGGGCGAGTTCATCGACCTCTGCCGCGGGCCGCACGTCCCTTCGACGGGAAAGCTCGGCGTTTTCAAGCTGACGCATTCGGCGGGCGCCTACTGGAAGGGGGACGAGAGAAACCCGATGCTCCAGCGCATCTACGGGGCCTCTTTCCTCACGCAGAAGGAGCTCGACAAATACCTCGAGCAGATGGAACAGGCGAGGGCCCGCGACCACCGCAAGCTCGGCAAGGAGCTCGACCTCTTCCTCTTTCATCCCTGGGCGCCGGCATCCCCCTTCTTCCTGCCCAAGGGCGCGGCCCTCTACAACGGTCTGCTCGATTTCCTGCGCGAGGAGTACCGGAAACGGGACTACCAGGAGGTCATCACTCCTCAAATCTTCGACGTGGAGCTCTTTCGGACGTCGGGGCACTACGTCAATTACAAAGAGAACATGTACTTCACGGAGATCGACGAGCGGGAGTTCGGCGTCAAGCCGATGAACTGTCCCGGGCACTTCCTGCTCTTCAAGGAGAAGCTCTGGTCCTACCGCGATCTCCCGGTGCGTTTTGCCGACTTCGGGCGTCTCCACCGCTACGAACGCTCCGGGGTGACGGCGGGGTTGACCCGCGTCCGCACGTTCTCGCAGGACGACGGCCACATCTTCACCCCCTTCGAGCATGTGGAATCGGAAATCTTCGCGTTCCTCGAGTTCCTCGATTTCGTCTATGCCGCCTTCGGCTTCGAGGACGTCGAGATCTCTCTGGGCCTGCGGCCGGAGAAGCGGATCGGCGCCGACGAGCTGTGGGACAAAGCCGAACAGGCGCTCGACGCCTCGATGAAGAAGACGGGCCGCCCCTACGTCGTCACGCCGGGCGACGGCGCTTTCTACGGGCCGAAAATCGATTTTCGCGTCAAGGATGCGATCGGCAGACCCTGGCAGCTCGGCACGATCCAGTGCGATTTTGCGCAGCCGGAGAACTTCGACCTGACCTACATCGGCGAGGACGGCAAGCGTCACCGGCCCGTCGTGCTGCACCGCGCGATCCTGGGCTCGGTCGAGCGCTTTCTGGGAATCCTGATCGAGCACACGGCCGGCAATTTCCCATTCTGGATCGCGCCCGTGCATGCCGTCGTCCTTCCGGTGTCCGATCGCTTCGCGGACCGCGCGCGGGAGATCGCCGCGCAGCTGCGGGCGGCGGGCCTGCGGGTGGAGACGGACGACCGCAGCGAGAAGCTCGGAGCGCGTATCCGCAAGGGAGAGCTCGCGAAGGTGCCGTGTATGCTCGTCGTCGGCGAGAAGGAAGCGGCCGCGGGAACGGTTTCGGTGCGTTTGAGGCACGGCGGCGACGCCGGCACGATGACGATCGAGGAGTTTCTGTCCAATGCCCGACGGGCGCTGGAGAAAAGGGAGAAGGAGATGATCGCGGAGGTGAAGAATCGATAAGAAAAGCATCCGAGTAAACGAACAGATTCGCTGGAAGGAAGTCCGCCTGATCGGAGAATCGGGCGAGGCGCTCGGCGTCGTGACGATGGCCGATGCGCTTCAAAAGGCAAAGGAGGCGGCCCTCGATTTGGTCGAGATCGCGCCGACGGCCACGCCTCCGGTCTGCCGGATCATGAACTTCGGGAAGTTCATCTACCAGCAAAAAAAGAAGCAGCAGGACTCCAAGAAGAAACAGAAGACGACGCAGGTCAAGGAAGTGAAGTTCCGCCCCAACATCGACGACCACGACTACGACTTCAAGATGAAGAACATCATCAAGTTCCTCGCCCACGGCGACAAGGTCAAGGCGACCGTGCAGTTTCGCGGCCGCGAGATGGCGCGCCGGGAGAATGGCCAGAAGGTGCTCGACCGGCTCCTCTCCGACCTGCAGGGCAAGGCTGTGGCGGAATCGCGTTCCGAGATGTTGGGCAACCGCCTCTACCAGATTCTCGCGCCGGTCAAACACCCGGAGAAGGCGGCCAAGAGGGCGTGAGACGTAAGACGTAAGACGTAAGACGAAACGAAACGTGCGAACGGGTGAGCACCGCCTCACGTCTCACGTCTCACGTCTTACGAAGGAGAGAAGATGCCCAAACTAAAGACCCATCGCGGAGCCGCGAAGCGCTTCAAGCGAACCGCGTCGGGGAAATTCAAGAGAGCGAAGGCCTTCAAAAGCCACATTCTGACCAAGAAGGCGGCCGGTCGTAAGCGCGGCCTCGCAAAGGCGACGATGGTCTCGAAAGCCGACACCAAGAGGGTCAAGGACATGTTGCCTTACGCGTGAGAAGTAAGACGTAGGAGGGAGCCCGAAGACCCGGACGAACAACGATCGAAAGTCGTCTCACGTCTCACGTCTCACGGCTTACGGCTCCAGGGAGGAATGAGAAATGCCCCGAGTCAAACGAGGACCGAAACGAAAGAACAAGCGGGCCAAGACCCTGGCTCTGGCCAAGGGCTACTACGGCACGAAGTCGAAGTCGTACCGTATGGCCAAGCTCCAGGTGGAGAAGTCGCTGGTCTATGCCTATCGCGATCGGAAGGCCAAGAAACGAGACTTCCGCGGCCTCTGGATCATCCGGATCAACGCGGCCGCCCGGGAAAATGAGATCTCTTACAGCCGCTTGATGGACGGTTTGAAGAAAGCGGGCAACGACATCAATCGCAAGATGCTCGCCGAGCTCGCCCGGACCGATCCGGCCGCCTTCACGCACCTGGTTGGTGTGGCCAAGAAGGCGTTGAAGACCGCATGAGCGTAAGACGTGAGATGTAAGACGTAAGACGTGGAGCACGATTCTTCGGGAAAGGGAACGAAAGACGTCCAGACCAAAGAGACTTCGTCTCACGTCTCACGTCTCACGTCTCACGATTCCCAGGATCCCATCGCCCAGGTCCTCGCGCTCTTTGCCGAGGAGTCCGGTCGCGGTGTGTCCTCCCGGTCTGATTTCGAGCGCCTCAAGGGACGTTTTCTCGGCCGCGAGAAGGGGCTCGTTCCCGGTCTGTTCTCTCGACTCAAGAACTTGCCACCCGCGGAGCGCGCCGCCTTCGGCTCACGCGCGAACACTGCCAAACGCGAAATCGAAGACGGGGTCAGCCGCCTGGCGGAAGAGATCTTCCGGCGGGAGGCGGAGAGCCGCGACCGCGGCGAGGCGGTCGACGTCACGCTGCCGGGCCGTCGAGGCCGAATGGGAGGCCTCCATCCCGTCACGGTGGTCCGTCGGAAGATCGAGCAGATTTTTCTCCGCATGGGTTACTCCGTCGCCGATGGTCCCGAGATCGAAAACGACCGGTACAACTTCGAGGCGCTGAACTTCCCGCCGGACCATCCGGCGCGCGATTCCCAGGACACCTTTTTCATCGACCGGAAGGCGCCGTCGACTCTGCTCCTGCGCACACACACCTCTCCCGTGCAGATCCGCGAGATGGAAAAGCGGGGCGCGCCCCTCAAGCTCATCAACCCGGGACGCGTCTACCGCAATGAGAGCGTGGACGCGACTCACGCGGCGGTCTTCAATCAGGTCGAGGGGCTCGTCGTGGACCGCGGGATCTCGATGGCCGACCTGAAGGGAACGGTCGAGGAATTCTTCGCCGCCCTCTTCGGGCGCGGCACTCGGGCCCGTTTCATTCCGACGTTTTTTCCTTTCGTCGAGCCGGGTGTCGACGTCGCCGCGAGCTGCATCTTCTGCAAGGGGGCCGGGTGCGGCAAATGCAAGGGCTCGGGCTGGATCGAGCTCGCCGGTGCAGGAATGGTGCACCCGAAGGTTCTGGCCGGTTGCGGAATCGATCCGGAGGAGTTCACCGGTTTCGCCTTCGGCCTCGGGCTCGACCGCGTCGCCCTCCTCCTCTACGAGTTTCCCGATCTGAGACTCTTACTGGAAGGGGACGTGCGCTTTCTCCGGCAGTTCGCGCGCGAGCCATGAAGTTCTCTCTTTCCTGGATCGGCGACTTCGTCGACACGACGGCCGCCGGCGGCGCCGAGAGCGCACAACGTCTTCTCGAGCAGGCCGGGTTTCCGCTCGAATCGTTGGAGCGGTCCGGTGGCGATGCGATTCTCGACGTCGAGATAACGCCCAACCGCCCTGATGCGATGAGCCACCGGGGCCTCGCCCGCGAAATCGCCGCCATGGCCGGTGTGCCTTTTCTCATCCCCTCTCCCCCCGGGCCGGCGGGAGAGAGCCAGGGTGAAGGGAGAGTCTCGGGCCCTGCGGTCCACGAGCTCACTTCCGTCACCATCGAAGTCCCTCGCCTCTGCCGCCGCTTCGGCGCCCGCGTCGTACGTGGGATCAGCGGAGCTCCTGCGGTCGAGTCGGTTCGCTCGCGGTTGTCCTCGATCGGCTCCAAGCCCATCTCCGCGGCCGTGGACGCGACGAACTACGTCTTGTGGGAGACCGGACAGCCGCTTCACGCCTTCGATCTCGATAAGCTCGCGGGGAGGCGCGTCGTTGTTCGCCGCGCCCATAAGGGAGAGAAGCTCGTCCTGCTCGACGGCGCCGAGTACGAGCTCGTGCCGTCCGACGTGGTCGTGGCCGACGCCGAGCGCGCGGTTTCCCTGGCGGGAATCATGGGCGGGCTCGACACGGCCGTCACCGCGAAGACTGAGAACGTTCTGCTCGAGGCCGCGTGGTGGGATCCGGCCGCGATCCGCAAGACCGCGCGGAGGCTTTCCCTGCACACGGACGCGTCGCATCGGTTCGAGCGCGGCGCCGATCCCGAGGCGATCCCGGAGGCTCTCGACCGCGCGGTGAAGATTCTGCTCGAATCAGCGGGCGGGACGCTCGCGGCTGGAAGGATCGACGCGCGGGGCGCGGCGTGGAAGGCGCGGAAGGCCTTCCTGCGCCTGGCCCGGTTGCGCCTTCTGGCGGGAGAGGACAAGCTCGACCTCGACTTCGCGGCCGACGCTCTCTCGCGCCTGGGCTTCGCCGTTTCCAGGCGGGGAAAGCGCCTGCAGGTCGGGGTCCCGACGTTCCGGCCCGACGTCTCGATCGAAGACGATCTCATCGAAGAAGTTCTGCGTGTCTACGGCTACCATCGACTTCCGTCGCGGCTCCCGCCGACTGCGGGCGGAGGCGGATATCTCGAACCGCTCCGCCAGATCGAGGAAGCGATGGCCGACGCTGCGGTGGCACTCGGCCTTTACGAAACGATGGCGAGTCCCTTCGTCGATCCCGCAACCGAAGAAAAGCCTTTCTTCCAATGGATCGCCGCTGCGGGAGGGGCTCCGGAGACGCTCTCGGTCGCGAACCCTCTGGATCAGACGCGCCGGGAATTGAGGTCGACGTTGATCCCCGGGCTCCTCGATTCGGTCGCGCGGAACGTTCACCATGGCGAACGCACGGTCGGACTCTTCGAAGTCGGACGTGTCTTCGATCGCCCGGGAGATCCTGCCGACCCTCCCTCCTTCGAGTCGAGGCGATTCGCCTTCGCGCTCACGGGCGACTGGCACGGGCATTGGAGCGCGGGCGGACCCTCGGGCCGATCGGATTTCTTCGACGCCAAGGGGGTCTTCGAGCGTCTGGTGAGTCCCTGGATGGAGGCCGAATCGATTCGTTGGAAACCGTTCGCGGCCGACGGCTTCGTCCCGGACGCCGCGGCGCTGGCGGAGACTCCGGCCGGCGAGGCTCTTGGAGTGGTGGGTCTGCTCTCCCGCTCGGAACGCGAGAAGCGCAAGCTCGCGGAGGCCGTCTTCGCGGGAGAGATTCGAGTCGAGGCGATCCCTCGGCTCGGCACCCCCGCCCGCTTCAAGCCTTACTCGGCGTTTCCGCCCATCGAGGCCGATCTCTCTTTCGCTCACTCGCGCGAGCGGACCTGGCAGGCGCTGGAAGAATTCGTCCGGGCGCAGAATCTCGCCGGTCTGGATTCGATTCGAATCGTCGATCGGTACGAGGGCCCGCGCGTCGAAGAGGGACGCGTCAAAACGACGATTCGTCTGACGTTCCGCGCGCCCGACAGAACGCTGGAGCAGGAAGAGGTGAATCGGGAAGTTCAGAGGCTGGAAGCGCAGCTGACTGCCCATCTTGGAGTCGTTTTCGGATGAGAAACATTCTGTTTTGGATGAGACGCACTCTCTGTCATCGTGAGCGAAGCGAAGGATCTGCTTCGGTCGCGGAGACGGGAGCAGATTCTTCGGGCCTTCGGCCCTCAGAATGACAAGGGCGGGCCTTCGGCCCTCAGAATGACGGGATAGGGAGACCTATGGATAACGCAAAAATCTTCGACACGCTGGAACGGAAAATCGAGAAGCTTCTCTCCCGGCTCAAGTCCCTCGAGCACGACAACGACAAGCTCAAGACCGACCTCGCGGCATCTCGCAAATCCGAGAAAGACGGGGCCGAGGCGAGGGGAGAGCTCGACCGGCTTCTGAAGGACCAGGAGACCGTGCGCGACCGGCTGGAGAAGTTGATCGCCTCGCTGGAGCAGGCGGAAGGGAAAAACTGACTCTTCGACGCTCATCTCCCCCTCGCCCCCTCACCCCCTCACCTACTCGGGAACTCGGAGGAAGAGAGGGGGAGAGTGGGGGAGTGGGTGATGGCCGCGCCTCGATTGCTAAGTGTTGACTCCCTTAGAGGACACAGCTAGACTCGCCGCCGAAAGGAGTCTGCGTCTCGATTGGATAAGCGGGGCAGCGTGACTCAGGTGGAGATCTTCGGCCAGACCTACAACGTTCGGGCCGAAGGCGACAGCTCTTACATTCACGACCTGGCCCGTTTCGTCGATTCTCGGATGAAGGAAGTAGCCGAACGGACGGCGACGGTAGACACCACGAAAATCGCCATCCTGGCGGCTCTGAACATTTCTGACGATTTGTATCAAGCGGGTAAGGGCCGGAAAGACGATCCGACGAACGCGGTGGCGCGGGCGGAGCGGCTGATCCGGAAACTGGACGACGCCTTGGGTGCCTGAGAGCGCGGCGTCGGCATCCCCCACGGAACGGGGACACGAAGGAAGCGAGTGGTTCGTCTGAAAGCTCTGGAAAAGCGCTTGTCCTACGCTGCGCGGGAGCGGGACTTCCGCATCGTCGTGTAAGCCGACTACGCCCTCGGCGCCCTGGAAAAGGGGAGCCGAAATGAACACAGACCTCGCGATCGCGATCGCGGCAGGACTGATCCTCGCCGCCGTCGCGACCGTTATCGCCCTGGTCCTCCTTCGCAAGAAGGTGGGACAAGAGCGCGCGGAGATCCGCACAGCCGCGGATCGCGCCCTGGCCGAAGCCAACCGCGCGGCCGACGCCAAGCTGCGCGAGGCCGCCGTGGAGGCCAAAGAGCGGGTGCTCGCGGCCCAGGCGGAGTTTGACAAGACGGTTGCGGTCCGCCGCCAGGAGATGTCCGCTCTGGAGAAGCGGATTCTCCAGAAGGAGGAAAACCTCGACCGAAAGCTCTCCCAGCAGGAGCGCAAGGAAGAGGAGCTCGTCCGCAAGGAGCGGTCTTTGACCGATGCGCAGAAGCGCATCGAGGAGACACAGTCGGAGGCGGACCACCTCGTGGACGAGCAGCGCCGCCGGCTCGAGCAGATCTCCGGATTGACGGCGGTGGACGCCAAGCGCGACCTCGTCAAGTCCATCGAGAACGAGGCCCGTGTCGAGGCGGCCGGCCTGATCCGGCGCATCGAAGAGGAGGCCACCGAGCAGGCGACTCAAAAGGCTCGGCGGTTGATCGGGATGGCGATCCAGCGTCTGGCATCCGACGCGGTCGTCGAGGCGACGGTTTCGGTTGTCGAGCTTCCGTCCGACGACCTGAAGGGTCGGATCATCGGACGCGAGGGGCGAAACATCCGGGCGCTGGAGGCGGCCACGGGCGTCGACCTGATCATCGACGATACTCCGGAGGCGATCGTCATCTCGGCGTTCGAGCCTCTGCGGCGCGAAGTCGCGCGCATGTCTCTCGACCGACTGATCGCCGACGGACGCATCCATCCCGCCCGCATCGAGGAGGTCGTCGAGAAGGTCCGCTCCGAGCTGTGGGAGAAGATTCGACAGGAGGGGGAGGCGACCGCCCTGGAGTTTTCGATTCCCGATCTGCATCCCGAGCTCATCAAGCTGCTCGGCCGGTTGAAGTACCGGACCTCCTACGGACAGAACGTGCTCCAGCACTCCAAGGAGGTGTCGTGGCTGGCGACCAACATGGCGGCCGAGCTCGGAGCCGACGTCGAGGTCGCCAAGCGGGCCGGGCTGCTTCATGACATTGGAAAGGCGATCGACCGTGAGATGGAGGGGACGCACCTCGAGCTCGGTCGGGAGGTGTTGAAGAAGTTCGGAGAGGGCGGCGAGGTCATCCATGCGATGGAGTGTCATCACGGGGACTACGAGCCCCGCTCGCTCGAAGCCGTGCTCGTCAACGGAGCCGATGCCCTCTCTGCGGCGCGCCCCGGCGCGCGGCGTGAGATTCTCGAGACCTACGTCAAGCGTCTGGAGAAGCTCGAGCACATCGCCGACGGCTTCAAAGGTGTGCAGAAGGCCTTCGCGGTTCAGGCGGGACGCGAGCTTCGGATCGTCGTCGAGGCCAACCGGCTCTCCGACGACGAGGCCCTCTGGCTCTCGCGCGACGTCGCCAAGAAGATCGAGGCGGAGCTGCAGTATCCAGGGCAGATCAAGGTGACGGTGATCCGGGAGACGCGAGCGGTGGAGTACGCGAGATGAGCGGGCGAAGGGCGAAGGGCGAACGGCGAAGGGCGCGGTGGGATGATTCCTTTTCGCCTTTCGCCTGGCGCCTTTCGCCTTTCGCCAATCGGTTTCTATCGTCTCGATGAATATTTTGTTCGTCGGCGACGTGGTGGGCCAGCCCGGAAGGCGGGCCCTCGATCAGGCGCTCACGAAGGTGATCGACCGGCATCGGATCGATTTCACGATCGTCAACATCGAGAACGCGGCCGGAGGATTCGGTCTCACCGTGGAGCTCTTTGAGGAGCTGTCGAAGATGCCCATCGACGTCTTCTCTTCTGGAAACCACATCTGGGACAAGAAGGAGATCTACGACTCGCTGAACGCGTCCGACCGGATTCTGCGGCCAGCCAACTATCCTCCGGGCAATCCGGGGCGCGGCTGGACGGTGCAGTCGACTGCGGCGGGGATTGCGGTCGGCGTTCTGAATCTGCAAGGGCAGGTCTTCATGCCCGTCCACGCGGACTCCCCTTTTCGAGTGGCGGATGAGGAGCTGGCGCGCGCTGGAGACGTGAAGGTCATCTTCGTTGACATGCACGCCGAAGCCACCTCGGAGAAGATCGCTCTGGGCTGGTATCTGGACGGCCGCGTCTCGGCTGTCGTCGGAACGCACACCCATGTCCCGACGGCCGACGAGGCCGTTCGCCCGGGCGGAACCGCGTATCTCACCGACGCCGGCATGACGGGCGCCTACGAGGGCGTCATCGGCTTCTCGAAGGAGCGGATCATCGAGAAATTCCTCTCCCAAACGCCGCGCTCCTTCGAAACGGCCAAGAAGGATATTCGCCTGTCCGGAGCAGTCGTCGACGTGGACGAGGCGACCGGAAAAGCGCGCCGCATCGAGAGGGTGCAGGTCAAGGTGGACTGAAGAATTTGCGATTTGTGATTTGTAATTTGTGATTGAGAAGATGGGAGACCCCGGAAATCGCCAATCACAAATCGCCAATCACAAATCTCTTGGGCTCACCGCCATCGTCCCGACCTTCAACGAAGAGTCCAACATCCTCGACTGCCTCTCTTCGCTCTCCTTCGCCGACGAAATCCTGGTCGTGGATTCCTTTTCGACAGACCGCACCGTAGAGCTCGCCCGAACCGTCGCGAAAGTCCGGGTCCTCCGGCACGCCTACGAAGGAAACGGTCCCCAGTGCAACTGGGCGATGGACCAGGCGTCCCATCCCTGGGTTCTCGTGGTGGACGCGGATGAGCGAGTCACGCCGGCGCTTGCGGGAGAGATCGAAGCGCTTCTCGCCTCGCGGCCCGCGGCGGATCTCTATCTCCTGCGCCGCCAGAACCTGTTTCTGGGCCGGGTTCTGCGAGGCTCGGGTTGGGGCCGAGACCGCCTGGCACGCCTCCTGCGCCGCGGCGCGGCGCGATACCCCGAGCGGCGGGTTCACGCCGATATCGAAGCGCCCTCCAGCGCGCCGACCCTCACGGCTCCGCTGCTTCACCACACCTTCCGGTCCTTCGACCACTATCTGGAAAAACTGGACCGCTACGCCCGCTGGGGAGCAGAGGACCTGGCCGCGCAGGGGCGGCGATCCGGGCCCGCCAAGGTCGCGCTGCGCCCGGCCTGGCGGTTCCTGCGCTCGTGGATTCTGGAAGGGGGAATCCGTGACGGCACGCGCGGCCTCCTGGTCTGCGGCTTGCAGTCATACGGCGTGTTCTTGAAATGGGCGAGGCTTTGGGAGATGCAGAGAACGAGCTCTCAGCCGTCAGCTGTCAGCTCTCCGCCGAGCTCGACCAATAGAAAAGCTGATAGCTGAAAGCTGCAAGCTGAAAGCTAAGGAGGTCTCGATGCTCGAACCCGGCGATCAGGCTCCGGACTTCACCGTTCTCGACCACACAGGCAAGACCCGCCGCCTTTCCGACTACCGCGGCAAGACCGTGGTCCTGTGGTTCTACCCGAAGGCGGACACCCCCGGTTGAACCAAAGAGGGTAGCGGGTTCCGCGACCTTTACGGCGATTTTCAGAAGCGCAACGCCGAGATCCTCGGCGTCTCTTTCGACTCGGTCGAAGACAATGCCGCGTTTGCCAGGAAATTCGGGTATCCCTTTCCGCTGCTCTGCGATGAGAAACGGGAGATCGGAATGGCCTACGGCGCCTGCGATTCTGCCGACGCGAAGACGGCCAAGCGCATCACTTACGTCATCGGTCCCGACGGGAAGATTCTGAAGGCGTATCCCAAGGTCTCGCCTGCCGAGCATCCCGAGCAGGTTCTGCAGGAGATCGCGACCGCGGCGTGATGCCCGCGGGTGTCGGCTACTTCCCTGGGGCGGCGGAAGCGAAACGCTTGTAGAACGGAAGCGCTTTCTCCACGAACTTTTCGGCCTTGAAGCTCAGGGCGCGCGCTCGCGCCTTCTCGCCCATCTCGTCGCGCAGCTCCCGCGAGCGGGCCAGCCGCGCCAGGCGTTCCGCCAGCTCTCCCACGCGGCCGACGATGAACCCCTCCTTCTCGTCGGTGATGAGATCGCCCACACCCGGGAGGTCGAGCGCGACAACCGGAAGACCCGAAGCCATCGCTTCCAGAATCGCTCGCTGACCCTGGTCCGAACCGGAGGCGGTAAAGAGAAAGGCGTCCCAGCAGCGGTAGAGCTCGGGAAGCAGCGCTTCCTGGTAGCCGGTCCAGAAGTTTCGGTCTCCCGTCCGGAGAGAGGCCGCCAATTTCTTGAGCCGCGGCATCCATTCCCCGTGCCCGACATGAACTCCGTCGACGGACTCCTCGGTCCGGGCGACCGCGTGGATCGCCTCTTCGTGACCACGCCCGGCGGCCATCTTGCCGATCGTCCCGACCAAGAACCGGCCCTCGGGCAAACCGAATCGGCGCAGCGTCGCGATCGGTTTCGGCCCGGGGTGAAATCGTTCCGTGTCCACGACTGGAGAGTGGACGGGGCCTCCGGTTGGAAACGCCTCCGCGATCTCGGTGTTGGCGTAGGCGAAGCCGCGGGTCCGCAAATAGACGATTCGCTCCGCCACTCGCGGACGGGCATGGCGAAGGTGGTGAAGGGTGCGCAGCAGAGGCACGCGTGTGCCCGCGATCGCCCATGCCGCGACATGATGATCGTGCGACGTGTGGGCGTGGACGATGTCGAACTTCTCCCGGAGGATGGTTTCGCGCAGCCGCCGGACGTCCCGAACGTAGGCCCCCGGCCAGCGGGGAGGACGCTCGAAGAGCGGCCGGGCCCAACCCGTCGGCAGGAGCCGTTCGGCCAGAGGGCTGTCGCGCACAAAGCCAAATTGCACTTCAAGACCCGCGGCCACCAGGGCCGCGGTCTGGTCGTAGACCACGGCGGCCGGTCCGGTCCATTTTTCACCGGCAACGAGATTGAGAATGCGCATACAAGAAGCTTTCAGCTGTCAGCTGTCAGCTCACAGCTCCGAATCCATGCGGACCCGTCCGGAAACGCCGTGCGAAAGAATACGCCCTGCGACCGACGCTGCGTGATGAGGATTTTCGCCTGGCTCGGAACAACAAGCCGCCGACTGGCTGAAACCTGAAAGCTGTTAGCTCCTCCTCCGTTAAACTATTGCCTCGGAGGATCATCGCATGGCCGTCGATCCGGAGCTTCTCGCGATTCTTGTCTGCCCGAAGACCAAGGGCCCGCTCGAGTTGATTGAGCTGAAGGAGCCCACGCGCCGGGCTCTGGTGGAGAAATACCGCGAAAAATTCCGCGGAGAGGAGCCCGTCGTCACGCAGGGCCTCTACTCGAAGGACGCCGATCTGGTCTACCCGATCGTCTCGGACATCCCCGTCATGCTGATCGACGAAGCCTTGCCGGGCTCGGAAGCCCGGTGAGGGAGAGGAAAGACCGGTAGCCGGAAGACGAAGCGGGTGACACTCCGGAAAGCCCTTTTCCCGCTTCTCGTCGTCTTTGCGTTTCTCACTTTCGTCATTTCGCCCGCCTACATCGTCGCGGGCCTGCTTCTCCTTCTGTGGCTGGTGGACGTGGCTCGCCGGCGTCGGTGGTCTGCCGTGTTCGCCCGCCCGGAAGTCGGGTTGCTCGGTCTGCAGGTGCTCTTCATCGCGCTTTCGACACTCTTCTCGCGCGATCCGCCAGCGAGCGCCCGGCACCTGGCCGGAATCTCTCTTTTCCTGATGTTCCCGATCGCGATCGACCTGCTCGATTCGCCCGAGCGTGGGCGCGCCGTCTTTCTCGCTCTCGGGTCGAGCGGAGTGCTGCTGGCGCTCATCGGATTCTGGCAGTTTCTCCATGGCGGGGACGATCTGGAGAACCGCATCACGGCGACCCTTTCCCACTGGATGACCTATTCCGGTCTGACCATGATCGCGGGGTGCGTGCTGCTGGGCCTGGCGTTCGAGGAGAAGGGGAGATGGCGATGGATCGGGATGCTGGGGCTGCTGCCACTGGCGGGGATGCTCCTGACCTTTACCCGCAACGCCTACGTGGGCGCGCTCGTCGCGGTGATCTTCTACCTCGCGATTCGCAAGCCCCGGGATCTGGTGCTGCTCGTGCCGGCTCTCGCTCTCGTCTTCTTCCTTTCACCGGGCCCAATCCGCGCGCGCATCCTCTCGATTGCGTCCCTCCAGGACATCACCAACCGCGATCGCATCTCCATGCTCCATGCCGGCAAGCGCATGATCGCCGACAGCCCTCTCTTCGGGATCGGCCCTGAGATGGTCAGGAGGTACTACCCTCTCTACCGGGATCCCGACGCCGCACAGTGGCACGTTCCCCACCTGCACAACAACACGCTGCAGATCGCGGCAGCGAACGGCATCTTCGCGGCGCTGTCCTATCTCGCGTTGATGGCGCTCTTCTTCGTGCGGACCATCCGCCTCCTCTCGCGCGAACGACGGCCCCTCCCGGCGGCTTTGCTCGCCGGATCCCTCATGGCCGGCGTCGCCCTCTTCGTCGCCGGTTTCTTCGAATACAACTGGGGCGACACCGAAGTCGAGATGGCAACCCTGCTCGTGATGGCGGTGCCGTTCTCGCACGCGACTCGCTCAGTCCAGTACCCAATTCTCGAAAGCGGAATCGGGCCTTAACGAACCCCCTCTCGGCGGCGTTGTCCTTCTGAGAAGAGCCTCCGTTGCTCGAGTCGAGGCATCGGCGGCTCGCAGTAAAATGCGGCGATGTCTTCTCGGCTTTTCCCTGCAGCGCCGTCGCCGGCGCGGCCGCGGCCGTACCGGGTCTCGGAGCTGCTGACCGAGGTCGGCCTGCGGCTGAAGGCCGACTGGCGAAACATCGCGGTGGTCGGGGAGATCGGGCGGTTTGACCTGCGGGGCGGGCACGGCTATTTCACGCTCAAGGACAAGACGGGTTGTTTGAACGTGATCATTTTCGCGTCCGAGTTGGACCTGGTTCCGTTCCGCGTGGAGTCCGGGCTCGAGGTCGTGGTGAGGGGGACGCTCGACCTCTACACGCCGCAGGGAAAGTTCCAGCTCAAGGCCTGGTCGATCGAGCCAGTGGGCGCCGGCGCTCTCCAGCTCGCCTTCGAGCAGTTGAAGGCGAAGCTCGCGGCGGAAGGGCTCTTCGACCGAGCCCGCAAGCGCGCGATCCCAGCTCTCTCGCGGCGCATCGCGATCGTGACTTCTCCGGCGGGCGCCGCGATCCGAGACATGCTGAAGGTCCTGCGGCGCCGCTTCGACGGTCTCGCGATCACGATTTACCCCGTGCGCGTACAGGGGGACGGAGCGGCCGTGGAAGTGGCGGAGGCCGTCAGGACCTTGAACCGACGGGGAGGCTTCGACGTCCTGATCCTGGCCCGCGGGGGCGGATCGGCCGAGGATCTGGCCCCCTTCAACGACGAACGTGTCGCTCGGGCTCTGGCGCTCTCCGTCATCCCCACGATCTCCGGGATCGGCCACGAGACGGACGTGACCATCGCCGACCTCGTCGCGGATCTGCGCTGCCCGACTCCCTCGGCGGCCGCCGAGCAGGTCGTGTCCCGCAAGGAGGACCTGGCGCGCCGGGTCGGAGACCTGCGCTCGCGTTTTGCGCTCGCGGTCAAGGGACGCATCGGCCACGCCCGCGCTCGCTGGTCCGGCCTCGCGCGAGCCGATGGACTCCTGCAGTTTCGATATCGCCTGCGCGACTTTCGGGAACGGATCGCCCAGAGCCAGTCTGCGCTGCTCGTCGCGCTCGAGCGGCGGCCTGCTCGAGACGCATCTCGCCTGGATCGAGCGAGGCGCTCACTCGAGGATTTCTCTCGCGTCGTCGAGCTCGATCGCCGCCGGGAGACCGTGATCCGCCGGATGGCACTGCTCGAAGAGCGGAGCCGCCGCGGGCTCGAACGCCGCGACGAACGGCTGCGATCGGTCCTTGCGAAACTAAACGCGCTCTCGCCGCTCGCCATTCTGGCCCGCGGCTACGCCGTGGCCTCCCGCGAAGGCGCCCGGTCCGCCCTCCGGTCCGCGGAAGACGTGAAGATGGGAGACCGGATTCGCGTCCGCCTGCACGAGGGGGAGATCCGTGCGGTCGTGCGCGCGACGGGAGTGCCGCGGCAGGATGCTCCGCTCTTCGGCGAAGAAACCGCGCCGGCGGAGAATCAAATCCCCATGTTCGACCCCGAGCAGGAAAGGAAGTAGGGATGGCGGTTCGCGTCAAGAAGGATCCGACCTTCGAGGAGGCGATGGAGCGTCTGGAGACGATCGTCGCCCAGATCGAGTCCGACGAGCTCGGCCTCGAGCAGCAGTTCGAGCTCTTTCGCGAAGGGATGTCGCTCGCGCGTTTCTGCGATGCGAAGCTGACCGAGGTGCAGAAATCCGTCGAGATCGTCCTGAAGGAATCCGCGGGGGAGTGGAAGACCGTTCCCTTCGAATCCGGGGAAGCCGAGGACTCGGACGAGGACGACGATCGCGCCTGAGAGTCTTGCGGAGTACCTCGCCGCCCGCAAGGCGGAGGTCGAGCGCGCGCTCGAGCTTCTGGTTCCGCCCGGAAACGCGTGGCCGGAGAAGCTGCACCGCGCCGTGCGGCACTCACTCTTTGCGGGCGGCAAGCGGCTTCGACCGATTCTTTGCCTCGCGGCCGCGGAGGCCCTCGGGGGAGACCTCGGCGCGATCCTCCCTGCGGCGTGCGGTCTGGAAATGATCCATACGTACTCGCTGATCCACGACGACCTGCCCGCGCTCGACAATGACGATCTGCGGCGAGGTGTTCCGACCTGCCACGTGGTCTTCGGCGAGGCGATGGCGATTCTCGCGGGGGATGCCCTCCTGACTCACGGGCTCGGCGTCTTCGTCCGTTATCCGGAAGAGAAACGCTACGACGCGGCAAAGCTCGCGGTCGTGAATGCGGTCGTCGACGCGATCGGAACCACGGGCATGATCGGAGGGCAGGTGGCGGATCTCGAGGCCGAGGAGATTTCCGATCCGAGTCCGGAGCTCGTCCTGTCGATTCACGAGAGCAAGACCGGCCGGCTCATCCGCTGCTCGCTCCAGGCCGGCGGTCTGCTCTCTTTTGCCAAAGACACCGAAGTCGAGCGGCTCGACACCTACGGACGGGCCATCGGTCTGGCCTTCCAGATCAAGGACGATCTGCTGGACGTGGAGGCAGACGCGGCCACTCTCGGGAAGTCCTCGGGAAAGGACGCGGCGGCCGGGAAGGCGACCTTTCCCGCAATCTGGGGCCTCGAGCGCTCGCGGGCGATGCTCGAAGAGAAGATCGCGGAAGCCGTGGCCGCGGCGACGGCGCTCCCGCACGGAGGGGGTCGCCTTCCCGACCTGGCTCGCTTTATCGGAAGCAGGGCGTCGTAATGAAGGCCTTCGTCCAGAGCGCCGTCCGAGAGTTCTCGCTGCGCGATCTGCCGGTGCCGCGCGCGGGTCCCGGAGAGGTCGTGCTGAGGGTTCGAACCGCTCTGACTTGCGGGACTGACCTGAAACTGCTCTCGCGTGGACACGCGCAGATCGCGCTGCCGGTGACGATGGGACACGAGGGGTGCGGCGAGATCGTGGAAGTCGGTGAGGGAGTGAGTGAGTTCTCCGTAGGTGACCGGGTCGTGCCGGGAGTGTCGGGCCCGTGCGGTTCCTGCGAGGAGTGCCGCCGAGGCCTGCCGAATCTCTGCGCTGCGGGTCACGCGGAACGGACGTGGGGGACGTTTGCGGAGTTCCTGCGCGTGCCCGCTCCTGTTGTCTTGTCCAATCTTCACGTGATCCCGTCCGCCATGCCGGACGAGGTCGCCGCGTTTCTCGATCCGCTCGCGTCGGTGTTGCACGGTTGGAATCGTCTTTCGCATCGCGGGGACCGATTCCTGATCTACGGCTCCGGAGCGCTCGCGCTTCTCTGGGCGCTCGTCGTCCGGTGGCGCGGCGGTCGGGCGACAGTAGCCGGACGGCGCCCCGACAGGCTGGCGTTCGCGCGCACGCTCGGCGCGGAGACGCTCGATGTCTCCGGCGGCCCGCCGGATTGCTTTGCCGCGGACTTCGCCGTCGACTGCACGGGCAGCGCGGAGGTCTGGGAGCGTCTGGCCGGCCTCGTTTCTCCAGGCGGACAGGTCCTCCTTTTTGGGGGATGCGCTCCTCGGGCCCGCGTTTGCTTCGATGCGGGCCGCCTCCACTATTCCGAGATTTCGCTCGTGGGGTCGTTTCACTACACGCCCGACGACGCCCGCGCGGCCCTCCAGGCACTCGCCTCGGGCGACCTCGATCCGCGTCCCCTGATCAGTGGCCGCGGCGGCCTTTCCGAGCTTCCGCGCTTGCTCGACGCTCACCGCCGCGGCGAGGGAATCCGGTACGTCATATCGATGCCTTGAATCGATGATTCAATCCTTTCGATGAAGGCCGTCGAGATTCAGCCGGACGGGTCCGTTTCTGTCGTTGATCGAGAGATCCCGACGATCGGACCGGGCGAAGCGCTGCTTCGCCCGTCGGCCGCGGGAATCTGCGGCTCCGATCTGCTCGATTGGTACGTGAGGCGCAAGGCGGGCACGGTCGTCGGCCATGAGATCGCGGGCGAGATCGTGGAGGTGGGCAGCGGCGTGCAGGGCTTCGCCGCCGGCGACCGGGTGGTCCCGCACCATCACGCGCCGTGCCTCGCCTGCGAGCAATGCCGCGCCGGCAGGTACGTGCATTGCGCCGCGTGGCGCTCCTCGCGCCTCGATCCGGGAGGGATGGCGGAGTACGTTCGAATCCCGGCCGACAACCTGTCGCGCGACACGCTGAAGGCTCCGGCGCACCTGTCCAACGAGGAAGCGGCCTGGACAGAGCCTCTCGCGACGGTCGTCAAAGCGATGGCGCGGGCGCGGTTGGCCGCCGGCCAGTCGATTCTGGTCATTGGACTGGGATCGGCTGGCCAACTGGCCGTCCGTCTGGCGAAAGCGCGAGGAGCCGCCCGAATCGCCGGCGCCGATCGAGTCCGATCTCGGCTCGACTCGGCGCAACGCGGCGGGGCCGACGAGCTCGTCGACATCTCCAGCCAGAAGCCAGAAGGGAGTTTCGACGTCGTGTTCGTCTGCCCCGGCAAAAGCGATGTCATCCAGCAGGCTGCGGCGCGAGTGGCTCCCGGAGGCACGCTGCTTCTCTTTACGATGGCCCCTCCTGAGGAGACGCTCGCCCTCTCCTCGTACGAGCTTTACTTCCGGGAGGTCAGCCTCGTCCCTTCTTATTCCTGCGGACCCACCGACACACGCGAGGCCTTGGAGCTGATCGGTTCCGGAAACGTGCCAGTCGCCGATCTCGTCACCCATCGGTTCCCGATCGCGCGCGCGCCCGAGGCATTCGCGCGCGCCCGCGATCCGGAGGGCTCGGTAAAGGTGATGGTCACGTTCGAAGCTGACAGCTGACAGCTGACAGCTGAGAGCTGCGATGCCGAAGCTCCGACTCGATCTTCTCCTCGTCTCCCGAGGCCTCGCACCGACCCGGGAGAAGGCGCAGGCCGTCATCCTTGCGGGCCTCGTGGAGGTGGAGGGGAGCCGGGCCGACAAGGCGGGTGCGCAAGTCGACACGGAGGCAGCCATCCGCGTCTCGGGGCCCGCGCATCCCTTCGTTTCGCGCGGAGGAGTCAAGCTCGCCGCCGCTCTCGATGGCTTTCGGATCGATCCGTCGGGGCTGGTGTGCCTGGACGTGGGAGCCTCGACCGGCGGCTTCACCGACTGCCTGCTCCAGCGCGGCGCGAAACGCGTCTACGCGGTCGACGTCGGCCGCGGCCAGCTGGACGCGAAGCTTCGGGGCGACACCAGAGTCGTCGTCGTCGAAGGCTTGAACGCGCGACGGATCTCTGTCGAGCATGTGCCGGAGTCAATCGATCTCGCGGTCATGGACCTTTCTTTCATCTCCTTGCGTCTGGTGATGCCCGGAGTGCGGAAACTGCTCGCGCCCGGCGCGCGTCTGATCGTGCTCGTCAAACCACAGTTCGAGGCGGGCCGGGGGGAGGTTCCCCGCGGCGGAGTCATTCGCTCGGCAAAAATTCAGGAGCGCGTCGTCGAGGAAATCGCGCGGTTCGGTGAGCAGTTGTCTCTCGACGTCCTCGGAGAGCTCGCTTCGCCGATCCTGGGCGCGCGCGGGAATCGCGAGTTCCTTCTCGCCTTCCGCGACAGACCGGACAACCGGGGAACGTGAGGGGCGTGACGGTTCTCCAACTGCCGGTCTTAAACCGCTCGCTCTTCGTGTAAATTGAGCCGGATGAAGGGTTCGCGTGCCCGGCGTCCACGTCGATATCGCCGGATCGGTCTTGTCGCGAAGGTCCTCTCGAAGGAGGCCCTCCGGCTGACCGCGTTGCTCGAAGAGGAGCTGGCCCGGCGGAAGCTCGAGATCCTGATGGATGTCGACACCGCGAAGGCGAGGGGACGCGAGGGGGGAATTTCCCGCCGCCGGCTGGCGCGCGCCGCTGACCTCGTCTTCGTACTCGGCGGCGATGGCACCCTGTTGTCGGTCGCCCGAGAGACTCCCTCGTCCACTCCGGTTCTGGGTGTGAATGTCGGCGTCCTCGGGTTTCTGGCGGGGTTGAAGCGAGCCGAGGTCCTGGAGCGGTTGACCGAGATTCTCGGCGGAGGCTTCCGCGAGGATCGGCGCCGCCGGCTCGACGTCCGGGTCTCGGCGGGGCCGTATCGCGGGCGTTATCGGGCTCTGAACGATGCCGTTTTGCACAAGGAGGCCATCGCGCGCATTGCGACGTTCTCGGTGTGGGTGGGCGGCAAGGCCGTTTCCCGCTTTCGCGGCGACGGCGTGATCGTCGCGACCACGACCGGGTCGACGGCTTACAACCTTTCGGCGGGAGGTCCCGTGCTCTATCCGTCGCTGCCGGCCCTCGTCGTGACTCCGATCTGCCCCCACACGCTTTCGCAACGGCCCCTGGTCGTGCCGTCTTCGCTCCCGATTGGATTGCGGGTCGTCGAGGGGAGCCGGACCGGGGTGCGGCTGACGCTCGACGGGCAAGAGGGCTTTCCGATTGGAACGGGGACGGAGGTCCTCGTGCGCCAGAGCGCTTCCTCGGCGACGCTTCTGCGCCCTCCCGAGGCGGACCACTTCGACAAGCTGGCCGAGAAGCTCAAATGGGGCGTCTGACCGGCGACCGGATCCGTTGAACCCGTCTGTTCCGCTCTCCGTTCGGGTCGCTTGACGATGGCCAAGAACCTCGGTCCCACGGAAGGAGTCCACGCACATCGCCTGTCGGCGGTCCGCCTCTACTCGTTTCTCCTGCTCTTTCTCATTCTGGCCGGATACGCGATCTGGAAGTCCGATCGTTTTCAGAACCTGGTCCAGGGCATTTCGAAATCGCGCCTGACCCAGGCGCTCGGGGCGCCCGTCTCCTTCGAAACGGTGGACCTGCGCTTCTTTCCTCCTTCCGTGCGCCTCGCCAACGTAAGCATCGGGAATGATCCGGCGCTCCAGCTTCCGCCGGACCAGCCGCTGCTTCAGGTGGACGAGGTCTCCATCGGCGGCGGAGTCTCTCTCGTCGGAAACGAGCTTCGCGTGGGCCGGATCCTGGCGGTGCGGCCGCGGATCCGCCTCCTCCAATCCGGCGACGGCCGATTCAATCTGCCGCCCGGGCTGTCCGGACCGTCCAAAGGGGGCCTGAAGATCTCCATCGGCTCGGTTCTGGTCCAGCAGGGAACCCTGGAGTTCGAAGGGCGGCGGGCGGGCGTCGACGGCCGCTTCGATGACTTCACGGCCGAACTGGTCGCGCTTTCGCGAGACCGCCACGAGGGCCGGTTTCTCGCGCGTCGCGCCACCCTTCAACTGCCCAACGCCGAGCCACTCGTCGCCGAGATCTCCGCCCGTTTCCTGCTGGACCCGCACCGGGGCGTCACGGTCGACGATCTGCGTCTGGCCGGGTCCTTCGGGCAGCTTCAGGTCACCGGGGAGGTGGAGAACCTCGACAAGCCGCGCACGTCTTTGACCGCGGCCGGCGTGGTCGTCGCGGAGGAGATCGAACGCATCTTCCGCTCTCCGCTTGGTTTTTCGGGCAGCGCCCGTGTTCGGGCGCAAATCGAGATCCCCTCGGACGGTGGCTTCCTGGTGACGGCCAAGGTCACCGCTCCTCGCGCGCGCATGGGCCAGTTCCCGTTCGAAGACGTCGCGGCCACTGTCGTCGCTCGGCCGGAAGTGCTGGTCGCCGAGATCGAGCAGGCGGGCTACGCCGGGGGACGCGCGAACGGTGTGCTGCGGATCGCGAATTTGACGGGCAAGGTCCAACCCATGACGCTCGAGATCGAAGGCAAGGGAGTCTCCGTCGAGCGCTTCTTTGGAGACCTCGGTCTGAAAGGCACCGGCCTTTCCGGCGCCGCCTCGTTGCAGGTGGGTCTGCGGTGGCAGGAGGGCGGCCTCGAGCGCGCGAATGGCGGCGGTCTTATCCAGATCCAATCGGGGCCGTCCGTTTCGCTCGTGCCGGGCCGCTTCGGAATTCCCACCGCCGCCGAGGGTGCGTTGGCAGTGGTGAATGGCCGGATGAACTTCGAAGGAGTCAACTTTCGGTTTCCCCAGTCCACGTTGGAGCTCACCGGAGGTTTGAAGATCGGACAGTGGCAGCCGGACTTCGACATCAATCTGAAGTCGCGGGATCTCTCGGAGGTGGACCGGCTCTTTCAGAACTTCCTGGCGGCGACGGGGGGAAAGCCGGAGCCGCTCGGACTGGCGGGCTCGGGGCAAATCCAGGGACACGTCGCCGGAACCTGGGACAACCCGGACGCCGCGGTGCAGATTTCCGCCGAGGAAGCCCGGTACGCGAATGTCCCCTTCGGCAGCGTCCGCGGCGCGGTGCAGATGCGGGACGGAGCCTTCTTCTTCCGGCCGCTGAGAGTCTACGAGGGAGACTCGACGCTGTCGCTCGAGGGAATGGCGCGCTATCGCATCGTGCCCGGGCAACCTCGTTTTGACCTGGCCGTGGCCGCTCGCCGGTATCCGATCGCCCGTCTGCTCCAGTATCTGGACTTTCACTATCCGATTGAAGGGTTGGTGACCGGTAGCTTCCCGGTCTCCGGAACTCCCGAGGCGCTGACGGGAGGGGGGCCGATCGAGCTCGCGGATGCCACGGTCTGGGGAGAAAAGATTCCGCTGGTGCGGGCGACGGTGCGTTTCACACCCGGGCGCTTCGCGTTGGACGATGTGAACGCCGAGTTCGGCGGAGGCCTGGTGCGCGGCTCAGCGGCAGTCAACATCGCAGATAAGACATTTGAAGTGCGGGCCGCCGGCGACGCCGTTCCGATCGAGTCCATCCATGCCGCACAGAGCCTCGCGCGAGACGTCAGCGGCCGGCTCTCTTTCCAGCTCTCGGGAGGCGGCTCCCTCGACCACCCGGATCTGGAACTGACGGCCTCGCTGTCCCAGGCGCGCTTCTTCGCACACCCGGTGCCCAACGAGCTCGAGCCTCGCGCGGTCGTGCACATGAAGAGGGGAGTTCTCGACGCGACGGTGGAGGTCCAGCGCAGGTGGATCTTGACGGCGCGCGGCGACGTCTTTGGATCCCCGGCGAAGGTGGACGTTTCGCTGGACGCGGCGGATCTCACCGGCCTCTTCCTTTTCACGCCGCTCGACGTGCCGCCCGGCCGCGGGGGTTCCCTCGCGATGGAGGGAAACTTGACGCTTCCCTCCAAGCCCGGAGAGTTTCCCTCCGGAACCTTCACGGTCACCCGGGCGAGACTCGACCTGCCCGAGCGCCCCGGAATCCTCGCGACCTCGGGCACCGTGCGGATGTCACTCGGGGATGGAAAGCTCGTCTTTCAGGAGTTCTCCGCGGTCGGCGAGGGCACCGCTCTCAAGATCAACGGAAGCATCGCCGTCGGAGCCGAGCCGGTAGCCGTTGCCCTGGCCGTCTCCGGGACGCTGGACGCGAGTGTCCTGGCGCTGGCGCTGCCGGACGTGGCGCTGCAGGGCAAGCTCGCCGTGGATCTCAAGGCGGGAGGAACGCTTGCGAAACCGGCGCTTTCCGGCTCGTTGCGCATCGAGAACGGCAAGTATCGCCTGACCAGCCTGGGGCAGATTCTCGACGGCGTCCAGGCGAGCGTGACGTTCCACGAGTCTCGGGGAGACCTGGAGGGGCGGGCGCACTTCGGGGGCGGTGACGTCTCCGTGGGAGGCAGCTTCGTCTTCGCCGCTCTCTCGCTCGAAGAGTTCCGCATCTCCGTGCAGGGACGTCACGTCCGCCTGCCCGCCATGCAGGACTTCCGCCTGGTCGCGGACGCGGATCTGGTCGCGACGGGCGGCCCGTCGGGCAACACCGTGCGCGGCGAAGTCGTGCTGCTGCGCGGAACCTATTCGAAGGACTTCGACATAGGGCTTTCCGACCTCCTCGCTCGCAGCCGTCCGTCGGGCGGAGCCCTGCCTGACCCTTGGAAACTGAAAACGAGCCTGGAAGTCCGCATCGTCTCCTCGGCCTCTCTGGAAGTCCGCAACAACCTCGCGCGGCTGACGGGCACCGTCGACCTGATCGCGCGAGGCACGGTCGCGGATCCGATTCTGCTGGGCCAGATCGTACTCGACGAAGGAGGGCGGGTCACGTTCCGCGACGTCCGCTATGACATCGAATCCGGGACGATCACGTTCGCCAACGCTCGAGGGTTCGCGCCCATCATCGACATCCACGCCAGGGCGGAGGTGAAGGGGTACGACCTGATCGTCAGCCTCGTCGGAGCGTGGCCGCGGATCCAGACGACCTTCTCCTCGGATCCCCCGTTGCCCGACGAAACGATTCTGGCGCTCCTGCTGACGGGGTCCGCGCCTTCGGGTCGCCCCGAAGCCGACTCCTCCACGTCGCTCGTCAGCGCCACGGGCCAGATCGTCGGGAGCGCGGCCACGAGCGTCTTGACGCGCCCGGCGCAGCGGGTCCTGAAGCTCGAGCGGTTCGAGATCGATCCGGTTTTCACGGGCGGGCAGCTCACGGACTTCCGATCGACGATCGGAAAGCAGATCACGCCCGACATTCTCTTCGTCTACTCGCAGTCGTTTGAGACGAGCAAGCAGCCGATTTTCCTGATCGAGTGGCGCATTTCCAACTCCGTCGTCCTGCGCGCGCAGCGAGACGAGAACGGCATCTACCGGCTCGACGTCCGCCGCCGGCAGCGGTACTGAGTGAAGTCGACAGTCCCCAGCTCGTGCTTCGAAGCAGGGCGCTGCTTCGCAGAGGAGCATCGACAGTCGACAGTCCGGGGCCCGGGGAGGGCTCGTGCTTCGCTCGTCCCGGCGATTCTCCTTCTGGGAGCCCTGGTTCTCGGTGCCCAGACGCCGGAGGAGACGCTGCCGGCGCTCTACGGCAAAGACGTCGTCTCGGTCGCCTACACGTCGGACGGCCCGGCCGACCCCGGCCGCGTGACGCGCCTGATCGAGATCAAGATGGGCCGCCCGCTGACCGAAAGGGACACCGGGGCCACGATTCGCAACCTCTTTGCCACGCGAGAGTTCTCGGACGTGGAGATCGAGGCGCGTCCGGAGGGCACCGGCGCCGCCGTCACCGTCCATCTTTTCCGCGCCTTTCGAGTGAGGCCCTTGAAGTTTTCCGGGAGCCTTCCCTTTTCCCGAGAAGAGCTGCGCCGCGCGCTGCCTTTCGGCGAAGGTTCGACATTTGAACAGTCCGAGGTGGACGACGGCGCCGCGGCGTTGCGTCGGCGGCTTCAACAGGACGGCTTTCTTCAGGCTCAGGTGACGGCGAAGGTCACACTCGACCGAAAGACGTTCGACGCCGCGGTCGTCTACCGACTCGAGCCGGGCGCGAGAGCCCGGGTCGCGAAGCTCTTCTTCGACGGCGAGACCAAGCCCTTCACCGCGGCGGAGCTCTCCGCGCGCTCGAAGCTGAAGCCTGGGGACGGTTATACCGAGGCCAAAGCAAAGGCCACCGCCGTGCGCATGACCGCCTTCCTCCACAAGAACGCGCGGTGGAAGGGGTCCGTCGAGCTCATCGCCGCTCAACCGACCGACGACGGCCGAATCATGCCCGTCTACCGGATCTTCGTCGGCAACCAGATCCTTTTCGAGGGGCGCGGGATCAAGCCGGGCACGCTGCGCCGCGATATTCGCGATCTGATCGAGGCCCAGGGTTTCGACGAGGACCTGGTCCTTCAGTACGTGGAGAACAAAAGGGAGAAGCTCCAGGGTAAGGGACACTACCGGGCGCATGTCGACTACACGATCTCCGAAAGCGCCGACACGACCACCG